>CADBUJ010000053.1 GCA_902797845.1 uncultured Eubacteriales bacterium | reverse complement strand
TTCCCCTGTTGTGTCAAGGGCAATGCTCACCCTGTCCTTATTTATAAATACTCTAATGGGATATACGCTTCCTGTCTCCCGGAACCATTCTCTTCCGTACTTTGTTTTAAGCCTTTCCACTATGGCTTTTTTTACTATGGACTGGATATCGGAAGGGCTGAAAAGCTTACTGTTTACTGATGATGCTTTCTTAACGGGGAATTGTCCGTCCTCCGGAATAAGCTCCTCCCAGGGAAGTGCCTTTACACCTTCGAATAATTCATCAAAGGTATAGGCATCAAAAGAGCCTGCCAAGATCATTACTCTCTCGGCAGTTCTTAAAAATATATTGCATCTGGGAATAGCTGATATGTCCCCTGAAAAAAAGATCCTGCCGTCAGTAACACTGTCTATTTCGTACCCCAGGGCAAGGATCTCTTCCTTAAGGACTCTTTCCATTCCGAAATGGCACGGAGCCACATATCTGTATTTCAAGATCCCCATTTCAGTTCTTCTTTAAAAGCTTTTTCTTAATATACTCCATGGTAAAATCTTCGCCGCGTAAATACAACATATTTAATAAAAGCTCCAGAAGCTTTCTAGTGTCAGGATGTATCCTGATCACATCCTTTGTTTTGTTGTAATATATCAGCGCACTTTCATCCGTATAGTTATCGCCTTCATATGTCTTGCTGGCTGCTATACGGTCAAAAAACATCTCTATGGCATATTTAAGAGGCATCCTTACAGGAACCTCTCCCTTGGATCTGTCCGGTCCCACATCATTCCAGTATTCGTAATGATGCTTGTTTCTGCCTTTATGATGGATCCAGGAAGAAGAATACCCGTGCTCCTCTCTCT
Source organism: uncultured Eubacteriales bacterium (assembly GCA_902797845.1). Lineage (GTDB taxonomy): Bacteria > Bacillota > Clostridia > Lachnospirales > Lachnospiraceae > RUG14319. The sequence goes on along the minus strand of CADBUJ010000053.1, from coordinate 26,751 downwards.
GAGCAGCATTCGGGCTTCTGTTGCCCTGATAATACATGACCCCCGGAATGAACTCTTCCGGTGAAAATTTGCTGAGATCATGGAATATCCCCTGCCTGTAAAGCCCTGCTCTGAAGCAGTATTCTGCCACGATCCTTTTATGTTTAAGGACTGTATTTAAATGTCCGCGCAAGTTTCCACGAGCCATATGCTTCCTCCTGTATATCGGTAATTATATCATTTATACGGCAAAAAAAAAGGTCCTGTCCCTTTAGGGACAGGAACAATATTAAAGCAATATATATAGTTTTTCGGGTTTTCAGCCATCCGTACAAACAATCCTTTTACCTGCCTGATGAATATATACAGACAGCTGATGCATAACTCATAAGATCCTAACTACACATCTTTTTTCTTATTACGGATGCGGGCAGTCAGACTGAAAAGATTCCACAGCAGGCTTACAGAAGACAGGATTATTGCTATAATGGCAAGCATTTCAGAGGAATTACCATCCTCTTCAGTGATGCCGCCTTTGTATAACCCTTCAACTCCTTTCACGTGATCATCCTTCGGTACGGATCCGGCGTTTATAATACTTCCGTCACTCATTGTAAAGATAAAGTTTCCGTTCTCGTCGATCTTGATATCGGCAATGCCAAGTCCGTCTTTGCCATCTTTTCCGTCTTTTCCATCCGCGCCGTCTTTACCGTCAACACCATCTTTGCCGTTAATGCCGTTTCTGCCGTCAGTACCGTTGCTGCCATCCGCGCCGTCTTTACCGTCTGCTCCATCCTGACCGTCTTTACCGTCTGCACCATCGGCACCGTCCTTACCGTCTGCACCATCGGCACCGTCCCTACCGTCTGTACCATCGGCACCGTCATAGCCGTCAGCGCCGCGGACCACACCAAGATTAAAGGAAGCGTCATTTGTCAGGGTGATAATCAAGTTTCCGTCCCGGTCCATCTCAACCATTTTAATACCGACGCCATCTTCACCTGCTTCACCTTTTTCGCCAGCAGCTGCAACTCCGGTGGTTTCCCAGTTAATGCCGTTATCAAGAGATACCTCCCATTCGCCTGTTTCGCTGTTGATACGAAGCTGCGGTGTGATACCATCCTCCCCGTCTGCGCCGGTCGCCTTTACACCGGTATTTATTTCGCCGATACACCAAACTCCGTTTTCGTCAATATACGGAGTAAGACCGTTTTCTCCGTCTTCGCCGTGAATGACACCGAGATTTACGATCGTTCCGTCTGTAAGATCAACCAACATCTCGCCATCATTATTGAAGGTGATGCTTTCAATACCAACTCCTTCCTTTCCGTCTGCACCGACAAGGGATGCCAGCCACTCTTCAACTGTACCCACGAATCCGTTCTGCACCGCCACCTGATAAGCGGACATACCGTAGGACTGACGGTAATAAGTTACCCGATTGGAATAGGGGCTGACGGAGCCGTCACGGGTAAAGGTCACAGCAAAAACAAATTCTCGTTGCCTGGAATCTGCAGGGATCTGGTACGTATACGTGCTGTCTGTAGTGGTTGCTATCTGCGTATATTCTCCGTCCGCATAGATATAAACAGTATATTCCGCAGCACCCTCCACCGGATCCCATATAAGTACAGCGCTCTCTACATCGCCGGGGCCGTCTTCCACTTTTAAAGTGGTAACCTGATCTACGGTCTTCGCGTCCATAACACGATATCCATAAGCATAAATATTCGCATCGCCGCCAAGATTCATTTTCCAGCTTCCAAACTGCCAATCAAACACATAACTATTCAACATATCCGCAGGAAGCCCCGATTCACCCAGGTTTCCAACTGTACCTGAAACAGTCTTCGAGGAAACATTCGTAGTAAAGGTGCTTTGAGTCGTGTTGTTCTCCGTACTCACTTCTGCCCCTGCCCATGCGCCAAAACCAAAGGCACCGCCGCCTGCCTTCACACTGGAATTAAAGTAGAAGCCGTGTGTCGTTGACTGTTCTACCGATTCGCTTTCAGAAGAGGAAAAGGTGCTTGTGATACTGCCGGTGCTGTTGCTTGCGGAATATGTGCTCGCGGATAGATTGGTCGCCCCTTCCGGCCAATCATTGAAATAATTTTCCGGCTTTCCTTTGTTCTGCTTCAGTTCCTCCATTGTGATAGGCTTTAGCCGCCTTTCAGCCGGCGTTGAGTTCTTATAAAGATCGCCGTCTACAAAGCTGTTGTATTCCTCTACGGTCATCAGTGCGTAGACCGGTTCACAAGGGATCGATATGGTGATGTAACTTCCGCTGTCATTGCCGTTTGGGTCTTTTTCGTAGCTGAAGGTACCGTCAGGCTTCTGTACCAAATACATATACAGGATCACTGGTGTCCTCTGGAGCACCACCACATTGTCTCTTGTTGCCTTAAAGGTAGTGGAATAGGTTTCGGAGAATTCCTTCTTAAACGATTCCTCCCAGCTTCCGGAATAACCTGAAGAGACAGTCAGCTTAACCGCGGGCGTTTCCACTTCCAGATTCGCACCTACCGAAAAGGATTTTGATCTGGCTTCGCTCTGCCCGACCGCGAATGCTGTTTCAAATGTGTAGCTGGTTTGGCATTCATCCAGATATCCAAAGGCATCATAGTAGGGGGCCGCCTGCAATACGGTGATGACCGTGGGGTCTGTATAGCTGTAGTCTTTGCCTTTGTATTTTGCCAAAATCCCGTCTTTATCTATATCCACGGCAACAAATAAAGCATTCTTTTTGTCAGTGCAGTCGAATTGTTCATTAAAGAATACCTGCCCGCCGGCCCCAATAAAACCGCCATTAAGCCAGCCCATGCCTGATGTCCCGTACTTGGTAACTTCTCCATATGAATTTTCCTTATCATTGTAAGTTTTACCGCCGGAAATGCCCATCATGATACTATAATCGTCGGCATTGTCCTTGGTGCCGATCAGATTTCTAGATTCACCGTCCTTGAACCAGACAGTATAGGCAATCTGCTCCCTGCCAAGTTCATTATCTGTAAAAACGCCCGCCGACACATTGGTGATAAAACCGATCTGTGCTTGCCAGCCTCCTGTCGCCAAGCTGTCATTAAAATCATCCTCATTAAACTTAGTGATCCATTTTTTGGTCTCCTTGTCATATTTCATAAAGGTGCCGTTCAAAAACAGATCCTCAGGAACGCCCGCACCATTGGTTCTGACAAACTCTGCTGCCACCTGGGGCGGCGCGAAGGCGAAATCCTTTTCGGTGTTGTCTAAATATTTATTAAATTTGACAATATTATGTTCCGTTAATTTATTGACGCCCATGCTGCTGTAGTGATTGCGTTTGATAGTATCGCCTGTGATGTCAAAGGCGGTTACCCTTACGTCAAGAAAGTTTCCTGAAGCATTCTTCAGACTTTTTTGCAGGTTGCTGCCGCTAAGCTCAAATCGATAACCGGCCACCACGATTTCATCTGCATTATCACCATCCATATTTCCTGCAGTTATAGAAGGAGCGGTTGGGAAATGAAGCTTGTTACCCGCTTCATTGATCGTTGCGAGTCCGCCGAGTCCCGAAGCTGAAAGATTGCCGGAGGTCTGATTTACAATATGATCGCCCGATCCCCTTCCTAATGCAACGGCAAGATAAGGCGCTATTCCATCGATGGATTCCGAGTCATACTTACCTTTAGCACCTATAAAGCTTACTACCGCAAGGTCGTCTATATGATCGCCGTCAAAGTCGCCTGTGGCAAGGTCGGCGCCAAGCTTTTTACCGGCGTTTGAACCTGCGCTGTTATAGGAAGCGTTTCGCATATAAGACTGGTGAAGCAGACTGCTGCTGGTGGCCTGCTGATAAATCTCATTTTTGGAAGCAGAGAAATACCATTCGGTCAGGTTCACTTTGTCGCCGTCTCCACTTCCAAAGACAACGAAAGTCTCCTTCCCGTCACCATCGTAGTCACCTGCCGTGATGCTCATAAAGTTATATGCATTGAACTGCATAAGCGAATGGCCGTCGGCATCCGCTATCCACGAGGCTGTAGCCTGCCAGCGCGGACCAACGGCTGCTTTTTGCCGTGCCACATCATAGACACCGACCTTGATAGCTTTTGAGCCCGGGTCATAACCTACATATGCAATATGGGTATCTCTTCCCACACCCTCGGGATCAAAACCGATTGCCTGAAGATAGCTCCACTCATGGACTGGATTTTCAATATGAGCAATCAGATTTCCTGCGTTTGTATAATCATTAACCTCAGTAACTCCTACTTTAAAGCTTTCAGTAACCCAGGCATCGTTATCAGCGCTCCCCGGTTCACCGCCGGTGTAGATTTTCATCAACTCATGCTGCGGCGCAAGATTGAAGTAATTGTTGTCACCATACGGATGCCCTGCTGTGTTTAACTGTGCAGGTTCTTTACCCTTGTTCTCCGGATCATAGAAACTATTGATATTGGTTATGACGTTTGCATCACCCTCTGCTGCAAACGCAGAAAACGGCAGAAGTCCTATTATTATAATCAGACTCATTACCATCGCGATGATTCTCTTTGCAATGCTCATTCGGCTGCTCCTTTCCATGCACTTATACTATCATCATACGGATTTATAAAAATCGAGATAGAGTAAGGAGGGCCGCTTTTTACTGCATATTTTGTCACTTTCCGAATCTGTGTGTTCGCAAAAACGAACGAACATAAAAAAGAGCCCATTGTTTGTGAAAACAATGAGCTCTCTGTATTGTTTGTCTTACTTCAGCATATATTGATCAAGCTGTCTTTTTTCGGAGATACCAAGCTTAGTATAGATGCCGTCGATCCGGTTATACACTGTTCGCTCGGAAAGATTAAGATGCTCTCCTATTTCCGATGCGGTCCAGTTGCGTGAATACAGCATGGCAATGGTAAATTCCAGAGTGGAGAGGTTATCAGCTATCTCGTGATTAGTATCGGAGTTATGGACCTTGCGCCATCCTGCGCTGAAAGCGTAGGTGATCCTGTCGATTTTTTTATGGAACCCAGGGTATTTCTCTTTGAAAAAGATCTCTATTACGCCCTGCAGAAGACCGTGATGCTCACCGAATGGCTCCAGCAGATTATCAGGCTCAGCAAATGCCCATGCTTTTTCCAGGCGGTCCATAGCTTCCTTCGGGCGTCTCATATTCATAAGAGCGATGGCCGCAATGATGTGACAATAAATAAAGCCGATGGGATACACTTCGGGGCTGATAGCAATAGCGATATCTGCCGTTGCAAGGGCGCGGCTGTAATCCCCCTCAAGATAGGCCTTGTGTGCAAGTATGTAGCAGGCATAAAGCTTCAGTCCGCTGGGAAGATAGCGCATATACTCTTCCAAAGGAGGCACATTCGGTGTCGGCAAATGCAGCAGTACGGATTCTGCGGTTACCGTGAAGATGCCAATGGCATGAAGCATCGGAGGTGCATCGGTACGAAATCCGTTTTGTACCTGTTCCTGCAAATTATGCATTGCAAATCGGGTCAAATGGGTATGACCTCCTGAAAGATTGGCAAATGTGGCAATCAGATTTGCCGAAAAACGCAGTGAAGGATCGCGGCTGTCCTGATACTTTGCCATAACGGCTGCCGCTTTGTCTGACTGGCCGCTGAAAAAGTAATATTCCCCCATTGCAATATCTCTGTCATCCTGATCCGGCATCGCCTTAATGTATTCCATGGCTTTGCCCACAGGATAAGAGCTGTTTAAAAGCGGCATGGCTACACGGAATGTTGCAGAACTTGATACATCCTCCATGCTGTCTATAACCATATGGCCCCTATCGTACGCTTTTTCGGATACGGAAGCATTCCCTGGGATCATCCAGGACCTGCCGTGCTTTACGGCACCGGGTAATTTGCCTGCAGCCGCCCATTTCTGTACGGCACGCGGCGTTACTCCAAGCCTTTCCGCAGCCTCCCGGGCTGTTTCAATTTTTCTTATGTTTTGCAATATATCACCTCGCCATTTTTCTAAGTGAGGAAGGAGTCTTCCAATACTACACTGATGTGCGGACTATTTACAGTCTTTGAACCGTCTTCTTGTCATAAATCATTTTTCAGAGCACCTGATTTCCATAGTCTTATGTTTAAAGGATACCGTTAAACGAAACATGGGTATTTTATTTTTAGCACATAAATAATTAAAAAGCTATTGTGCTAAAAACAATAGTATAAAACGCTACGCAAATCTATAAATCATTTGCATAGCGTTTTTGTATTCTTCGTCTGTCCGGAAGAAGCCGGATCTTATTGATAATCCCTTAAAGCATTCTGCCTGAGGGACATCTTTATAATTATATTGATCAGGGGCTTACATATATAAGAGGATTTACGGGAGCCCCGTTCACCCAGAATTCGAAATGACAATGGGGACCGGTGGAAACTCCTGTGGATCCTACTGCTGCAATGGTCTGCCCCTGAGATACGGATGATCCTACTGATGCATAGATCGCACTGCAGTGCTGATATAAGGTGCTTATACCGCCGCCGTGGCTTACAACTATGTAATTGCCTCTTGCTCCGTTATATGCAACTGTCGTTACGACTCCTGCCGCAGATGACCTGATAGGAGATCCAGAAGAAACCGCAATATCTATACCTGCATGATATGTGGTTGCTCCGGCTGTGGGAGCATATCTTCCTCCGAATCCCGAAGATATGTAACCTCCGCAGGGGAATATATAGCTTCCGCTGTTTACAAGGCCTGATGTATCTACATTAACGGTTCCGTAATTTGCTGAAAGGGATCTTCCGGAATTATTTACCGTGCCTGAGGATGAACCTGAGCTTGCTGCTGCTCTGGCTCTTGCAGCCTCTTCCGCAGCTCTTCTAGCGGCTGCTTCCTGCGCCTCTATAGCCTTTATTATAGCCTTGTTATCCTCTTCCTGCTGCTTCAGGAGATTTATATCCGATACCATATCGCTGATATGGGAATCGATAGCTACTATCTCGGCTTCCTTTTCCGTAAGGACCATTTCCAGACTCTGCTGCTGTATCTCAAGCTCAGCTTTCTGGGATTCCAGTTCTGCCTTTTCCTCCTGGAGCTGTTTTTCCTTGGCTTCCAGTTCAACTTCGTAAGCCGCTATCTCATTCTTTGTGTCCACATACTGCTGCCAGAGATTTGCATCATAATTTGACATCTCGGACATATAATTCTGAGCAGAAAAAACGTCTTCCAGATCATTTGCTCCCAAAAGAAGCTGGAGATATCTCTGAGCCTCGCTGACCTTACCGTTTTCATACATGGCCTGGAAACGTGTCTTAAGGGCCGCATACTGCATCTCTTCAGTCTTTTTGGCTTCCTCAAGAGCTGCCTTTGTTACCTCGATCTCCTCCAGAGTATCATCGATCTCTGTCTGCTTGGAGTCGATCTCATCCAGCTTAACCTTTACCTGAGCCATAAGCTGGTTTATCTGAGCATCCAGCTGATCTATATAAGCCTGAGTATCATTTTTATTCTGCTTTAAAGAATTAAGTTCGGCTTCCAGGTCCTTTTGCTGTTCCTGGAGTTTTTCGATCTTCTCCTGGGCATCGGATTTCTGGTCGGCATTTACCGTAAATGTGCTGCCGAAGATAAGTGATGCACAAATAAGCACCGAAAAGGTATTTTTTATAATTTTCTTCATAAAAAAACCACCTTCTTTGTAGTAACAACATTTTAACAAAGGAGGTAGTTTTTTACAAGTTTATTTAATACTAATTCATATTTTATTCATAATTTAGAAGTTTTTCTCCACTAATATCTATATCTCCATCAGCCCGAATTTTATTTTTATCCTCTCCAGCTTTTTTATCATTGGTATGCCAAGAAGCGCCATAAATATTATAGTTGCCAGAGCATGGACCGCATTAAGAGGAAAGCCGGATACGAATGTAGCTTTGACTGTATCTGCAGTCACATTTGATGAAGTCATCATAAAAACGGATGCGATGTCCACCATGATCCCGTAAAGGAACATGGCGCAAAGAGCTCCGAAAATACAGAGCTGTATGCGGTTCCTCTCAAGAAGGTTCAGCTTCTTCAGCCATCCTGCGAGAAATCCCATAAGTCCGAAGGCAAACATTTGCCACGGGGTCCACGGCCCCTGTCCGAAAAAGAGATTAGATATAAATGATGCAAGGCTTCCCACTATAAAGCCTGACTCCGGTCCCAGGCTGAATCCCGATATGATAACGATCGCCATGGTGGGTTTAAACTGAGGCACCATAAAAAATGCCATCCTGCCTACAACCGTGATCGCTATCATAACTGCGATGACCACCATTTCCCTTGACCTTGGTTTTCTCCCTTCAAATACCATAAAGAATGGCGCCATGGACAGAAATGCTATCACCATGCTGATGGGGTAATACGCCCTGTCGTCAAAGAATACCACTCCTACAAATATGATCACGGGCACAAGGAGAAAGATAAAAACAGATGCCACAAGAGTCCTTTTAGAGATCCTTTTTTCTTCCATCATCCCTCTTCCTTCTTCCAAAGATCCAAAATATCTTCCACTGTTACTACTCTTTTATTTATATGTCTAGTCATTCTGTTGGCCGATGTGGTATAAAAGCTGTTTTCCGCAAAGAAGCTTCTGGGCTCGTTGACTGACGCAATATTCCCGTCAAAGAAAAGGGCACATCTGTCGGATATACCCGCACAGAACTCAAGATCATGGGAAACAAGGATGATGGTCCTTCCTTCTTTCTTTAAGGCCAGGAGTATATCTGCCATCTTCTGCTTAAGAAAGCCGTCCATACCCTTTACGGGTTCGTCCAGCACAAGTATTTCCGAATCCTTGAGAAGCACCTTTGCAAGGGCTGCTCTCTGCTGCTCTCCGCCTGAAAGATCGTAGGGATGATGGTCAAGAAGCTCCGTAATAAATGTCTTTCGGGCCATTTCCTCTATCTTACTGTCCTTTTCTTCCTTTGAAAGGTCTCTGTCCCTAAGGGCCTCTTTCAGATCTTCTCTTACAGTATCCTTAAGAAAAAAGCTCTGGGGATTCTGAATAAGAAGAGAAACAGCTCCTTCCATCAGAGACTCTTTAAAAGTGTTCCCGACCTTGTCGAAAAGCTTTATCTTTCCTCTGTACGGCCTGTTTATTCCCGCAATAAGTGATGCACATGTGGATTTCCCAGCCCCGTTCGAGCCTATAATGGAGAATATCTCACCCTTATATATCTTACCGTTGAGATCCCTGATAACGTCCTCTCCGTTCTTGGAATATCTGAACCACACATCCTTGAACTCTATGGCAGTAATAAGGTCTTTTTCATTTTCTTTTTCCTTAATGCTGCCGGCAGGTGTCCCGAGGGATGAGATCCACTTTTTTCCTTCACCGACGGTCAGCGGACATATCTCCGGAATATTCCTCTCAAGTCTGTAAACAGACTGCATGGCTGCAGGCATTGCAAGAAGCATGGGGTCCTTCCTTTCGTAAAGGATCCTTCCTATGTATCTCGGATCTGCAGATGCGGCTATCTCACCCTTTTCCATTACCATCACTCCCGTGGCGTTGGGGAGCACATCCTCCATGCGGTGTTCGGAAAGAAGTATGGTGGTGCCAAGATCTCTGTTTATCTTTGCCAGGGTATTAAGAAAATCGGAAGCCGCTATGGGATTAAGCTGAGATGTGGGTTCATCCAGTATAAGGACCTTGGGCTGCATAGCCATTATGGCAGCCAGATTAAGCATCTGCTTCTGTCCTCCGGACAGCTGGGACACATCCTTATGAAACCATTCCTGAATGCCGAAAAAGCTGGCCATCTCTGCCACCCTGAGCCTCATGGTATCTCTGTCCACTCCCAGGTTCTCAAGGCCGAAAGCCAATTCGTGCCAAACCTTATCGGTAACTATCTGATTCTCCGGATTCTGAAGTACATATCCTATTTCCTCTGCCTGCTCCCTTTGGGAAACATCATCCAGAGGAACGCCCTTGTAATATACGGTCCCGTCCGCTTTACCGAAGGGTCTGAGCACTGTCTTGAGATTTCTGAGGAGCGTACTTTTGCCGCATCCCGACTCTCCGCAGAGAACCACAAAATCTCCCTCCGAAAGGGAAAATGAAACACTTTTCAAAGCCGGCTGCTGCCTGCCCGGATATGTAAATGTCAGATCCTTGATGTCAAGTAACGCCATTTAATATTCTCCTGAAAATCTATTATCAACGGAAGAAAGCAAATTATCGTAAACAGTACGGCCGTAATGACCGATCCTGCTGTGATCGGATTAAACTCTATGCTGGGATAAAACTGCATGTAAAGGCTGTCTCTAGCAAGAAATATGACTACGCAAACAGCAGCTGCCAGCACGACGGCAGATATGATGCCGTCCCTTTTATCGAATCTGTATGTGGCATAAGTGGTCCTGTGCCCTGTACCGTACCCTCTTGAGGTCATTGCATCGGCTGTATCAACGGAATTTTCCAGGGCCCATGTAACGGTCGAGGAGAAAACGGTTATTCCGTTCCTGATCCTTTTCATGATGCTCCCCTTCTCAAGGTCTTCCCCAAGAGATCTTCTGGCATTTGATACAGTCCTTATATGGCTGTTGAATCTCGGGATAAACCTTAAAGCCATGGAAAAGACAAGGGAAAGAGCAGGAAGAAGTCTACCGAAGGCATAAACGAATTTGTCCGTAGTCATTATCTCATTATATGCCGAAAACCACATAATGACTGCTCCCAGCATAAACGCGGAATAAAGTCCGTAAAGTATGGCCTCAAGGGTGATGGGATTATTGTTTACATAGAAAAGGGCAGTAACGCCCTTGTGGCTGAATGCCGGATTGATGATCATGGTAAGTATCATGACCGGCAGGATTATCTTAAAGACCAGGGAAAAAGCCTTTTTCCCCTTAAGATAGATAAGGTAAAAAAGACTTCCGGAAAATGATGCCGCTCCCAGTACCGGATGACGCACGATCATGGTAACCAGTACTGTAAAAAGGAAAAATGCTATTAAAAATAAAGGATTGTAGCCTGAAAAGCTATCCCTTTTATCCATGGTTACTCCTTATATGCGCCAACATCCCTGCCAAGATCGCAGGTATAGCGCCATTCTAAAACATCTCCGTCCTCCAGAACACACTGGTCACATCCGTAATTAAGACCTTCTCCGTTAATCAGATACGTCCAGCCTGAAAGCTCTCCGCAGTCCATTTCATACAGATTCTCTATTCCCTCTATATAAACGGAATCATATGCGGGAACCTTGTTATATTCCATATGTATATTCTTTTCTCTTGTAAGCCTTACGAGAACATCAAAAGCAGTCTCCCCGTCCGAAAAGCTTACCTCTGTTTTTTCGCAGATCATGCCGTCTTCGGGGATCACCGATGCTTTGGAGGCTTTAAGCTTATCCATGTTATCAAGGACAGTCTTGCAGTCTATGGAAACTGTACATGTAAGGTCTCCGCCCCCGTTATTCTTTCCGTGCTCCTCAGGAGATTCTATCTTGCATGACACCGTTAATAAGGATATTGCCATTATAAATACAGCCGCTATGGCTCTTTTTATCATTTTGCTTCCTCCTGAGACTTTATGTCTATGATAACGTACTCTGCAGGTCCTCCGGTTTTGATATCGTAGCCCCAGCCTGCAAAGCCTGATGTAACTATCGCCTGAAAACCGTCTATCTTTTTATAGCCGTATCTGAGGTCGTTCCCTCCGAACATGGTTATAAGGTATCCCGTAGGCCACATCTGCCCTCCGTGGGTATGGCCTGATACCTGCAGATCTATACCTGCATCCTTATTGCTCTCAAATTCCACCGGCTGATGGTCTGCCAGCAGTATGAAGTCGTTAGTGTCTATACCGGACAAAAGCTCATCGATCTTTTTTCTTGGATAACTTCTGTCCTGCCTGCCTAAAAGCGTAACATCATCTCTTATTTCCACATGACTGTCCGTAAGGATAGTGATGCCGGAATCCAGGATCGCCTTTTCAAGCTGAGCATGATCAAAATCCGGCTCCTGGGCGTAATCTCCTCTGTCGTGATTTCCGTAAACATAGTATATTCCGTACTTAGTCTTCGTTTCACCCAAAATGGAAAAGACCTCTTGTACTTCTTCAAGTCCGGATCTTTCATCCACTATATCCCCGCAGAGTATAAGGATGTCAGGTTCATTCTCTTCTATCCTTTCAACTGTCTTACGTATCTTGTCTCCGTCGGAGGATACGGGATAATGGATATCCGCAATAAGTGCAACCTTAAGGTCTTCCATATCCTTTGAGGTGATTATGCTGTAATCTGTCTCCACGATATGATGCATATTTATCTTGCCGTATATCATTATCACGGCGACAAGAGCCATGGGGATTATCCCGAGCCTGTATATTTTTTCTCCGCGGCTCTCAGGATCTATGCCTTTTACCTTTTTGATGATCAGATATACAATATCGACTATCAGGGAGATAACTATCAGATGGATGACCACATTAGCGGTTATCCCGAAGATATTAAGAGCGAAATAAACAATAAGAACTGATGCAACGATAGCGATACATCTGACGAGAAGCAGGTTATCCTTTATGAATACCTTCAATATCCTGCTGATAAATATATACAGATAGATGCCCTCCACAAGACCGAAGGTGAGCATCATCATAACCATTACATTATAAGTCATAGGAACCTCTTAAAAACTTTAAAAAAACCTTATAAAACAAATACTGCCACAAAATGTGACAGTATCAGTATACTACAGATATAGATATTTGACAAAATGCTCAGCCTGCAAAAACATAATCCTGAGCTTCCACAGCCTGCTTAACAGCTTCCATATCAGCTTCGCCTGAAAGCACCATGGTTACCGTGCCGCTCTCGTGATCAGCCTTTGCACTTTCCACAAAGGGAAGCGCTTCCAGCGCCTTATTTACCCTGGCCTCGCAATGTCCGCACATCATACCTTCAACCTTGATCGTTTTTTCCATTATAGATACCTCCTTCTTATAGTCCTTTGGATCATTTTTATCATCTATATTATCGTCGGCCGGATCACCGGTCTCCGCAAGCTTTTTAACGGATCCATCCGTATATCTGCTCTTATAAAGCTTTACTCCGTTAAGTCTCAAAGCATTTGTTACAACGCAAAAGCTGGATAAGCTCATGGCCAGAGCTCCGAACATGGGGCTCATCTCCCAGCCCAGGATCTTTGTAAAAACTCCGGCAGCAAGAGGTATTCCGATTATGTTGTATATAAATGCCCAGAACAGGTTCTGATGTATATTTGTAATAGTCTTTCTTCCGAGCTTTATGGCATTTGCCGCATCAATAAGGCTTCCCCTCATAAGCACCACGTCTGCTGCATCGATGGCAACATCAGTACCTGCTCCAATGGCTATACCCACATCTGCTCTGGTAAGTGCCGGAGCATCATTTATGCCGTCACCTACCATTACGGTCCTGCCCTGTTCCTTGAGACGTTTTATCTCTTCATCCTTGCCTTCGGGGAAAACACCGGCAATAACTTCATCCACTCCGGCCTCTCTTCCTATGGCATTGGCTGTTCTTTCGTTGTCTCCCGTTATCATAACGACCTTAAGGCCCATCTCATGCATATATGATATAGCTTCGCGGCTGTCTTCCTTTATGGTATCTGCCACAGAGATGACACCCAGGAGCCTGTTATCTTCTTTGAAAAAGATGGGAGTCTTTCCCTGACCTGCAAGAGCCTGGGCTTTATTTCTTAACTCCTCATATCCTGTTATATCTTCAAAGACAAGGCCCTCATTTCCGCCTATGATCATCTTCCCGTCATAGGTACCCTTTATGCCGTGGCCTGTAAGCGCTTCAAAATCCGTGACCCTTAAAAGCTCCGTGCCGGACTCTTTTGCCTTTTCAACTATGGCAAGCGCGAGAGGATGCTCGCTTTCATTTTCCAGAGCATATGCCTTCTTAAGGAGCTCTTCTTCCGTTACTCCGTCAGCCGTTAATATATCAGTCACCCTTGTGATGCCGCTGGTGATGGTCCCTGTCTTATCAAGAGCCACTATCTCGGCTCTTCCCGTCACCTCCATGGAGGCTGCAGTCTTAAAAAGAATGCCGTTCTTTGCACCTACTCCGTTGGACACCATGATCGCAACAGGGGTGGCAAGTCCCATGGCGCACGGACAGCTTATAACGAGAACTGCGATCCCTCTTCCGAGAGCACTTCCCAGATCCTTATTTATAAGGAGCCAGACTAAAACCGTGATCACGGCTATACCTATTACGATGGGAACAAAGACCCCCGCTACCTTATCCGCTATTCTTGCTATGGGCGCTTTTGTGGCAGAGGCATCCCTTACCATGGATATTATCTGGGAAAGAGTTGTATCCTCTCCTACCTTTGATGCGGTACATCTCATAGTGCCGGATCTGTTTATGGTGGCCGCATAAACATTGTCTCCCTCTTTTTTATCTGCAGGGATCGACTCTCCTGTAAGGGCTGATTCATCCACTGCACTGGATCCGCTGATAACAATGCCGTCAACAGGTATATTGTCCCCGGGCCTTACCACAAAGACATCACCTGTCTTTACCTGCTCAATGGGTACTTCCCTTTCCTCACCGTCTGAAATGATGACCGCGGTCTTAGGTTTAAGCTTCATCAGATCCTTCAGAGCATCCGTGGTCCTCCCCTTGGCTCTTGCCTCCAGTGTCTTTCCTACTGTTATAAGGGCCGGGATCATTGCTGCTGATTCGAAATAAAGATCGTGCATGTTAGCCATTACTCCGGCTTCATCTCCGTTCATAACGGCCCCGGTCATATTAAGGAGCACCACCGTACTGTAAATAAATGCAGCCGCAGAACCGAGAGCTACCAGAGAATCCATATTGGGAGCTCCTCTGAAGATAGCAGGAAATCCGCTGACAAAAAATTTCTGGTTTATTACCATTACGATCCCTGCCAGAAGCATCTGGATCATGCCCATTGCCACATGATTTCCTTCAAGGAAGGAGGGTATTGGCCATCCCCACATCATATGTCCCATGGACAGATACATAAGGATCAATAAAAATACTATTGAGGCAGCTAACCTTTTTATCAATTTAGGTGTTTCCGTATCCTTTAAGGCATCCTCTTCCGGGATGTCGTTTGCAGAAGAGCCGCTTCTTTTTTGCACAGAGGCTTTATAGCCTGCTTTTTCCACTGCAGCGCATATTGCGGCGGGATCCGCGCTGCCTTCCACCATCATGCTGTTTGTTAAAAGGCTTACGCTGCATGAAGTAACTCCGTCAACAGAGTTTACGGCCTTTTCGACTCTGGCGCTGCATGCGGCACAGCTCATACCCGATACATCATAATGTTCCATCATATTCTCCTATTTCATGATCTTCTGAAGAGTTTTAAGCAGCTCTTCTACAGATTCCTCGTTGCCTTCTTTTATATCTTTTATTACGCAGGTCCTCATGTGATTGGCCACAAGCACCTTGTTAAAGCTGTTAAGAGCGGAGTTTACCGCCGCCACCTGATTCATGATATCTATGCAATAAGCATTTTCATCCAGCATCTTTATAACGCCTCGTACCTGACCTTCTATCCTTTTAAGACGGTTTTTAAGATCCGTATATTCCTTTAAGGACCTTTCCCTTGTCTTATGACAGCAGCAGTCAGGGATATTTATCTCTTTTTCCTTCGTTGCCATTATGACACCTCCTGTTGAGTCTATAATATACCCCCCTGGGGTATATGTCAACAAGCAATTTCTGCAATAAATAAGGCGCAGGTTTCATGCCTGCGCCTTATGGTATATATGTTATTTATCGAACAATTCGTCTCTTCTTTCCCTGATCCTCTCTCCGACAGATGATGTGACATCTCTTTCGATCTGCCTTGACAATTCCATCATATCCTTTGTTGTGCTGCTGTGTTCGTAATCGTTTCCTGCATCATCACAGCACTCATCCCGGGACTCTTCTCCCTTTCTGGGCGATCTGTCGATCTTTGTGGAATCACCTATGCCGAGAGATTCTCCTGCTACTCCGAGAGAGCTTACAATGGATGCCAGATCAGTGGGCATAAATATCTTTGTGGCCCTGCCGTCTGCCACATCTTTCATGGCCTTTATGCCGTTCCATCTGAGAACGCTGTCGTCTATTCCTGACTCCTTCAGCTTTCTGATGCCTTCTGCTTCAGCTGAATATACAAGCTGAATACTTTTGGCTCTTCCTTCTGCCAGAGCGATCTGGGCGTCTCTTTCCGCCTCTGCCGCCAGTATCTTTGCCCTCTTGTCTCCTTCTGCTCTGGAGACTACCGCTTCCTGATGGGCCTGAGCCTCAAGGACTGTCTGCCGACGCTCTCTTTCGGCCCTCATCTGTTTTGTCATTACCTCTTCTATTTCCTGAGGAGGCTTAATATTTTTTAACTCCACACGGCTAACCTTTAGACCCCATGGATCCGTTGCCGCATCAAGTGCGATCTGCATCTTGGAATTGATCTCATCTCTTGAAGAAAGGGTCTGATCCAGTTCCATCTCACCGATGATCGCACGGAGAGTCGTGGCAGAGATATTGTAAAGACCTTCCATGGCATCTTCAACGCCGTAGGTATAGAGCTTGGGATCCTGGACTCTTGCAAAAACAACAGAATCCACCGCCATTGAAACATTATCCTTCGTGATAACTGACTGAGGAGGGAAATCAAGTACCTGTTCCTTAAGGGAAATAGTCTTAACCACTGAATCTATAAAAGGTATTTTTATATGGAGTCCTGGCCCCCATGTGGCCTTGTATTTACCCAGCCTCTCGATTATAAATACTCTTTGCTGCTGAACCACCCTGATATTCCTGACCAATAATACAAGAACAAGGGCGATTATGGCCGCTGTTATGACAACAGTTCCGAATCCGTCCATCATATGACCTCCTTAGAGTAATATATTCGGATATATCTTAATGATGCATAATCATCTTTTTCTGTCTGCTTCTATAAGTGTTTTTATCGCTGCCACAGCCGTATCTATGGCAGATCCCGTATTGTGGTCCTGAACATTTTTCAGACCGGCCTTGCCTCTTTCCTGATTTGCAACCACATGGAAAACAGAGCCCACTCTTACACGTCTGTAAGCACCTACTATAAACAGAGCCGCCGATTCCATTTCGGAAGCAAGGCATCCCAGTTTAAGCCAGGCATTCCATTTATTTATAAGCTCGTATGATACGGGATGCTCCTCCGGTCTGTGCTGGCCGTAAAAGGAGTCCTTGCATTCAACCACGCCTGCGTGATAATTGAACCCCAGTGATCTTGCGCCGTCAATAAGAGCATTCGTGACCGTAAAATCAGGAACAGCAGGATATTCTATGGGCGCATATTCTCTGGAGGTTCCCTCCATCCTTACTGCGCCTGTAGCTATAACTATATCTCCGCTCTCCACGGAAAGATCCATTCCTCCGCAGGTGCCCACCCTTATAAATGTATGGGCTCCGAGATCTGCAAGTTCTTCCAGGGCAATGGCGGCAGAAGGGCCGCCTATACCTGTACTCATAACAGAGACCTTCTCCCCGAGGAGGGTTCCCGTATAGGTGGTATATTCTCTGTTCTGACCCACCTTGATGCCATCATCAAATCTTGCGGCAATAGACTCGCATCTGCCCGGATCCCCCGGCATTATCACATATTTTCCTATATCGTCACTGCCTACTCCTACATGGTACATCCTTCCGGAGCCTTCAGCATAATCAATCATTCCGATAAATCCTCTCTATGCATTAAGATCAAATACAAGCGGCATTATCTGGTCAAATGTATATTCCTTGAATTCGTCCGGGGAAATTGCTATAAGGACCTTAAAATCATTATGGACAAACTCAGATAATACCTGCCTGCAGACACCGCAGGGGGGACTGAATCTGGTGGGAGTTCCCGCCTTTCCTCCTGCAATACAAATAGCTTCAAATTCCCTGATCCCGTCACTTACTGCTTTAAAGACAGCTGTCCTTTCGGCACAGACCGTGGGTGTAAAGGACTGGTTCTCTATATTGCAGCCTGTATATATCTCTCCGTTTTTGCAGAGAAGAGCCGCCCCCACAGTAAAGCCGGAATAAGGAGCATATGCCCTTTCTCTCATTTCCACTGCTTTTTTAAGAAGCAGTTCCTTCATATCCTTATCCATGATCCACCCTTTTATTCCATATTAAGTGCCAGATCTATCATATCATGAAATCCTGTCTGCCTTTCCTCCGCAGAAAGTATTCCTTCTTTATAGATATGATCTGATATGGACAATATGCTTAATGCCTTTTTCTTAAGATATGATGCCGTCATGTAAAGAGCGGCTGCTTCCATTTCAACTGCCAGAACTCCCATATCACGCCATTTATCGTTGTTCGTTCCGTTCTTCGTGTAGAAAACATCAGAAGACAGCACGTTGCCCACATGGATATTCAAGCCAAGTGCTTCCGCAGATCTTACGGCACTCTCAAGAAGCTGGAATGATGCTGTCGGAGCAAATGTTCCGGGAAGGTCATACTGATATGCAAAATTGGAATCCGTACATGCCCCCATGGCCACTACCACATCCTTAAGACATATTTCGTCCTGAAAACCTCCGGCAGATCCAATCCTTATTATCTCCTCCACGCCGTATTGGGTATAAAGCTCATGGGAATAAATACCTATTGAAGGCATTCCCATACCTGAGCCCATAACAGAGATCTCTTTTCCCTTGTATTTCCCCGTAAATCCCAGCATGTTTCTCACATCATTGAATCTTTTTACGTCAGTGAGATAATTCTCCGCAATATATGCCGCTCTTTTGGGGTCTCCGGGCATAAGGACTCTTTTTGCCACATCTCCCGGTTCTGCATTGATATGAGGTGTTCCCATTACTCTTCCATCTCCTTTACTATTTTTATTATCCTGCTGGTACCGAGCCTGTCAGCTCCCAGCTCTATAAAATCTATGGCATCATCAAGGGTCTTGATCCCGCCTGCTGCCTTTATCTTAAGTCCGTTATATATATTTTCGGAAAACAGTTTTATGTCTTCCCTTGTTGCTCCGCGCTCCGTAAAACCGGTGGATGTCTTTATGTAATCGGCACCTGACTCGGACACCACCTTGCACAGCTTTATCTTTTCTTCTTCCGTAAGCTCGCTTGTTTCCACTATCACCTTAAGGATCTTTCCTGATGATGCCTCCCTGACAGCTTCTATCTCGGCCTGAACAAGATCATAAAGCCCTGCCTTTATCTGGCACAGATTTATGACCATATCTACTTCGTCTGCGCCCTTTTTTATGGCGTCCTTTGTTTCAAACACCTTTGCTTCCAAGGTATTATAGCCATTGGGAAATCCTATGACCGTACAGATCTTTGCTCTGTCTCCCACATATTCCTTGGCCATTTCCACATAATACGGCTGTATGCATGCAGCTGCCGCATCATACCTTATGGTATCATCCAGTATTTCTTTAACATCATCCCACGCAGCTGTTCTTGTTAATATGGTATGATCGACTTTTGTAAGGATCTTCTTTATATCCATTTCTTCCTCCTATAGCTCTGAAAGTCCTTTAATTAGGATCTCTGCGCCAATGATCATCAGGATTATGCCGCCAAGGATCTGAGCTTTATTTCCTAATGCGATGCCGAATCTCTTCCCTATCTCCACTCCTGCAAAGCATGCTGCAAATGTCACTGCTGCAATGATCATGGCACATACAAGAGCCGGGATCACTTTCAGATCCGAAATAGTAAAGCCTACGGAAAGCGCATCTATGGAGGTGGCAATGCCCTGAATAACAAGCACCACGGCTGTCAGCCTTATACCTGTTGCCTTTTCCGGATGCTTGTTTAATGCATCATATATCATTTTGATCCCAAGTATAAGAAGTATTAAAAAAGCTATCCACGGGACATATTTTCTTAAGGAATCAAATAATCCTACTATGGTCCTTACCAGATACCAGCCTATAACGGGCATGATGAACTGAAAGAATGCATATGTACCTGCAATGGCACCCGTCTTTGACCTGCTCATTCCGGGTTCATTCATTCCGTTTGCCATGGAAACGGAAAAAGCGTCCATGGTAAGTCCCAGCCCTAAGAAAAAGCTGTTCAGAAAAAAAAGTATATTCAACTCAGCAAAACTCCCTGTATAAAAACGACCCCAACTTAAGGTTGGGGCTTAAGCATAATAATTTTAAAAGAATACTGCCCAGATGGCAATATCATATTCCGGAAGGCCGTCTCTTTCCCAAAGCAGCGGCGTATGGAAAAAGTCTTCTGTAAGTCTGCTGAAATCAAAGCCGAAGGATGTGATGGAGTATCTCATTTTATCAGGCATCCTGCAGGGTTCACCGGTTATCCTGGTACATTCCTCACACAGAGTACATCTCCCTGCGCAAAGAGATATACTTCCCGGATTATGCTTTTCATATTCCAGAAGGCATGCATGAACCTGCTTTTTTACAGGTTCGTAGGAAATATCCCGGATCTTCTGCGCCTCTTCAGCAGTCTTTACCCTTTCCCTTACATCATTCTCATATATTACCTTTGTACCTATCAGAACAGCATTGCTGTAAGGTGCAAGATATTCGTAAGGGTCAGGGACACCGGGAGGACATGACCATACCCTGCCGTAATCGGGGCAGAGCTTACAGGCCTCAAGTACCACATCCGGCATTCTGTATTTTGAAAGGAGCGTATCCTTATTAACTTCTTTAGTTATAACTTCAGTTTTATAGATCATGGTTTTATTAATGACTAAAACATAACACGCACAGCTATAAGCCATGCGTGCCATGCTTATGGTCTTTGTTCCTTATGCCCAGTCTGCAGGATATGTTATGTAAACATATTTAGCGTAGCTGGGAGTCTGGAAATGAATATGGCTGTTCTTGGGGATGAATATTATCTCGCCCGGTTTAGCTGTTAAAACTCTACCGTCGATCTCGATCTCCAGTACGCCTTCAAGGCATATGTCATATTCATCATAAGTCAGTGTCCACTCAAAAGATGTTCCCTTGAGTTCCATAATACCGCAGCCCATATTGGGAGATTCCTGAAGGGTGGTCACATCCTTAAGATTAACTCCATCCTGCTCAAATCTCTCAAGGGGAACGGTATGGGTACCGATCTTTATGATACCGCTGGGATCCTTAACTTTTTCAAATCCTTCAGCATAATTGTTTGAAACTCCGGTTCCCTGCTCTGAAAGAACCTTCATGATCACCTGGCGGATAAGATCTTCACTTACATTCATAATTTGATCCTTTCCCGAATATAAAAAACGTTACTGATTACATGAGTGACTTAACTGTTAAAGGTGACGGATGAGGAATAACCGTATTTCCTACATAGAATTCGGAAACCTCAGATGCAGCCTTTACTGCAGCCCTTACATCACCTACATCACCGGTTAAAGTTACGAATCCTTTACCACCGATGGCAAAGCCGGTACGAACCTCGATCAGTCTTATCTGTGCAGCTTTTGCAGCTTCATCCGCAGCAAGGATAGCTGAGGCTACAGAATAGAACTCTATTACCCCAAGAGCCTGAGGCTCACCTACAGGGTTTGTGCCTGTAAGTGCGGGAAGGAGCTGCTCGTGGATATTGGATATCATAAGAGTATCCACCACATAAGAGCCGCCGTTGGCGATGCCTGCTCTCATGGAAGCTCTCACATCACCTGTATCTCCCGACACCAGGATCACATATTTTCCGGGGCAGATGGTAGAGGAACGAACCAAATTGACCTGTGCAGCTTTTACCATTGCATCAGTTGTGTCAATACCTCTTGCAATACTGGATAACTCGACCATACCTATTGCTGTTTTCATTCCTTAACCCTCCTTTCTGCTGATTCTAACGCCGCGATCTGTTACCTCTGTAACTGTTCCGGCAAATCCCGTATGAATATTCACTGATAATGCATTTTCCGCAGCCTTTGCTATCATCGTTCCTGCTTCTACCTTAGCTCCCTTGGAAACTACGGGCTCAGCAGGCTTACCGATATGCTGTGAAAAAGGTACAAATACCTCATCCGGTGTGAATTCAGCGAATTCGGGAAGCTTTTCTGTGACATACTTGGTAAGATCAAGTCTCGCAATAAGTTTTTCAGTAGGTATCTTATGAATGTCACAATCCTCATGTGCGACAGGATTCATATTCCTGTCCACCTGAATACCGCGGTCACGGAGTTTGCCCTTGATGTAATCGTTCATCTTTCTGGGTGACAGGCCCATAGGGCATGAGAAAAGCTCGCAGGCTCCGCAGCTGCAGCAATTCATTGCATTACCGAAGATTCTCACATACTGATCGTTATCTTCTATATCCTGCTCCATCCAAACACTTCTCATTACCATGTTGGGTCTTACATCATGGCCGATAAGATGTCTGGGACAGAGGTCCGTACAGAAACGGCACTGGATACAGGCAGATCTTGCTTCATGTATCATCTTCGGTATGGACTTAACAGCCCTGGTTACAAGATAATGGTCCGTAGGGATAACAAGAAGGTTACCTGTTGTCTTCGTAACTACGGCATTATCGATCTCTTCGTCTGTGGCCAGCATCTTACCCATCATGGGACCGCCGGAAATGATGGCATACTTGTTCAGGTTAAGAGGTGCCTGATTAAGTACGTCACGGATCGGTGTTCCCAGGGGTACTCTGTAAACCATAGTCTGCTTTACATCACCTGTTACTGATAAGAATTTATCCTGAACAGGTCTGCCTTCCAAAGCATCGGCAACTGCCAGTACAGTACCCACATTATCTACAACACAGCCTACATCAAGGGGAAGTCCTCTTTCGGGGACACATCTGCCTGTTACCTGCTGCACCATACTCTGCTCGTCGCCGGCAGGATAGAAGGTCTTCATCTGGAAGATCTCCACAGGTGCACCGGTCTTCTTTATAGCTTCCTCAAGGATAGCTATTTCTCTGTGATAGTGGTTCTTTAATGCGATACATGCATGGGATGCGCCTAAATGCTCTTTTATCTTGGCAACTGTTTCAACCAGTCTCTCGGGATAAGTACGGCAAAGGAACTTATCTGTTTCGATCATGGGCTCACATTCAGCTGCATTGACAATGAAGTATTCTGCTTTGGCATTCAATTTTACGGCCGTGGGAAATCCGGCTCCGCCCTGTCCGACTATACCGGCATTCCTTACAGCTTCAATAAAATCCATACTTTCACCGCCCTTTCGGTTAAACTAAACTTTCATCTACGTCCTTGCCGTCAACTATACCAACAACTGTGGCATCCACCGGCACGGACATATCTCTTACGGCACCTCTTGCGGAGGAACCGCTGACGAAGATCACCTCTTCGCCCACACCAGCTCCGATTATATCGGCAGCTATGATGGGCTCTTCAATGGCGCTGTCGTCAAGGAGATTGGTGGGCTGAACTATGAGAAGCTTCAGCCCTTCCAGTTTTTCTTCTTTTCTGGTAGCCCAAATATTACCTAATACTATACCGGTTCTCATATTTGGTTACCCCCTAGATGAGGAGTCCAGTCTGCGGTCAACGGTAAGACCGTCTTTAGCCATTTTTTCCTTGGCCACATCTGTTATTATTGCGTTCTTGCATATAACAAGAACTGTTGCGCCTTCATGCTCAGCTGCAACAACATCATTTCTTGTGATGCAGCGCTTATAAAAGCTCATTTCCTTGGAAGGCACAGGTGTGCACTCTGTAACACTGGGAACGATCTCCCTTACAGGTACGGCATTCATATTTGCAGAAGCATTGATGATGAACTGCTGATGATTTGTAGCAACAGCAGGTGCCGATGTGAAGCTGCATGAGCTTGCTGCCGGCTGTCCGTTTATGGTCCTGAAGATGTCATCCAGATGTGCGATAACTGCTCCGCCTGCTCTTAACGTGTCCATATCCTTCTGGAGTCTGCTGTTAAGAAGAGGTGATGCATCTGATCCGCCATTCCACATTTCAACTGTCTCTGCCGGGATATATACCTTCTTGTCAGAAGCGAGCGCCTGACTTAAAAGTCTTGAATATCCGTCATCGCATCTTCCTTCAGAAACTTTTCTGATAACATCATTTGTAAGGTCAAATGCGAATACTGCATCGTATCCCAGAAGTACACAATTGTAATTATTATCTATTGCCAGCTCAGGCACATATCTCAGATTAAGATCCGGACATGTAAGGATCTTATCCCTGTCTGTTCCGCCGGGCTGTGTAAGCACAAGTACCTTGGGCTTGTCACATGAGCCTGTATCAACATCGATGCCTCTTGCCTCCAGCTGACGTATCTTTTCAAGTACGCGTCTTAATACCTCATCAACGAGTGCGTCGAAATCCATGGTTCTCCTCCTTTCCTTTCAAATTTTTAATAAATCTCTTCTGTTCCATCAAGAATACAGTTCATTGCGATGCCGGCAGGAGTAACAAGGAAAGGATTTTTGGGCTTTACAGTCTGTATTCCTGTTTCCTTCTCTATGATATCCTCTATGCCCGTAAGACAGCATGTACCTCCGCAAAGGTATATGGTATCCGTCTTTTTGGGATCGCAATATTTCTTGATGATGGATGCAATCTTTTCAATACATGGTTTAAGTACCGGAAGGATCTCTTTATGCCGGGAATAATCCATTTTTATCTTCTCGGCCTCTTCGAAATCTATGTGGTAATTGCCTGCCAGTACAAGGGAAAGATGAGTACCCCCCGTGGGTTCGTCCTCTATCTGTACCACCTTGCCCTTTTTGATTATGGCCAGTCCTGTGGTTCCGCCTCCCACATCCACGACTACTCCGTTTTCGATCTGATAAATGGAGTTGGCTGCTGAAGGCTCGTCCAGGATATTTGTAACTCTCAATCCTGCAGCTTCGGCTACATACATGTGAGTACGCTTACTGCCGTCTGTTCCTGCAGGCATGGCAATTGCACATTTTTCTGTCTCGATACCTATACGATCATCCAATTTTTTCTTGAGTTCCCGCACGATCCTGTTGGCTCCGGAATAATCCACCACCACACCGTCTCTTAAAACGGATGCATACTGCATTTCCGTGGCTACAGGATTATTTTCCTCATCCAGGGCTACGAGAACTATATATGCCGTACCCAGGTCAAGTCCGACCTTGATCTGGTCGCTGACCGGTTTAAAGGTGGTCTTTATGGATTTATCCACCTTGGCCATATATGAGTCTACTCTTTTAAAATCCAACAATTTTTTTACTCCTTTGAGTCACTGTTTCGGATGATCCTTCCGAATGCAGTCCCTTTGATGCCTGCCACTCTCGCTATATCAGATCCGATAGTGCAGAAAAATCTGGACTGCTCGTCTATGCGAATGATCACATCATTCAATGTCATGGGATCCTCTGTTTCAAACTTTATCTTTACGCTTTCCCCGTTCCTGAGGCCGTATCTTTCCGCCACGGAAGGAGGCATATAGACCGCATTCTCTATAAGAACACATGCCTTATCAAGATAAAGCTTTCCGCCGGGTCCCCGGATTATTATAGGTGCTGCCCCCTCTAAGTTTCCGGGATCGTTGCCGGGAGGATCAAGACCCAGGTCTTCCCCGTCTTTCTGAGTAAGATAGACTGTGGTCTCCTTTACTTCAGGTCCAAAGACGGGCACCTCCATTTTGGAATCTCCCGGTCCCATAAGGACAACTCGTTCCTTTGAAGCAAACCTACCTATCTGGGCAAGGGGCTTTTCGTTATGAAGGAAAGCACCCTTTCCGAACAATATCTCCAAGTCCTTTTGACTTAAGGATACATTTGCCGGTGAGACTGTTATCTCAACGATTTTAAGTTCCAGAAGGGCACTTACTACTTGATCAAGTAGTTTTTCCATGGCTCCTCCTATCAGTGATTATAGTCTCCTGCCAGATATTTACACATCATTATGTGTAATGCGCTGGATGCGCGGTTAAGCTCTTCAATAATATCCGTACGGTCATAGTTGCTGCCGTTTTCGTAAGCAGAAACTGCTCTTACTTCTGTCATACGGATCTTTGTACGAAGAGAATTAAGCAATGCATAAACTCTTCCAAGATCCTTTGAGGGAAGGAGCATCTGCTTAATATTGTAGAATTTCATGGGATTATGAGAGCGCTCTCTAAGCTCTGCATGGCTTAGGCCAAGCATTGTCTGCTTCTGAAGATTCTCGTTGAGACAATCAGCTCTCATCATATCGCGGAAGGAATTTGCCATATCCTCAAGATCGGCAACGATAACATCGAATCCTCCCTTTTCTTCAAGCTCGGTCTGAACAAGAAGGAGCTCGGACTCCAGATTATCCAGATATCCTCTGAAAACGATCCTTCTGTGGTTCTTAGGTACAAGCTTGTTGCCAAAAAGCTGAGTCATCTGCTCAGGCTTTTCGGTGTAAAAAGCTCCCGTTTCATAATCTACATATTTGGCGTTAGGTGCATCCATACCCGTTACGGCTCCTGCGGAATAATTAACAACAGTTCCTGTGGACTGATTATCCCCGATCCTTGTTACCTCGGGATGAGGTCTTCCGGGAATAGGAGTCTCGTTGGGATCCTCCTTTGGGGGTCTGTTGTTGAACTGGTCAAGGTAATTTTTATTGAAGGGACTTTCGTAAGCAGAAGCTTTCGAATTATAAGGAATGTCCCCTGAGATAGTAACCTGATGATGCTTGATGTTACTTTCTATCTTTACCTTTTTCTGTTGTAAAAATTCCCTGGCCGCAGGGGAAAGTATCTTTCCCTCCGGAATTACATATACCTCAGGGATCGAGGTGCGCAGCTCGTCACGCAGAATTGATTCTGTTATTACTTTCATACTGCTTTCCACCTCCTACGATGATCTCTCGTGCCGGGGCTATGCAGCCCCAAGGCACCATGTATAGACGTAAT
>CADBUJ010000052.1 GCA_902797845.1 uncultured Eubacteriales bacterium | reverse complement strand
CCTTTCTTGCCGGGGCTGCAGGAGGATGTCAGGCCGAGATCGGAGCGGCTTCTGCCATGGCTGCCGGAAGCCTTGCTTATTTAAGGGGAGGAAACGGCGAAGATATAGCCAATGCAGCAGCTCTTGCCATGAAAAACCTTTTAGGACTGGCCTGCGATCCCGTGGCAGGTCTCGTGGAGGTGCCCTGTGTAAAGAGAAATGTTATAGGCGCTGTAAATGCCGTAACATCATCTGATCTTACCCTTGCGGGAATAAAGACAAAGATACCCTTTGATGAGGTCGTGGATGCCATGAAGGCCATAGGAAAGTCCATGGATAAGGATATAAGGGAAACAGGAAGAGGGGGCCTTGCAGCCACACCTTCCGGAGAAAAGATAAAGACGAAGATGTCTTTGATGTAACGAAAAAAATGCAATAAAAAAGCGCGAGACGGGACTCGAACCCGCGGCCTCGACCTTGGCAAGGTCGCGCTCCACCAACTGAGCCACTCGCGCATTTGAAATACTCGATAAGTATAATAAAAGCACCTGCCTTTGTCAATACTTTTTGCTTACATTTGCTTTTGGAAAGTGGTATAATACAGCTGATATCGGGAGGTGCTGCAATGTTTTCCGTAGGAGAATACATAGTTTACAGCGGCAACGGCGTATGCCGGGTGGAAGCCATCGGAACTATGGACATAGAAGGGATTTCCAAGGACAGACAATTTTATACGCTTATTCCCGTTTTCTCTACAGGGAAAACGGTTTTTGTTCCTGTGGACAACAAGAAGGTAGTAATGCGTCCCGTTATCTCAAAGGAAGAAGCGGAATTGCTGGTCAAAGACATAAAGTCCGTTGAACCTTTGTGGATCAGGGACGATAAAAAAAGGGAAAATGCCTATAAGGAATGCATGAGGGAATGCAACATAAATTCTCTTGTGGGCATGATAAAGGCCATACATCTTCGCACAAGAGAAAGACTGGAAGAAGGGAAGCATGCCATAGCTTCGGACGAAAGATACGAGAAGGCAGCAAAGGAATTTTTCTACGGAGAGCTGGCCATAGCCCTCAACATGGATAAAGATAAAGTAGAAGATTATATAAATAAGACGGTGGAAGAAAAATAAAAGATCCCCTGCCCGGAAAGAACAAAGATTCCGGACAAGAGATCTTGTTTTTTATATATCTCTGATTTTCGGCGGATGCTTTTCGTAAAAGGCATCTATCTTTTTTTGTATGGGCTTTACCCTGTAAAAAACTATGTAAAGTATAGCTGCAGCTATGATGCCGCCCACCGCATCAATGAATGAATGCTGCTTAAGATACATGGTGGACAGAGTTATCATAAAGCTCAGGATGAAGGCCGGCGCATATATCCATTTATGTGATTTCAGCGTCTTTGATTCCAGTATGGCCATAAATGCCAGCCAGCTGATCATAACATGTATGGAGGGAAAAACATTTGTGGGATTATCAACTGCAAATATAAAGCCGCAGAGCCATCCGGCAAAATTATCCGGCAGGGTCTCCGGCCGGAAGGTAAGCCCGTTGGGACATATGATAAAGAACAGATCGCAAAGGTAAAGACCCACAAATGAAGCCACCATGTAATTCAGGTACGATCTTACGTCCTTTATAAGGAAATATGCCAGAAGGAGGGCAACATAAAGGAACCACATCACATAGGGTATGATAAACCATTCGTTAAAAGGGATGAGGTCGTCCACAGGACTGTGTACATAGAATACCGGCTCCCTGAAATGCCCCGTAAGGGCAAAGATGATGACATAGGGGATGAACAGCAGCAGCATCCAGAAGTACATGTCGAATCTTACATTTTTTATTAACCATTTCTTAAGTCTCATATTTCCCCCTCTGTTCCATTGAACGGAAGCCATTATACAATATCATGAGAAAATAATGCAAATAACAGCATAATATGGAATAAAAGGCGCTGAAATGGTATAATATTTCTCGATTTTTTTAAGGGAGCAATTTTATGAAAAAGGATAATTCCTGGAGAAATTATAAAGGCCTCGGAATAATGGCGATCATGGTGATGGCAGCCACCATTATCATATTCTTCGCATTTTACAGGGCGGATTCTATCGGAAGCTTTATCAAATCATTTTTAACGGCCGCATCCCCTATTATCTACGGCGTTATAATAGCCT
Source organism: uncultured Eubacteriales bacterium (assembly GCA_902797845.1). Lineage (GTDB taxonomy): Bacteria > Bacillota > Clostridia > Lachnospirales > Lachnospiraceae > RUG14319. The sequence goes on along the minus strand of CADBUJ010000052.1, from coordinate 34,534 downwards.
ATCTTCTCAATCCCATTATGGAGATGCTTGAAAAGTTTGTCCTTAAAAGGATGAAGGACCCTGCGGATGTGGGAAATATGCAGAAGGCAAGGGTAATAGCCGTTGCCCTTTCTATCATATTTACGGTCATAATAGTTATCTTTCTTTTATATCTTGTTTTGCCGACGTTAATAGAGACTATTTCCAGAATGGTAAACGAGATACCGGATTATTTTGCTAATGTATCAAAGTATCTGGATGAGAGGACCAAATCTCAGGACAGTTTTATAGCCTATTTTTCCACAGCCCTTAAAGGCGCCGTGGAGCGTATGGAGAACTGGCTTAAAACAGATATCCTCTCCAATGCCACAAATCTTATGAATACCCTTACATCAGGCATCGTATCCGTGCTGACTGTAATGTTCAACGTATTTATCGGACTTATAGTAGCGTGCTACCTTCTGATGAAAAAAGAAAGATTCGTAGGTATGCTTAAGAAAACGGTCTATGCCATTGCAAAAAAAGAGCATGCCAATACGGTCATGAAGGTGTTTAAGAAGAGCAACGGCATATTCGGCGGATTTATTTCCGGAAAGCTTGTGGATTCCCTGCTTCTGGGAGTTATGTGCTTTTTGATCATGGCACTTTTCAGAATGGATTACGCTGTATTTATCAGCGTTCTGGTGGGTGTATGCAATCTTATCCCCTTCTTCGGTCAGTGGATCAGCATGCTCCTGGGCGGAGCATTGCTCCTGCTTGTAAGCCCGTGGCAGGGTGTGGGATTTATCATATTTATCGTTATACTTCAGCAGATCGACGGAAATATCATACAGCCCCGTATCGTAGGAAATTCCACGGGACTTTCGCCCTTCTGGGTGATGTTTGCGATCTTTATAGGAGGAGGACTTTTCGGAGTTCCGGGAATGTTCCTGGGAGTTCCCACCTTCGGCGTGATCTATTACATAATCAAGACAGTGATCGAAAAGAGACTTCAGAAAAAGGATTATCCGGTGGATTCCTTTGATTATTACGAACTGGATGAGATCGATGAGGAAACAAACGAACCCATTTATTATGACGAACCGGAGAAAAAGAACCTTCTGGAAAAGATGAAGGAGTCTGCCAGCAAAAAGATCCAGGAGAAAAAGGAAGAATATGAGGAACGGAAGGAAGAGCGGGAGGAACGGAAAGAGATAAAGAAAGAGGAAAAAGCAGAACGCAGGGAAATAAAAAAGGAGCTTAAAGAAAGAAAAGAGGAGTTTAAGGAACTTAAGGAAAGAAAAGAGGAAGCCGACAATGAAGTTGACAGATAAAGGGGTCTTCCTGACAAAAACAGGGATCAAGCCGAAGGACGGTGCAAACCTTGATCCCGCATTCGGCAGGGAAAAGACCATAGCTTACAAGATACTTAAAGAACATAATACATCAGAGGATATGGACAAGCTCAACATCAGGTTTGATAAGCTTACGTCCCATGACATCACTTATGTGAGCATCATACAGACGGCAAGAGCTTCGGGGCTGGAAAAGTTTCCCATACCTTATGTTCTCACAAACTGCCATAACAGTCTTTGCGCCGTGGGCGGCACCATAAACGAGGATGACCACATGTTCGGCCTTTCCGCCGCAAAAAAGTACGGCGGGATCTATGTGCCCAGAAATCAGGCGGTCATACATCAATACGCCAGAGAGATGCTGGCAACAGGGGGAGGAATGATCCTGGGATCTGATTCCCACACCAGATACGGAGCGCTCGGCACCATGGCCATGGGCGAGGGAGGTCCGGAACTTGTAAAGCAGCTCCTTAAAAGGACTTACGACATAAAATATCCTCCTGTATGCCTTATATATCTTACGGGAGAGCCTGCGCCTTATGTGGGACCCCAGGATGTGGCCATAGGGCTTATAAAAGCCGTATTCAAGAACGGTTTCGTAAAAAACTGCATACTGGAATTTGCAGGCCCCGGAGTGGAAAAGCTTTCCATGGATTTCCGCATAGGGGTGGATGTTATGACAACAGAGACCACATGCCTTTCCTCCATATGGACAACGGACGGAAAAACAGAGGAATTCTATAAGATCCACGGAAGACCCGGAGACTTTAAAAAGCTTGAGGCAGAAGACGGCGCTTATTACGACAAAGCCATAGAGATAGATCTTTCAGAGATAGAACCTATGATAGCGCTGCCTTTCCACCCCTCCAATGCATATACCATAAAGGAGCTTAAGGCTGATGCAGGGGATATCCTGAAGGAATGTCAGGATAAGGGCAGAGAAAGTCTTGAGGGAGACGTGGATTTCTCTCTTGTGGACAAGATAAAAGACGGCAAGATAACAGTGGATCAGGGAGTCATCGCCGGATGTGCCGGAGGCGGATTTGAGAATATATGCGCCGCAGCAGACATCATGAAGGATCTCTACATCGGAGACGGTGCCTTCGGCCTTGAGATCTATCCCGCATCCACACCCATATATATGGAGCTTCTTAAAAACGGATGCGCCGAAAGCCTTTTGAGGTCGGGAGCCATACTTAAGCCGGCCTTCTGCGGACCGTGCTTCGGGGCAGGGGACACACCTTCCAACAACGGGCTGTCCATAAGGCATACGACAAGGAACTTCCCCAACAGAGAAGGCTCCAAGATACAGAACGGGCAGATATCAAGCGTGGCACTTATGGATGCCAGATCCATTGCGGCCACTGCAAGGAACAAGGGTGTCCTTACGGGCGCTGATGAAATAAATATAAGTTATACATCTCCTTCATATTTCTTTGACGGAGAGATATATAAGAACAGGGTGTTTAACAGTAAAGGATGCCCTGATGCAAAAGAGGAGCTGATAATGGGCCCCAACATCAAGGATTGGCCGGAGATGGGACCCCTTTGCAAAAATATCCTTCTTAAGGTCGTTTCTGAGATACATGATCCTGTGACCACAACGGATGAGCTCATACCTTCGGGAGAGACTTCCTCTTACAGATCAAATCCTTTGGGCCTGGCGGAGTTCACTCTTTCCAGGAAGGATCCCGGTTATGTAGATAGGGCAAAAGAGGTAAGAACCGCTGAAGAGGCAAGGCTTTCGGGAAAGGATCCCGGAGAAACGGATCCGGACATTTCCAAAGTCATGGAGCTTTTTAAGGATCAGGGTGCTGATCTTTCTAATACGGAGCTTGGCTCTGCGGTATTTGCATTAAAGCCCGGAGACGGATCTGCCAGAGAGCAGGCAGCATCATGCCAGAAGGTACTGGGAGGACAGGCCAATATCGCTTTGGAATATGCTACCAAAAGATACCGCTCCAACCTTATCAACTGGGGAATGCTTCCCCTTGTAGCAGAAGAAGAGGATAAGGATGATTACAAGCTGGGCTCATATGTATTTATACCGGGAATACGGGAAAAGATACGTAATGCAGAGGATGACATAAAGGCATTTATCGTTGATCCGAGGACACTTGAGACCAGAGAAAGAAAACTGTCGCTGGGCAGTCTCACAGATGATGAGAGAGAGATAATCCTTAAGGGATGTCTTATAAATTATTACAAAGACAAATAAACCATAAAGAGGTGGAATGATGACAAGGGTACGCACAAGATTTGCACCCAGCCCCACAGGCAGGATGCACGTGGGCAATCTTAGAACAGCACTTTATGCATATCTGATAGCTAAGCATCAGGACGGAGATTTCCTGCTCAGGATCGAGGATACAGATCAGGAAAGATATATGGAAGGCGCTGTGGATATTATATACAGGACCATGAAGGAGACCGGCCTTATACATGACGAAGGGCCGGATAAAGAAGGCCAATGCGGCCCCTATGTTCAGAGCGAAAGAGTTAAAGAGGGCATTTACATGAAATATGCCAAAGAGCTTGTGGACAAGGGAGAGGCATATTACTGTTTCTGTTCAAAGGAAAGGCTGGAGGGACTTAAACGCACCATAGACGGCAAGGAGGTCATGACATACGACAAGCACTGCCTCGGTCTTTCAAAAGAAGAAACGGCAAAAAAACTGGAAGAAGGGCTGCCCTTTGTCATAAGACAGAATAATCCCGTCACAGGGACAACGACCTTTGATGACGAGATCTACGGAGAGATCACTGTAGACAATTCAGAGCTGGATGATATGGTCCTTATTAAATCTGACGGCTATCCCACATATAATTTTGCAAATGTGGTGGATGATCATCTGATGGGCATAACTCATGTGGTAAGGGGAAACGAGTATCTGTCATCATCACCCAAATACAACAGGCTTTATGAAGCCTTCGGCTGGGAGGTGCCCGTATATATCCATTGCCCGCTTATCACAAACGAAGACCATCAAAAGCTTTCCAAAAGATCGGGACATTCATCATACGAGGATCTGGTGGAGCAGGGCTTTTTGCCTGAAGCCATCATTAATTTTATTGCCCTTCTGGGATGGAGCCCCGAGGACAACAGAGAGATATTTACACTGGAGGAGCTTGTCAAAAACTTTGATTACAGACATATGTCCAAGACCCCTTCCGTTTTTGATATGGTAAAGCTCCGCTGGATGAACGGGGAATACTTTAAGGCAATGGACGATGAAAGGTTCTTCCGGATGGCCCTTCCTTATCTCGAGGATGCCATAAAAAGAGATGTGGATCTTAAGGCAGTGGCAGCCATGGTAAAGACCAGAATAGAGACGCTTTCGGACATAAAGGATCAGGTAGACTTTTTATATAAGGTGCCCGAATATGATGCTGATCTCTATATACACAAGAAGATGAAGACAACGAAGGAGAATTCTCTGGAGCTGCTTACGGATGTGCTTCCGATCCTTAAGGAGGCAGAGGCCTTTGACAACGACAGTCTTTTTGCCCTTTTAAAAGAATATGCGGAGAAAAAGGAATATAAAACAGGCTATGTGATGTGGCCCTTAAGAACAGCAGTCTCCGGAAAGGCAATGACTCCGGGAGGCGCAACGGAATTGATGAGCGCCCTGGGAAAGGAAGAGACGATCATCAGAATAGAAGATGCTGTTTGCAAATTAAAGGATGTATTAAATGGCTGATATGGAAGGGAATTTGAAGGATTACAATCTGAGCCAGCAGGAGGCCATTCTTCACGGTAAAGGCCCATGTATGGTAATAGCCGGCCCCGGTTCGGGGAAGACAGCCGTAATAGTGGAAAGAGTAAGAAGGCTGACGAAGGAATCAAGGATCCCCGGCAGCAATATCCTTGTGGTCACATATACAAGGGATGCTGCTGAGGAAATGAAAAAAAGATATCTGGAGCTTATCTCTTCACGGAAAACGGATGTTACCTTCGGAACCTTTCACAGCATCTTTTTCCATATGGTTACCGACGCCAAAAAGCTGAAGAAGGACTGCGTGGCAGACGGCAGGGAACAGGCCGATATAATAAAAAGCATCATCGTTAAAGAAAAACTTCCCGTGGATACGGAGCCGGAAATCATAGAGAGCATCATGTCGGAAATATCCCGTATAAAGACCACGGATACTGCGGCAAAGGAATACAAGCCTACAGGCACAGACAAGGAGTCCTTCAGAAAGATATATAACGGTTACGAAGAGGCTCTCGGTCTCAGGGAAAAGATAGATTTTGACGATATGCTCATAAAGGCTCTGGAGCTTTTAAGAGACGATCCCGATATTCTGGCACAGTATCAGGAAAAATATAAATACATACTCATAGACGAATTTCAGGATATAAACCCTCTCCAGTACGAGATAATAAACCTTCTGTCAGGAGAGGACGGAAATATTTTCTGTGTGGGAGACGATGATCAGTCCATATACGGCTTCAGAGGAGCGGAGCCCGGCCTTATGAAGCGCTTCCTAAGGGAGCATCCCGGTTGCAGAAAGATAACGCTTAACAAAAATTACAGGTGCGGCAGGAATATAGCCCTCCTAGCCAATAAGCTGATGCAGAAGGCTCCGGACAGATTTTCCAAGGAAAGTGTATCGGAGACGGGTATCCTGGGTGATGTAAGGATCAAAAAATACCTTAACAGGCAGGAGGAATACAGTGCCGTCGTAAAGAATATCCTGGACCAAAAGGCCAGGGGAGAAGAACTTTCGGATACGGCAGTGCTCTTCAGAACAAATAACGGAGCACGGGGCATAGTAGATATGCTTTATAAGTACAATGTGCCCTTTACCATAGATAAAATGCCCTACGATATATTTGATTCAAGGGCGGGACGGGATATCCTCACATTTTTTGAGATAGCACATGGAGACGATTCCAGGGCATCATACCTTCGCATCATAAATAAACCCTCCAGGATGATAAAAAGGGATTCGTTCCGTAAGGAACATGTAAACAGGGATGAGCTTATGGAAAGCTTTTCTCCTATCTCCAGGCAGAGAGTGGCTCTGGAAAAACTGTTCAGGGAGCTGGACGAACTTAAGAAGATGGCTCCTGCCGAAGGGATCCTCTATATCAGAAGAGAGATCGGATACGACAAATATATAAATGATCTGACCGGGGAACATGATGCGGATAAGACATCTTTTACGGATGCTCTATATGATATTTACGCGGATGCGCTGGAATTTTCCACTTACAAAGAATGGAGAGAGCATATAGAGGAACGGCGCAGAGCCCTTGAAGCAAGGACAGACTCCAAGGAAGAAAAGGGCAGGGTAAGGCTCCTTACCATGCACAGTGCCAAAGGACTGGAATTCAACAAGGTATTTATCATAGACTGCAACAAGGGCGTAGTACCTCATAAAAAGGCCGTAACGGAAAAGGAAATAGCAGAAGAGAGGCGGATGTTCTTCGTTGCGATCACAAGAGCAAAGGAGGCTCTCTATATATACTGCACCAAGGAAAGATACGGAAGGCCTGCAGAATATTCCGAATTTTTAAATGAGCTCCTTTCGTAGGAGCATGCTCAAATAAACCCACGACGATTCAAGGAGGAATTTATGGAAGAAAAGAAAAACAACAGCATGTACACGGAAGAGGATTTCGAGGATCTTATGACATTGTCCTTCGACGACGGTGAAGATGTGGAATGCGGTATACTGGCTATCTATCCTGCGGGAGAAAGAGAATATATCGCCCTTTATCCGCTGGTTCAGGAAGCCGGTGACGAATTCTATATTTACCGTTTCCTCGGTGAAGCAGACGGGGATATAGAGATCGAGGATCTTGAGGATGATGCGGAAATGGATCTGGCAGAGGAAGGCTTCAATACCTTTATGGATAATCTTGAGCTGGATGAGCTTATAGATGAGGAATAATGGCTAAAAGGCTTTTTATTGCGGAAAAACCCAGTGTCGCAAGAGAATTCGCCTCTGCCCTTTCCATAAACGGAAGGAAGTATGACGGATATATAGAATCCGAAGAGGATATAGTTACCTGGTGCGTAGGCCATCTGGTAACCATGAGCTATCCCGAAAAATATGACGAGGCCCTGAAAAAATGGACCATGGATACCCTTCCCTTCATACCGGAATCCTTCAGGTATGAGGTCATAAAGGATGTAAAAAAACAGTTTGATACAGTATCCCGCCTTCTGACGAGGGATGATGTGGATACTATTTTTGTATGTACCGACTCGGGAAGAGAAGGTGAATACATCTATCGTCTTGTGGACGAAATGGCCGGGGTAGGAGACAAAAAGGATAAGAGAAGAGTCTGGATAGATTCTCAGACAAAAGAAGAGATATTAAGAGGCGTCAAGGAGGCTAAAAGCCTTTCGGAGTATGACCGCCTGTCTGAAGCTGCCTATTTAAGGGCAAAGGAAGATTATCTTATGGGGATAAACTTTTCCAGACTGCTCACCCTAAAATACGGGAGGGGGATAGCCGCAGAAACAGGCATGGACCGCACAGTGGTATCTGCAGGCAGGGTAATGACCTGTGTTCTCGGAATGGTCGTAAGCAGGGAAAGGGAGATAAGAGCTTTTGTCAAAACACCTTTCTATCGCATTTTGGGAACGTTTCTGGACGGTGCCCTTACAGGGGAGTGGCGGGCCGTTCCCGGATCAAGATATTACGGGTCCAAGGCTCTTTACAAGGAAAACGGCTTCAAGGAAGAAAAGGACGCCAAAGAGCTTTTGGATATCTTAAGGTCAGGTGAGGCTCCATACCCTTCTGTGGTAGACAAGGTAGAGAAAAAAACCGAAAAAAAGAATCCGCCTCTTCTTTACAATCTGGCTGAGCTTCAGAATGACTGTTCAAAGACATTTAAGATAAGTCCCGACGAGACTCTCAGGATAGCCCAGGAGCTTTACGAAAAAAAGCTTACAACATATCCCAGAACGGATGCCAGAGTCCTTTCCACGGCAGTGGCAAAGGAAGTGGAGAAAAATCTTACAGGGCTAAAGGAACTGGAAGATACAGGAGTCTTTGCAACAGAGATACTGGAAGGGCATATGCATGAGGGCATAGAAAAAAGCCGATATACGGATGACAAAAAGATCACGGATCACTATGCCATAATCCCTACGGGTCAGGGCATGGGAGCCCTTAAGGGACTGAGCGATACAAGCCGTAAAGTGTATTATATGATAGTCCGGAGATTTTTATGTATCTTTTATCCTCCGGCAGTATATATAAAGCTTTCCGTTGTCATGGACAGGCTCTCGGAAAAATTCTTCTGCAGCAAGAAAGCCATAAAGGATCCCGGATATCTGAAGGTGCTCGGTACGGATGCTTCCGAAGATAGGGGAGACGAAAAGGAAAGCCCGGAACAGCTGGGTGAGATCGAGGGAGCTCTTAAAAAGCTGAAGGCCGGAGATAAAACAGAGGCCCTGGATTTTGACATAAAAGAGGGAGAGACCAGTCCTCCGAAAAGATATAATTCCGGCTCGATGATCCTGGCAATGGAAAATGCGGGACAGCTGATCGAGGACGAGGAACTGAGAGAACAGATCAAGTCCTCGGGTATAGGGACCAGCGCCACCAGATCGGAGATACTTAAAAAGCTTTTTTCCATTAAATATCTGGCTCTTAATAAAAAGACTCAGATCATCACTCCCACCCTTCTCGGGGAAGATATTTATGATGCAGTAAGAGCCTCCATACCTTCGCTGCTCAATCCGGAGCTTACGGCGAGCTGGGAAAAAGGGCTTACTCTTGTTTCCGAAGGAAAGATAACGGGAAAGGAATACATGGATAAGCTGGCATCATATATAAAGGATAAGACCGGCAAGGTGGTAAAGCAGGGTAATGCAGGTGATCTAAGGGCCCTTTACCGTGAAAATGCCAAATGGTATAAAACGGGTAGATAAGGGATACAAAGCTGTGTTAAAGTAAGCTGGAATAAATAGGAACATAAGGAAACAACCATTACAGAACAAAGGAGTTTTTATGTGCGGAATAGTTGGTTACATCGGAAAGGATCAGGCAGCTCCGATCCTTCTGGACGGCCTGACCAAGCTGGAATACAGAGGTTATGATTCGGCCGGTGTTGCCGTTTTCGACGGCGAGGCCATTAAAATGGTCAAAGCAAAGGGGAAGATAGATAATCTCAAGAGCCGGTGCAATAACGGAGAAAGCCTTAAGGGGACTCAGGGTATAGGCCATACCAGATGGGCCACACACGGAGAACCGTCAGACCTTAATGCCCATCCCCACATGAATGCAAAAGAGACTCTGTCCGTTGTCCATAACGGCATCATTGAGAATTTCCTGGAGCTAAAGGAAAAACTCCAGAAAAGGGGTTATACGTTCCTTTCCGATACGGATACGGAAGTAATAGTCCAGCTTTTGGATTTTTATTACAAGGGAGATATTTTAAGTGCCCTTGTGGAGACCTTAAGAAGAGTGGAAGGATCATATTCCCTCGGTATTCTGGATGCAGACGACAGTGAACATATATATGCTGCAAAGAAGGACAGCCCTCTTATAATAGGGATCTCAGAAAGCGGGAATTTTGTAGCATCGGATATACCGGCTATCCTTAAATATACAGACAAGGTGATCATCCTTGAGGATAACGAGATCGTAAGGCTTTCAAGAGATTCCGTTGAGATATTCAACATGGATCTGGAGCCCGTGGATAAGGAGATCATGACCATAGACTGGGATATCTCCGCAGCGGAAAAGGGCGGCTATGAGCATTTTATGATGAAGGAGATCCATGAGCAGCCCAAGGCCATCAGAGACTGTATCAGTCCCAGGATCAAGGACAGTGAGATAATGCTCCATGAACTTCGCCTTACGGAAGATGAGATAAAAGATCTTAAGAAGGTCAATATTATAGCCTGCGGTTCCGCTTATCATGCAGGATGTGTGGGCAAGTATGTGCTGGAGGAATGTGCACGCATTCCTACAGAAGTATTTCTGGCATCGGAATTCAGATACTCGGATCCCGTTGTGGATGAAGGGACTCTTGCCATCATCATAAGCCAGTCAGGAGAAACAGCCGATACAAAGGCTGCCATGAAAGAGGCAAAAAGGCTTGGCGCAAGGACTTTTGCCATAGTAAATGCCGTAGGCTCATCCATTGCCAGAGAATCAGACGATGTAATGTATACATGGGCAGGACCGGAGATCGCAGTGGCAACCACAAAAGGATATACCACACAGGTATGCTCGCTATATCTTCTTGCAATGTATATGGGAAAGATAAGGGGAACGCTTCCGGATGAGTCATATGCTGAAATGCTCAAAGAGCTTCTTCTACTGCCTGAAAAGATAGAGAGTATCCTGTCGGAAAAGGAACATATCCAATACATAGCCAACAGGTTTTCCGGACTTAAGGATGTATTTTTCATTGGAAGGAATATTGATTATTCGGCTGCTCTGGAGGCATCGCTCAAGCTTAAGGAGATATCATATGTTCATTCTGACGCATATGCTGCAGGAGAGCTTAAGCACGGGACCATATCTCTTATAGAAAAAGGAACTTTGGTAATAAGCCTTGCCACCCAGGAGAAGCTTTACGGGAAGATCGTTTCCAACATGATAGAAGTAAGAGCAAGGGGAGCCTTTGTGATGGCGGTCACAAATGAGGACAATAAAGCCATAGAGGAGTCATCAGATTATGCTCTTTATATTCCGAAGACACATCATTCCTTTACGGCAGTATTGTCTGTGATACCCTGCCAGCTGTTCGCATATTATGTGGCAGTGGAAAAGGGCTGTGATGTGGATAAACCCAGGAATCTTGCCAAGTCCGTAACAGTAGAATAAATAACTTGTTAAAATGATAACAACCATGTATAATCTTTTTTAACAGTAGTAAACATTTTAGAAAATATAATTTTTATCAAACTATGGAGGGATTCATAAATGAAAGAAGTAGTTATTGCCAGTGCTTGCAGAACTGCCATCGGTTCCTTTGGCGGAAGCCTTAAGGGTGTGCCTGCAGTTGAGCTTGGTGCGACCGTTGTTAAGGAAGCCCTTAACAGAGCAGGTGTAAAGGCAGAACAGGTAGATCAGGTGATCTTCGGTAATGTTCTTCAGGCAGGTCAGGGACAGAACCCTGCCCGTCAGGTATCTATCAAGGCAGGTCTTCCTGTGGAAACAACAGCATGGACACTTAATATCGTTTGCGGATCCGGCCTTAAGGCAGTTGCACTTGCAGCAGATCAGATCAAATTAGGTGAAGCAGACATTATCGTAGCCGGCGGAACAGAGAACATGAGTGCAGCTCCTTACGCTGTTCCTACAGCAAGATACGGTGCCAGGATGAACAACACCACTATGGTGGACATCATGGTAAACGACGGTCTTTGGGATGCTTTCAACAATTATCACATGGGCATCACTGCTGAGAACGTTGCAGAGCAGTGGGGCATAACAAGAGAAGAGCAGGATGAGTTCGCAGTAAGATCTCAGAACAGAGCAGAAGCTGCTCAGACAGCAGGCAAATTCGATGATGAGATCGTTCCTGTAGTGATCCCTCAGAGAAAGGGAGATCCTGTTGTATTCGATAAGGACGAATTTATCAGATACGGCAGCACACTTGAGAAGATGGCAGGCCTTAAGCCCGCTTTCAAGAGAGACGGCGGTACAGTTACAGCAGCTAATGCTTCCGGTATCAATGACGGTGCAGCAGCTCTGGTTATAATGTCCAAAGAAAAAGCAGAAGAGCTTGGCATAAAGCCTTTTGCTAAGATCGTTTCTTATGCTACAGCAGGTGTAGATCCTTCCATCATGGGTGTAGGACCTGTTCCCGCTTCCAAGAAGGCTCTTGAAAAGGCAGGCCTTTCAGTGGCTGATATGGATCTCGTTGAAGCAAACGAAGCTTTTGCAGCTCAGTCTATAGCAGTAGTAAGAGACCTTGGTCTTGATCCTGAAAAGACAAATGTAAACGGCGGAGCTATCGCTCTCGGACATCCTGTCGGAGCATCAGGTGCCAGAATCCTTACAACCCTTCTTTACGAACTTCATAAGAGAGAAGGCAAGTACGGTCTTGCAACACTTTGCATCGGCGGCGGTATGGGACAGGCTCTTATTGTAGAAGCATGTGACAACAGATAATTGTTTTCCTAAATATTTTTATGATCAGCAGGGCTTTGCCCTGCTGATTTCTTACAAAGAATAAAAGCAGTATCCCTGTATGATATCCGCCTGCCATGGAGTATATATCATCCCGGAATACTGCTTTTTCCCCCGTCAGATGGTATAATGTGCAAAGTTAAAAACAAAGGAGAAGGATATATGAGTTTTAAAAAAGAATATAAATCTAAGCTGGTAACGGCAGAGGAAGCCGTAAAAATTGTTAAGTCCGGAGACTGGGTCGATTACGGATGGTGTACGGGAACACCTGAAGCTCTTGATAAGGCTCTGGCAGCAAGAACAGATGAATTAACGGATGTAAAGGTCAGAGGAGGTATCCTTTTCCATAAACCGGCCATCTTTGAAAGAGAAGACGCAGGGGAGCATTTTTGCTGGAATTCCTGGCATATGTCAGGAGTGGAAAGAAAGATGATCAATGAAGGCACTGCCTATTATTCGCCCATAAGGTATTCGGAGCTTCCGAGATACTACAGGGAACATATAGCACATGACAACGTGGCCATGCTTGTGGTATCACCCATGGATGAACACGGATATTTCAATTTCGGGCCCAATGCATCACACCTTATGGCTGTATGCGAAACGGCGGACAAGATCATCGTGGAAGTAAATAAAAAGATGCCCAGATGCCTGGGAGGCTTCGAGTCGGAGATACATATCTCAAAGGTAGACTATATCGTAGAAGGAGATAATCCTGAAATATGCGAGCTTGGCGGCGGCGGAGCGCCTACGGATGTGGACAGGAAGGTAGCTGAAATGATCGTTTCTCAGATACCCAGCGGTGCCTGCCTGCAGCTTGGTATAGGCGGTATGCCAAACACGGTAGGAGCCATGATCGCAGATTCTGATCTTAAGGATCTGGGAGTTCATACGGAAATGTATGTGGATGCCTTTGTGGATATTGCAAAAGCAGGAAAGATAACGGGCGCAAAGAAATCCATAGACAGATTCCGTCAGGCGTATGCTTTCGGTGCCGGAACAAAAAAGATGTACGATTATATCAAGAATAATCCGGAGCTCATGAGTGCTCCTGTTGATTATACGAATGATGTAAGGGTTATCTCCCAGATAGATAATTTTATTTCCATCAATAATGCTGTTGATGTGGATCTTTACGGTCAGGTAAATGCGGAATCGGCCGGGATCAAGCAGATAAGCGGTGCAGGCGGACAGATGGATTTTGTTATGGGAGCATATCTTTCCAAGGGAGGAAAGAGCTTTATCTGCCTTTCTTCTACATTCGGCAAAAAGGACGGTTCCATGGAGAGCCGCATAGTTCCCACTCTTACAAACGGCTCCATAGTTACGGATACAAGACCTACGACAATGAACCTCGTAACGGAATACGGCTGTGTATGCCTTAAGGGACTCTCCGCATGGGAGAGGGCAGAGGCTATAATAAGTATTGCTCATCCTGATTTCAGGGATGATCTTATAAAGGCAGCAGAGGCACAGAAGATATGGAGAAACACCAATAAAAGGTGAGCAGGCATCATATGAAATGGAAATACAGATATAAGGCGGCAAGATCAGGTGAGATCTTCTATAAAAGACTTGAACAGCTTACCGGCAACAGGATATTAAAACGAATGAAAAATATCCCCCAGCACAGGGGAAATAATACATTCGATCATTCTGTCAATGTGGTAAAGGTCAGCTTTTATATGGCATGCAGGCTTGGCCTTAAGATAGACTGCATAAGCATGGCAACAGGTGCCATGCTCCACGATTTTTATCTTTATGATACGGAAAAAATGCCCTTTACGGACTGGAAGCATTCCATGTATCATCCCAGACTTTCCATCATAAATGCTCTGGAGCATTTTTATCTGAATAAGATGGAACGAAACATCGTGCTCAGCCATATGTGGCCCATACCTCTTGCAAAAATGCCGCGATCGAGAGAGGCGGTCATCGTTATCATGGCGGATAATTTCTGCAGCCTGCTGGAGATCGTATTTAAAAAGAGGATCATCGATCCGCCTATACATAAGGTCCTTAAAGGAACTCAATACCCATCAGACAAAGGTCATAAGGAAATATCAAATGAAATATAAAGACATAGGAGAAAGATTTATAAGGTATGCAGGTATCTTCACCCAATCAGAGGACGGAGCGGATACCACTCCATCATCGGATGTGCAGAGGGATCTGGCGGAGGTACTGTACGAAGAGCTTAAGGAAATGGGCGCGGAAAACGTCTTTTACGATAAGGAAAGGTGTTATGTATACGGGACTATCCCTGCTAATCATGAGGGGGCACCCGTAATAGGCCTTATGGCACATATGGATACATCGAATGCCGTAAGGAGTACGGCCGTAAATCCCCGCAGGATAAATGATTACGACGGAGGGGATATAGTACTAAGCGAAGATCTTTCCATTGTGCTCTCACCTTCGGAATACCCTTCGCTCCTTCGCCAAAAGGGATGCGATATAGTGGTAACGGACGGGACAAGCGTACTTGGCGGAGACGATAAAGCAGGCGTTGCCGCCATTATGGAAGTGGCAGATCTTCTTTTAAAGGATCCTTCCGTCAGGCATGGAGAAATAAAGATATGCTTTACCCCTGACGAGGAAGTGGGGAACGGAGTCATGAATCTTGATTATGACAGATTCAGATGCGATTTCGGATATACCATAGACGGCGGGACAGTGGGCGAGATATCATATGAGAATTTTAATGCCGCCGGAGCCAGGATCAATATAAAGGGAGTTTCCTGCCATCCCGGAGAAGGCAAGGGGATAATGGTAAATGCCATACTTCTTGCAGGAGAGCTTAACTCCTATCTGCCTCAGGATGATGTCCCTGAAAAGACAGAAGGATACGAGGGCTTCTTCCTTTTGATGGGGATGAACGGGTCTGTTGATAATGCCGAGATGGATTACATCATAAGGGATCATGACAGGGAAATGTTCCTTAAGAGGAAGGAAATGATGGAGAAGGCGGTGGAAAGACTGAATGAAAAATACGGTGCCGGAACCGCAGAGCTTTTCATGAAGGATTCCTATTACAACATGAGGGAAAAGGTGGAGCCCTGCCGTCAGATCGTGGATAAAGCAGTTGAGGCAATGGAGGAGCTGGGAATAAAGCCCATAGTAGAGCCCATTAGGGGAGGTACAGACGGCTGCCAGATATCCTTTAAGGGGATACCGTGTCCCAACCTGGGAACAGGGGGCTACAATTTCCACGGCAGGTACGAGTATGTTTCCATCAATGAGATGAAAAAGAATGTGGAGCTCATATGCCGCATCATAAACAAATTTGCAGAACAGGGATAAGGAGGGAGATATAAGATATGACGAACATCACAAATGATATCAGATATGTAGGCGTAAACGATCGCGAGATAGATCTTTTTGAAGGCCAGTATATGGTCGAGAACGGTATGGCATACAATTCATATGTCATCCTGGATGAAAAAACAGCTGTTTTCGACACCGTAGCCGAGAATTTCACCCATCAGTGGCTTGATAATATCGGAGAGGCCCTGGGAGACAGGGAGCCTGATTATCTTGTGATCCAGCATATGGAGCCTGATCATTCGGCAAATATAGCAAATTTCCTGAAAGTCTATCCCAACACGGCTCTTGTGGGCAATGCCAAGACTTTCAAGATGATGGATCAATTCTTTTCTTTCGGGGACAAGGTTAAAAGGATCACGGTAGAGAATAACGGAACACTGGATCTCGGTTCCCATAAGCTTACCTTCGTTTTTGCTCCCATGGTCCATTGGCCGGAAGTAATGGTGACTTACGATTCAACGGATAAGGTATTGTTTTCCGCAGATGCATTCGGAAAATTCGGCGCTCTGGATGCAGAGGAGGACTGGGCATGTGAAGCAAGAAGGTATTATTTCGGTATAGTCGGGAAATACGGCCCTCAGGTACAGGCATTATTAAAGATCGCAGCAGGTCTTGAGATAGAGAAGATATGTCCTCTCCACGGACCTGTGCTCACAGAGGATCTTGATCATTATCTGGGACTTTATGACAAATGGTCCTCTTATACACCTGAGGAAGAGGGGATTATGATAGCATATACTTCCGTATACGGACATACCAAAGAAGCCGTGGAGCTCCTTGCGGAAAAGCTCTCTGCCAACGGCTGCCCCAAGGTAGTAGTAAACGATCTTGCCAGGGAAGATATGGCAGAGGTGGTAGAGGATGCCTTCAGGTATTCCAAGCTGGTGCTGGCCACTACCACATATAATTCCGAGATATTCCCTTTTATGAGGACATTTATAGATTCCCTTACTGAAAGGAATTTTCAGAAGAGGACCGTGGCATTTGTGGAGAACGGCACATGGGCACCTTCCGCGGTAAGAGGAATGAAAAAGCTTTTGGCTGACTCCAAGGATCTTACATATATAGACACGGATGTTACGATACTTTCTTCCCTGAATGATGAATCCAGAGCAGCCATCGACAGGATGGCCGATGAGCTTACGGTGGATTACAGGGCTCAGTCAGGGGAAAAGGCTGATAAAAATGATCTTAAGGCTCTCTTTAAGATCGGATACGGGCTTTATGTAATTACTACAAACGACGGCAAGAAGGACAACGGTATGATCTGCAACACCGTTACACAGCTTACATCAGACCCCAACAGGGTAGCCGTAAATATTAATAAAGCCAATTATTCCTATCACACCATAAGGCAGACAGGCATGCTTAACGTAAACTGCCTGTCGGTGGAGGCTCCTTTCTCCGTATTTGAAAGATTCGGCTTCCAGAGCGGAAGGACAACCGATAAATTTAAGGATCTTACGCCTCTCAGATCAGATAACGGGCTGGCGTTCCTTCCCAGTTACATAAACGCATTTATGTCTCTTAAGGTGGAGCAGGAGATCGATCTCGGCACCCATGGCATGTTCATATGCTCCGTTACCGAAGCAAGAGTCATGTCAGATAAGGATACGATGACATATACATATTATCAGAAAGAGGTTAAGCCCAAGCCTGCAACGGAAGGCAAAAAGGGCTGGGTATGCAAGGTGTGCGGTTATATTTACGAAGGTGAGAAACTGCCTGAAGACTTTATATGTCCTCTTTGCAAGCATCCTGCTTCTGATTTCGAACCCATCAAATAAAAACATTGGAATATTATTCTCTTAATGATTATTTAAAAAATACTTTCGGATGCAAAGTCTATAAGATAGCAATAGATGCAGGCTTTACCTGTACGGTGCGGGACGGAACGCTGGACAAAAGAGGCTGCATCTTTTGCAGCGGCAGAGGATCGGGAGATTTTGCCGGAAGGCCCGGCTTGTCTGTTTCCGAGCAGATAGATATGGGGAAGGATCTTCTAAAGGACAAGATCAAAGACGGAAAATACATTGCTTATTTTCAGGCCTTTACGAATACCTATGCTCCGACGGATGTTCTTCGGGAAAAATATACGGAGGCGGTGCAAAGGGAGGATATATGCTGTATATCAATCGCCACAAGGCCCGATTGCCTTCCCGATGATGTGCTGGATCTTCTTTCGGAGATAAATGAGATAAAGCCCGTGTGGGTGGAACTGGGACTTCAGACCATTCACGAAAGGACTGCAGAGTATATAAGAAGGCATTATCCTCTCCATGTTTACGATAAGGCAGTTAATGCCCTCAGGGACAGGAACATAGAGGTCATAACCCATGTTATACTGGGGCTTCCCGGGGAAACGGAAAAGGATATGCTTGAAACGGTGTCCTATGTGGGAAGATCCGGGGCAAACGGCATAAAGCTTCAGCTGCTACATATCCTTAAGGGAACGGATCTGGAAAAGGAATATAATAAAGGGAACATAAAAGTCCTTGAGTTGGAAGAATATGTTTCCCTGATAAAAAAGTGCCTTCAGGTCCTCCCTAAAGACATGGTGATCCACAGACTGACGGGAGACGGAAGCAAGAAAGATCTTATTGCTCCTCTTTGGAGCGCTGACAAAAAAAGAGTACTTAATACATTAAAAAGGGAATTGCAAAATGGGTGAGTTTAAATATCATGCTCCGACGGAGATAGTTTTCGGAGAAGGAATGGAGCAGAATACAGGAGAACTCATAAGGAAATACGGAGGCACCTCTGTCCTGATAGTATACGGCGGAAAGTCTGCCATGACTACAGGGGCCCTGGGTATTTCGGAGGATTCAGCCCGCTCCTGCGGATTAAAAGTAGAGAAGCTTGGAGGGGTCGTATCAAATCCCCTCTTGTCAAAGGTCTATGAGGGAATAGATATCTGCAAAGATAAGGGGATAGATTTTATACTTGCTATCGGCGGAGGCTCGGCCATAGATACGGCCAAGGCCATTGCCTATGGTGCGGCAGAGCCTGATAAAGATGTCTGGGAGCTCTTTTCCCATGACAGGAGAGCAAAAAAATGCCTACCGTTGGGGACTGTAGTCACCATAGCGGGTGCCGGATCTGAAATGAGCAATTCCACCGTTATCACAGACCACAGGACATCACTTAAGAGAAGTTACGGCGATGATATATGCAGGCCTAAGTTTGCAGTGCTTGATCCCGCCCTTACTGTATCGGTGCCCGATTACACGGCCATGGCCGGATGCGCGGACATTATGATGCATACCATGGAAAGGTATTTTACAAACGGGGATCATATGGAGATAACGGATTCCATGGCAGAGGCCCTTCTCCGGACTGTGAAGGAGAACACATTAAAGATCCACCGTGACCCCTCTGACATAAGAGCAAGAGGAGAGGTGATGTGGGCATCAAGCCTGTCCCATAACGGCCTTACGGGATGCGGCATAGAAGGAAGGGAATTCTCATGTCACAAGCTGGAGCACGAGCTCGGAGGAAAATATGATGTAGCTCACGGAGCAGGACTTACAGCTTTATGGGGTACCTGGGCAAGATATGTGGTGGACGGATGCGTCCACAGATTCGTAAGGTTTGCAGAAAAAGTGCACAATGTAAGCCCCGGCTTTACACCCATGGAAACGGCATTAAAGGGTATAGAAGCCCAGGAAGGATTCTTTAAGGAGATCGGAATGCCTATTTCCCTAAGAGAGCTGGGAATAGATCCTTCGGATGATGACCTTAAAGAAATGGCAGCCAGCGCGGCCATGGCATCAGGGGGATTTAACGGGTCGGCAAAAAGATTGTATGAGGAAGATATGCTTAATATCTACAGGTTGGCATTATGAAGCTTGAAGAATTAAATTTAAGGATCAAAAAAACAAAGAGCATCGTTCTTGTAGTCACCATCATACTTATGGTTGCAATGGTGGGAGCGATGATACTCGTACCCTTTACAAAGGATTACAATATACCCGGTGCGATACTTCTTGTACTGGCATTTATTCTTTTGATCCTCAGGATAGTATATTTGAATAAGCTTAACAGATATGAGGATATGCTGAGAGAAATAATACAGAAAGATCGTGATACGGTTGAAGAAAGTGTTCCAAAAGAGTAATATAAATTCAAATGATTCTTAAGGAGGAAACATCATGAAAAAGGTTTCTATAGAAGGAATGAAGTGCGAAAATTGTGCAAGAAAAGTAAGAAAAGCTCTTGAAGGCATAGACGGAGTAGTGGGGACCAAGGTAGATCTTGATGCCAAGACGGCTGTTATCGACCTTTCCTATGATGTGGAGAATAATGTTATAAAGAATGCAGTGGAAAGAGCAGGCTTTTCTGTAACAGATATCAGGTAACAGTAAGCAGCAGTAATACAAGATAAAGGGACGGAGATTTTTTCTCTGTCCCTTTTTATGATGTTATTTAATTTATTTGATTTTTGTTTTTCAAATAATGCTTTAATTAGCATTTCAATGAATATATAATATTTAAAAGTATGTGTAGGTATGGGTAACCTATAGAATTGGGGGTAGGGGTATGAATAAAGAATATTCATCCAATGTTTCTGTGCCCGAAATTGCCTTCGTGGCCTGCAGCGGCTGTGCCGCAGGCAAAGAGAGGTTTTCGGGTGTCTTTAAAACATGCCAGCAGGCAGTGGACTCCGGATTTTTGAGAGGCGAATGCAAAGACGGATGTGTAGGCGTCGGCTCCTGTATAAAATCCTGTAAATACGGAGCCATGTCTCTGGTGGACGGCAAAGTGGTAATAGATCCGGAAAAGTGCAACGGCTGCGGAGATTGTGCTGCAAAAGACGTTTGTCCACAGGGTCTTATCAGAATGATTCCCAAAGAAGCAACTAATTTTATCCCTTGTTCATCCACGGAAGAGGATGAGGACAAGGTAAGAGCCACCTGCGGATATGGCTGTATCGCATGCGGAGAATGCGAGAGAGTCTGCCCCGAAGGTGCTGTAACTATACAGAATAACCACGCAGTAATAGATTACGAGAAGTGCGTGGGCTGTTCCGCATGTACAGTAAAATGCAAAAAGAAGATCATAGTGGATACAGAGCATGATCTTACGGTCTTAAAGGAAAAGGTTGCATTCGTAAGATGCAGCGAAGGCAAAAAAGCATTGGCCCTATATCAGGAAATGGGAATTGAGACCTGCGAAGAGGCTGCAAAGCTTGATGCAAAGGCTCTCGGCATTTGTACAACAGGATGCTGCGGACTGGGAAGCTGCACAAAGGTATGCAGATATGATGCTCTTAAGATCGTGGACGGTGTGGCAGTAGTTGATCCCGATAAGTGCGTTGGCTGCAGGGATTGTACATATGCATGCCCCAGAGGTCTTCTTACTATGGTGCCCTACAAGGGACAGAAGATGGTACCTTGTGCATCAACAGACGACTATGAAGATAAAGCTCTTGTATGCGATTCCGGATGTATAGGATGCTGGGACTGCAAGGCAAACTGTCCCAACGGAGCTATCTTCGAAGAAGAAAAGCATGCGGTAATAGATCCTTCTCTCTGCGACGACTGCAACATGTGCCAGTATGTATGCCAGAGAGACATGATAAAGAAAATAGAGGTGCCCGATTACATTTATATGCAAAGAGAAGCACTTGATGCTACGGAAGGAGAGTGAGTGGTATGAGTAAAAGAGTTCTTAAGACCATGGACGGGAACACTGCTGCTGCTCATGTGGCATATGCGTTCTCTGAGGTCTCTGCCATTTATCCCATAACACCGTCATCACCCATGGCGGAAAACATGGATGACTGGGCAGCCCAGGGCAGAAATAATATCTTCGGCGAAAAAGTTCAGATAATAGAAATGGAATCAGAGGCCGGTGCAGCCGGCGCAGTTCACGGCTCTGTTACAGCGGGAGCGTATACAACTACCTTTACCGCTTCACAGGGACTTCTCCTCATGATCCCCAATATGTATAAGCTTGCAGGAGAGCAGACTCCTACAGTATTCCATGTGGCTGCAAGAGCAGTTGCATCCCATGCATTGTCCATATTCGGAGATCATTCCGATGTTATGGCCACAAGGCAGACAGGCTTTGCAATGCTCTGCTCCAACAGTGTACAGCAGGTAATGGACCTTGCTGCAGTTGCTCATCTTGCAACTATTGCAGGAAAGCTTCCGATGCTTCATTTCTTCGACGGATTCAGAACATCACATGAGATCCAGAAGATAGAAATATGGGACTACGACGAGCTTAAGAACATGGTGGACTGGGATGCAGTAAAGGCCTTCAGAAAGAGAGCCCTTAATCCCAATCATCCTCATGCGATGGGAAGTGCGGAGCAGCCTGAGACATTCTTCCAGCACAGAGAAGCTGCAAACACAGCTTATATAGAAACAGCAGATATCGTGGCTTCTTATATGGATAAGGTCAACAAGGCCGCAGGCACTGATTACAAGCCCTTCAATTATTACGGAGCACCTGATGCCAAAGAAGTAATAGTGGCTATGGGTTCCGTTTGTGATGCTGTCGAAGAGGTAGTTGATTATCTTAACGGCAAAGGCAAAAAGGTTGGCGTTGTTGAGGTCCATCTTTACAGACCTTTCTCTGTAAAATATCTTACGGCGGTACTTCCTGAAACAGTAAAGAAGATCGCGGTCCTTGACAGAACAAAAGAGCCCGGCAGTATCGGAGAGCCTCTTTTCCTTGATGTCAGCGCGGCTCTTAAGGGAACTGCCTGGGAAAAAGCCCTTATATGCGGAGGAAGATACGGACTGGGATCAAAGGATGTTCAGCCCGGAGACATAAAATCTGTTTTCGAAAATCTCTGGAGCAGATCTCCCAAGAAGGAATTTACCATCTCCATAGAAGATGATGTAACAGGTCTTTCTCTTCCCGTTACGGATAATCCGGATATTGCATCCAAAGGACTTTCGGCATGTAAATTCTGGGGACTCGGTTCCGACGGAACGGTAGGCGCCAATAAGAATTCCATAAAGATCATCGGTGATCATACGGATAAATATGTTCAGGCATATTTCCAGTATGATTCAAAGAAATCCGGCGGTGTTACCATATCCCACTTAAGGTTCGGAGATCATCCCATTAAGTCCACGTATTATGTAAAACAGGCGGACTTCGTGGCATGCCATAATTCTGCTTACCTTAACCGTTACGATATGGTACAGGATGTAAAGCCCGGCGGATATTTCCTTCTCAACTGCGTATGGAGCGACGAGGAGCTGGATGATCATATCCCCGGAAAAGTAAAAAGATATATAGCAAACAACAATATAAAATTCTATACATGTGATGCCGTTGAACTGGCCAAGAAAGTGGGACTGGGCTCCCACAGGACAAATACCGTCCTTCAGGCCGCATTCTTCAAGCTGGCTGACATCATTCCCATTAAAGAAGCGGAAGAATATATGAAGGCAGCCATCCTGAAATCCTACGGCAAGAAGGGCAAGAACATCGTTGATATGAACTATGCTGCTGTTGACGCAGGCATTAACAGTATCCATAAGGTAAAGGTGCCCTCATCATGGAAGAATGCATCTGATGATAAAAAGCCCGATGCTCTTAAGGGAAGAGATAAGTTCCAGACGGAATATCTTAACAACATACTTGTTCCTTCCAATACACTTGCAGGAGACAGCTGTCCCGTATCGGTATTTACGGATACTGTAACGGGAATGCTTCCTTCAGGAACTGCAGCCTTTGAGAAGAGGGGCATAGCTCCCGATCTTCCCAGATGGTGCAGCGGAAACTGTATGGAATGCAACATGTGTGCAATGGTATGTCCTCACGGAGCCATCAGACCTTTCGTTCTTACGGCTGAAGAGGCAAAGGATTATCCTGATGCAAAGCCGTTAAAGGGCGTTAAGGATAAATATTTCATTATCTCCATATCAGCTAAGGATTGTACCGGATGCGGATCATGTACAGAGGTATGCCCTTCAAGAAAGAAGGCTCTTACTCTGGAACCTGCCACAGACGAGTACATGAACAGTGCTCAGGAGCAGTTCGATATCCTTTTCAAGACCGTACGCAACGAAGAAAGAGATCTTCCTTTTGACGATACGACAGTTAAGGGCATTCAGTTCAAACAGCCGCTCCTTGAGTTCTCGGGAGCATGTCCCGGATGCGGAGAGTCTCCTTATGCCAAGCTTGTAACACAGCTTTTCGGAGACAGGATGTTCATAGCCAATGCGACAGGATGCTCATCCATATGGGGATGCTCGGCACCCAGTACACCTTATACGGTAAATCCGGAAGGAAAGGGACCGGCCTGGGCCAATTCCCTTTTTGAAGACAATGCGGAATTCGGACTCGGTATGACCATGTCTGTAAAGGCAAGGCGTCAGGAATTAAGATCTGCAGTTGAAAGAGTCGCAGAAAAGGCCGGAGCACCGGCAAAGAGCTGGCTCAAATATATGGACGACGGTGAGAAGTCGAGAGAATACGGAGAGAAGCTGCTTAAGGCATGTGAGAAGCTTGGAAAAAGAAATAAGGATGCCGCATATATAATCGAGCACCAGGATCTTCTGAACAAGCCCTCCATGTGGATATTCGGCGGTGACGGCTGGGCTTATGATATAGGCTACGGCGGACTGGATCACGTACTTGCTTCAGGCGAAAACGTAAATGTATTAGTATTCGATACAGAGGTTTATTCCAATACGGGCGGTCAGGCATCCAAGGCTACACCTCTTGGTGCCATAGCCAAATTTGCAGAGGCAGGAAAGCGCGTAAAGAAGAAAGATCTGGCTCAGATAGCGATGGCATATGGGTATGTATATGTGGCACAGATAGCAATGGGCGCAAATCCCGAGCAGACTCTGCGTGCCATAAGGGAAGCTGAGAGCTACAACGGCCCTTCCCTTATAATAGCTTATGCTCCCTGCATCAATCACGGAGTTAAGGCCGGCATGAATAAGGCTATGGCCGAGATGAGAAATGCCGTAAGAGCCGGTTACTGGAACCTCTTAAGATATAATCCCGATCTGGCAGCAGAAGGAAAGAATCCTCTTTCCATCGACAGCGGAAAGCCCAGAGACAGCTACAGAGACTTCCTTATGGGAGAAGTAAGATACAATTCTCTTACACTTAAATTCCCCGATCAGGCAGAGAAGCTGTTCAAGAGCGCAGAAGCTGCTGCAGAAGAGAGATATGAAACTCTTGTAAACAGAAAAAAGAGCATGGATATTAACAGGGGGTGAGCCAGGTGATAAATATTACGACAGTAAATAATAAAATGCCTCAGCAGGACCCTGAAGTAAGGATATGCAATTTTGAAGAGTCGGCGCTGGGCTATGATGAGACCACTGCTGTGGCCGAGGCCATGAGATGCCTTAAGTGCCGTAAGAAACCCTGCATGGAGCTGGGATGCCCCGTTCACAATGACATTCCCGGATTTATAGGCAAGGTAGCTGAAGGCAAATTTGAGGAGGCCTATCAGATCCTCCAGAAGACAACGAACCTTCCTGCAGTTTGCGGAAGAGTATGTCCCCAGTATGAACAGTGCGAAGGGCATTGCGTAAGAGGAACAAGGGGCGAACCCGTGGCCATCGGAGCTCTTGAGAGATTCGTGGCAGACTGGCACAGGGAAAATGTCGGAACGGCATCTTCCGAACCTGCACAGAAGAAGGGAAAGAAGGTGGCTGTTATAGGATCCGGTCCTGCAGGCATCACATGTGCAGGAGATCTGGCAGAAAAAGGTCATATGGTCACGATCTTCGAAAAGGAAAAGGTTGTCGGAGGAGTATTGGAATACGGTATTCCTCAGTTCAGACTGCCCAAGGACATAGTTGCGGCAGAGATAAAAGGACTTACGGATAAGGGCGTTACCATAAAGACAGGAAAGAGCCTGGGCAAGGATTTTTCCGTGGACAAGCTTCTTACAAAAGAAAAATTTGATGCTGTCTTCATCGGAAACGGCGCAGGAATCCCCACAACCATGAACATACCCGGAGAGGATAAGGAAGGCGTTATTCTTGCCAGCGATTATCTTATGAGGATCAATGTGGAACACGGATACGATCCCTCTTCCAAGGATCCCCTTCCTAAGGCTAAGAGGATAGCCGTTATAGGCGGAGGAAACGTAGCCATGGATGCCTGCAGAAGTGCAGTAAGAACCGGCGCAGAGAAGGTATACGTTATCTACAGAAGATCCGAAGCCGAAATGCCGGCAGATCCTTCCGAAGTATTCGAAGCAAGAGAAGAAGGCGTGGAATTCATGTTCCTTACAAATCCTGTGGAAGTAAAGGGCAAAGACCGCATAACAGGCCTTGAATGCATCCGTATGGAGCTGGGAGAGCCTGATGCTTCAGGAAGAAGAAGACCCGTTCCCGTGGAAGGCTCCGAGTTCACGATCAAGGTGGATCAGTGCATCATGGCATTGGGAAGCAATTGTGACAAAGAGCTTACAGATACTATGGACGGAGTGGATACAGATAAATGGGGCGCCATAATCGTAAATGACAAAACTCAGGCAACATCAAAGAAAGGTGTCTTTGCAGGAGGCGATACGGTTACCGGAGCAAAAACGGTCATTGCAGCCATGGATGCAGGTAAAAAAGCGGCAGCAGCCATTGACAGATATTTAAGATAAGGTTCGTGCCAATAAAACAGTATTTTAAGAGGACTGTCCTCCTGCAGGAGGGCGGTCCTTTTTCGTACCAAAAGAACAGGATTAAAAATAGTCATAATAATTGACTAATAATATCATGTTATCCCGCCTCACTAAGTGATATTATATCAAACATCTTGATAATTTATAGCATAACGGAGGAACCATAATGAACGCCGAAAAATATACAAAACAGTATTTTGTACCTGCATCACCTACTTACGAATGGGTAACAAAGTCGGAACCGGATCATGCACCTGTATGGTGTTCGGTGGATCTCAGGGACGGCAACCAGGCCCTTATAGAGCCCATGTCCCTGGATGAGAAGCTGGAAATGTTCCGGATGCTGGTAAAGATAGGCTTCAAAGAGATAGAGGTAGGATTTCCCGCCGCATCGGAGACGGAATATGAATTTATGAGGGCGCTTATCGAAAAGGATATGATCCCGGATGATGTTACGGTTCAGGTGCTTACACAGGCCAGAGAACACATCATAAGGAAGACCTTCCAGGCGGTGGAGGGTGCGCCGAAAGCCATAATCCATCTTTATAATTCCACGTCCGTGGCGCAGCGGGAGCAGGTCTTCAAAAAAAGCAAGGAAGAGATAAAACAGCTGGCAGTTGACGGAGCCATGCTCTTAAAAGAACTTGCCGAAAAGACCGAGGGAAATTTTGCTTTTGAATACAGCCCTGAAAGCTTCCACGGAACAGAGGTGGAATACGCTCTTGATGTGTGCAACGCGGTACTTAAGGTGTGGGAACCCAGGGAGGGATTCGAGCCCATAATCAACATTCCCGCAACAGTTGAAACGGCCCCTCCTCATATATTTGCCACACAGATAGAGTACATAAGCAAGAATCTTTATAACAGAGAACATGTGGTCTTAAGCGTACATCCTCATAACGACAGAGGCTGCGGTGTGGCCGACGCGGAGCTGGCCCAGCTGGCAGGTGCAGACAGAGTGGAGGGAACTCTTTTCGGCAACGGCGAAAGAACGGGAAACTGCGATATCGTTACCCTTGCCATGAATATGTATTCTCACGGCATCGATCCGGGACTGGATTTTTCCGAAATGCCTGCCATAAGGGAAATGTATGAAAGAGTAACGGGAATGGAGGTATCTCCCAGACAGCCCTATGCAGGAGAGCTGGTATTTACAGCTTTTTCGGGCTCTCATCAGGACGCCATAGCAAAGGGAATGGCCATAAGAGACGAAGATAAGGATGCTAAATGGACGGTTCCTTATCTTCCCATAGATCCTGTTGATGTGGGCAGGACCTACGATTCGGATGTAATAAGGATAAACAGTCAGTCCGGTAAGGGCGGAGTCAATTACATACTGGAGAAGAATTACGGAATATCCCTTCCCAAGGACATGAGGGAAGAGGTGGGCTACAGAGTGAAGCATGTTTCAGACGAAAAGCATGCAGAGCTTTCACCTGAAAGGATATACGATATAGTTGAAGATAATTATATTACCTACATGCCCCACTTTACGGTAAAGGATGTATTCTTTGAACAAAAGGACGGCATCATGGCCAAGGTGAATATCGAACAGGCAGGAAAGGTAAGAGAGGTGGAAGCCGCCGGAAACGGAAGGCTGGATGCCGTGTCCAACGCCATTAAGCAGTATTTCGGAGTAAGCTACGAGCTTACCACATATGAAGAAAAGGCCATGACTCAGGGTTCTTCATCAAAAGCCATTGCTTTTGTGGGCATCACCTGCAACGGAGAAAGATACTGGGGCATAGGAATGGACGAGGATATAATAAAATCCTCTGTTCACGCCCTTACAGTGGCAGTCAACAAGATACCGGAACTGGATGGGGGACTTAATGATGATGACGAGCGCATCCATAAAATGCTCAATTATATACAGAATAATTACCAGACAGTCACATTAAGGTCTATGGCAGAGGAATTCTATCTGTCTACTCCCTACCTTTCCAAATATATAAAGGAAAAATCGGGAAAGACCTTTGGAGAGCACCTTACATCCATAAGGATGAGAAGAGCTAAAACACTTCTTCGAAACGGAAATATGGCTATCGAAAATGTGGCATATACTTCGGGATATCAGAATGCAGAGCATTTTTCCAGACAGTTTAAGAAGATGTACGGTATGTCTCCTTCAAAATTCAGGGATCAGCAGAAATAGCGTAGGAGTATCTGGGCAGAAGCCTGAAAACCAACAAAAGCAACACACATATCTTGGGAGGCTTTATGAAGAAGGATACAAAGCAGCTGCTTGCAAATGCACTTATAAAAGTAGCGGAGAAAAAGAGCATAGATAAGATAACTATCAAAGAGATAGTTTCCGAATGCGGCCTTTCCAGCCAGACCTTTTATAATAATTTTCAGGACAAATACGATCTTTTGATCTGGGTGCACGGATCCAAGAGAATGGGAATGATGCAAAAGCTGGAGGAAGGAAAATATTCCTTCAGGGATCTGACCATAGAGAATCTTACGTTTTACATGGATCATGCTGATTTTATGGCAAATGCCCTTACCAATACCCACGGAGCTGATTCATATTACAGAAAATCAGGAGACGGTGCCTTTTATCTTATGAAAGAATATCTGAAGAAGAAAAAGGGAGGCAAGGATCTGACTCTGGAGGAGGAGATACATCTGAGGATGTATGTATACTCCTGCATAGACATATACGCTTACTGGGCATCATGCAACGGAGACATTCCCATTGAAAAAATGGCTGACCTTGTGGTAGATGCGCTTCCTGAAACCATAAGAGGATACTTTGCGGAGGGATAACAGGGAAATTTATAAATCAGGATAATTATAAATTGAATATCCAGGGATAAGATTTTAAAGTTCAAGTAGCAGTGACTAACTGCAGGTGGATATTTAAGCCAGAAGGAGCAGAGCATGATACTTTGGTCTATTCAGCCCGAATCTTCCCTTAAACAGCTTGAAGAAACGGGTGTCTACAGGTGTGATCCTTCTCTATCCATCAATATCTCAAAGCCTGATTCGCTAAAGGAACACTATAAATGGCTTATGATGCGAATGAGGGATAAGATAGGAAACGAGCCCGAAGGGGTAACGTATCCTATCTGGGCCGGCATACCTGGAACTTTGAAAGAAAATGTCCCGATCCCGACAGCCCTTCATTTTTAAGACGGAACGGGGCAAAGGTCCTTCTTACACTTGACATTCCCGACAACAGGGTTTTATTATCGGATTTTGATTCCTGGCAGCTCGTCATGATGGGAGCATATGTTCCTTATGTGCAGACAAAGGAAGAGTATGAGGAGGCTGAAAGGCTTCTGGATACTCTAACCGGTGCCGAACTGGAAGAGGAGATCCGAAGATCCTGGGACAACATATTTATTGTTGAGTCAAAGAATAAGGATTTTTCCCAAAGAGGCAGATATGTACAGGCCACTTTTTGGGAGATAAAAGAAGAATACATAGCAGAAAAAAGATTATTACGGCCTAATAAATAAAAGGCCGTATAGAATAAATGGGAGTACATATGAGTAAAGCAGTAAGATATTTTTCCCGTTCCGGGAATACAAAGAAGGTAGCTGAAAAAATAGCAGAAGGCGCAGGGACAACAGCAGTATCGGTAGATGAAGCAAACGGACTTATAGACGGATATACGGATGTGTTGTTTATCGGCGGAGCTCTTTATGCCTACGGGATCGATAATAAACTGGGGGATTTTCTGGATACTCTTGAGAAAGAAAAGGTGGGAAAGGCAGTTCTTTTTTCCACATCATGGCTCTCTAAGCATGCCCTTAAAATAATGGAAAAGGCATTAGAGGGAAAGGGTATTCCGGTAGAAGAAGAAACATTCTATTGTAAGAGCAAGGCTGTTGATGATAGTCTGGAATCAGCAAAAGAATTCGGCAGCAAGTTTTAAAGATAATTATTCTTTACAGGGGCATTCGCGCATTGTGCGGATGTCTTTTTTGTGCTATTATCGCTATTATTATAAATTATAGGTGTATATGGAATGACATATCACCATTAAAGGAGCTCGTTATGGCAACACTTGCAGAAAGTTTAAACAGTCATTACGGTCTTTTGGATAATCTGGATTTTATACTGAGGCTTGTTCTTGCCTGTATATGCGGCGGCATAATAGGCTACGAGAGGACGAAGAGATTTAAGGCGGCAGGTATCAGAACTCATATTCTGGTAAGCATTGGGGCTGCCCTTATTATGATCCTTTCAAAATACGCTTTTGCCGATCTGGAAACAGAAGGCGGTGCCAGAATACTCGGAACGATGAGCGCGGATGCAGCCAGGCTTGGGGCACAGGTAATAAGCGGAATATCTTTCCTGGGAGCCGGTGTCATCCTGCATAAGGGGTCTTCCGTAAAGGGGCTTACAACTGCAGCTGGCCTTTGGACTACGGCAGCCATAGGAGTCGCCATAGGAGCAGGTCTTATATGGCCCGCTCTGCTTACGACTGCTATTGTGGCATGTGCCCAGTATTTTATGCATAAATATACTATAGGCAGGGATTCCCTGAAGAATTATTACATTAAAACTGTATGCAAAGACACTCCGGAGATGCAGGAAAGAATGGATTCCTGGATAAATACGGAAGGACTGCAGGTGGTAGACAGAAAAATATCCCGGGAACAGACGGGATATATAGAATATGAAGTCACCTTCAGGGCCAAGGACAACGACGTTTATCAGGAAATGCAGTCTTTTCTGGAAGGATGCAGCGAAGTTAAGAGCCTGCATTCCACATATGACGAATAAGGGGGTAGACAGATGCCGTTATTTGAAAGTCTGAATTCCGCTTATTCTTTCAGCCAGAATATGGATTTCTTTTTAAGGATAATTCTGGCGGGCGTATGCGGAGCTGTTATAGGAATAGAGAGAACGAGAAGATATAAGGAAGCCGGCATAAGGACTCATGTGATCGTATGCTGCGGAGCGGCTCTTGTTATGATCGTATCCAAATACGGATTTGCCGATCTGGTAAACGAAAACAGAGAGCTGATCCTGGGAACGAAAGGCGCAGATCCTGCAAGACTGGCAGCTCAGGTCGTAAACGGTATAGGTTTTCTGGGAGCCGGTGTTATTTTCAGACAGGGAGCGTCCGTAAAGGGACTTACCACTGCCGCAGGCATATGGGTAACAGGCGCCATTGGTCTTAGTATAGGTACAGGCATGATCATCCAGGCGGTTGTTACGACCCTTATTATCTTTGTATTACAGCTGCTGTTTCATAAGAGAGTATTCGGAGCGGATTCTCTTTCTGATTATTTTATATATTTTGTTGCCAAAGATGATCCGACCCTCCGAAAGGAGATACAGCAATTCCTGTTTAAATACAACAGTCAGGTATCAGATACAAAAATAGATAAAAGCGAGGTAAATGAAGTAACTTACGAGATCGTCTTCAGAAGTGAAAATGATAAGGTCTTTAAAGAACTTCAGGATTATCTGGATAAGAACAGCAGTGTCATAAGCAGAAGATATACAATAGGTCAGTCGTAAGCATTTTTAAGGAGGTAATTATGAACGAAAATGTAAGACCGGAGACAATGAAGAGGATCGAGACAAGAGAACAGGCCGAAGCATTTATCAACGAGCAGGTGGAAGCTATCCGAAAACAGGTGGGAGACGGCAAAGTGCTCCTGGCTCTTTCGGGAGGAGTGGATTCCTCTGTTGTTGCAGCTCTGCTCATAAAAGCTATCGGAGATCAGCTGACATGCATCCATGTAAACCACGGTCTTATGAGAAAGGGAGAATCCCAGCAGGTAATAGACGTTTTTAAAGAACAGCTCGGAGCCAACCTCATTTTTATTGATGCTACAGACAGATTCCTTGATAAACTGGCAGGAGTCTCTGATCCGGAGACAAAGCGTAAGATAATAGGAAAAGAATTTATAGATGTTTTTGCAGAGGAAGCCAATAAGCTTTCGGATATAAAGTTTTTGGGACAGGGAACCATTTATCCGGATATTCTGGAGAGCGACGGCGTGAAGTCCCATCATAACGTGGGAGGACTTCCTGAAGATCTTGACTTCGAACTGGTTGAACCGGTCAAGCTTTTATTTAAAGATGAAGTAAGACAGGTTGGAGAAGCTCTCGGTCTTCCCTTATCCATGGTATATCGTCAGCCCTTCCCCGGTCCCGGACTTGGAGTAAGGTGCACAGGCGCCATCACCCGAGACAGGCTTGAAGCCTTAAGAGAAGCTGATGCCATCTTAAGAGAGGAATTTGAAAAAGCAGGACTGGCCAAAACCGTATGGCAGTATTTCGTAATAGTACCGGATTTTAAATCCACAGGAATAACAGACGGTAAGAGAACCTTCGAATGGCCTGCCGTAATACGTGCCGTAAATACCAAGGATGCCATGTCTGCCGCCATAGAGAGAGTGGACTGGGATCTTTTGGAAAAGATCACAGATCGTATTACAAAGGAGGTTTCCGGGATCAACAGAGTATTATATGATCTGACTCCCAAGCCTTCTGCAACGATAGAGTGGGAATAAACAACGGACCCCGCAAATGCCTATAAAATAAGGCTTTGCGGGGATTTGGAATAACGGTTTGATAACAAAATGATAACAGAAGATTTGGAGGCATCATTCATGTGAATCATTGAGACGTGCGTGATGCGACAGATTATCCGCAAGATGAAAGGTCTTGTCCGGCTGTGAAATGCCAGACAGGACCTTTTTTATTTATGTTCGACGGAGGTATGTGATGAACCTGTTATTCCTTTTTCAAAAAATCCGGATTAAGAAGATCGGCCGCAGGAACCTTTACGCGGATGTCTGCTCCGTGCTGCCTTTCTTATCATCTGTTGTTGTGGCTTCTGCTGCTATGTGCGCATTACTATCAGAGGGAGTATCGCCGCCCTTTTGGCCACACCCCGCAATAGTACAACTCATTCTAAACAGGTTCTGAATAAGTGTCGGCTTTTCTATTGTACCAGAAACTTCTGTCCGCCGATCGTAACGCTCTCGATTTCGTCAAGAACGATAGGCGTTTCGCTCATAGCCTCAGCTTCCAACACGCCGTCTTCATATGTCAGTCTGCCAGAGACATATCCACCGGTACTTGTTCCGTCCTTGAAATTGATCGTCATATCAAGCATCAGTGCGTCTGCGGCATTGGCCCACGGAAGGAACACATTTTCCTGCAAGTCAAGATATTCGTCGTTCGGCAGGGATGCACCCTGGTTCAAGAACCGGTCCATTGTATCCGCATCCTCCGAGATTGTATAGTGCATGTGTATACTGCCGCTGGCATAGATTTCCACATCGGTGATCTGCCCTTGCGCACCGTTATTGTGGTTCGTAAATGACACGCCGTTTCCAAATACAACGGTCTTTGAATTGACATCCGTCACGGTAGGTATAAACGTGGCCGTGGTTTTGTATTTAGCAACATCAAGTAACTTCTTGAAATCAAACGCGAAGTCGAAGTAACCACCCTCATCAAATTCAGCGTCCTCTACCCACGTGGCAAAAACAGTTTCATCTTCAACCAGCGCGTCCAGGCTGAACACTGTGCATTCGATTGGTTCCGTCCTGTCTTCCGGAAGAAAATCATCATTCAACATGACCGACAATTTAAGCATAAGCGTTTGCGTTTCTTCATCGTATGCACCGGTAACCGGTTTATAAATCGATGACGGATAATCAGCAACCTCGCTTCCAAATTCGTCTATAGTGGTGCCATGCTTTTCCTTAACTGCATTCCAGTCCGCCATCGGAGAGGCCAATCGCAAACCGAAAACATCACTCATTACTATCCACGCATGGCGCTTTGCCTCCTCTTCCGTAATCGGCCCAACCGTAAAATACCATCTTTGGAACTGTTCATCCCGCATACCAGACAAAACCGCCACATTGACATTTCCGTTCTCAGCATCCTCATGCACTGTCACGTCTGTCGCGCTTACATCAAACTCCACATAATCCGGAACGTCTTTTCCTTCAATACCAAGATTCTGGCGCAGTTCAGCCTGCCGCTTGATCATCGTGACGGCAGCCACAGCCGTGATAGAAGTCAGCAGCACAATCGCGACTGCAGCTGCCACATACTGCATCTTCCACATGCCGAATAGCAGCTTGTTTTTCTTCCCCGGCTTTTCCAGGCTGACGGTGTTCTTATCACTCCGCTGCAAAAAACGGTCATCCGCATATTCGATCATATTAAATAACTGCTCTCT
>CADBUJ010000051.1 GCA_902797845.1 uncultured Eubacteriales bacterium | reverse complement strand
TGAACATAAAGATCAGCAAGATCCCTGTTTCCGAGTGCCCTGTCTTCTGCAATGGCCTGCTCGATCTTATTGCCCAGAGTTTCAGTCATATCGTCATTTGCTCCGAAAACGACCTCCGCATCAATGGGAACCTCCACAAACCTGCCTCCCGATTCCACTTTTACAACAAGCTTATATAAGCCTCTTACAGGAGGAGAAAAGAATTGCATCTCCATCATGCCGTCTGAGAATCTGGCATTTCTCGGAGTCCCGCCTCTCTTTATACTGCCGTTTTCCGGATCGTCAAAATGATAGCTTACAGTAAGCTCATCAACTGTTCTGTCTTTGTCGGTAAGCAGATCCACATAAAGACGAAGATTATCAGACTCAAGCATCCTTATGTTCTTTGATGCATATACGGCGATGGCGTTATTACGGCCGTCAATGCAGAGGACAGGCTCCATCCTTTTACTTTTTCTGTATTTTGATGAGAAATCATCATATACCTGTATCCCTTCCTGATGCCTTTTTTCAACCTTTCGTTTTGTAAAGATCTTTGTCACATTATCCCTTGTAGTCTCGGGGCAAAAGCTGTCTCCTATATCCTTGAAAAGACCGGCGTGATAAACCTGCTCATAATAATTTTCAAAAGCATACTTTTCAGGTCTTTTGTAAAGATTCCAGTCGAATACGCCTCCGGGCCAGTTCAAGGTCTTATAAAGCCTTACATCCACCATATTGGGATATTTGTATAACAGATAATTAAAATACAGGGACCACTCACAGTATGCACTGTGCTCTATGCCCGGATATACTTCTCTGATCTCGTTGTATACCCTTTTATCGATCACCTGGGGCATGTGAGAGCCGAAAAGATAGGAAGGAAGCCCCTTCTCCACGGAAAAATCAAAATATCTCGTATTAAGAAGGTCGAAGGATGTGGGATTTCCCTGAGCTCCCCACCAGTGGCTTCCGTGGTAATAATAATATGCCTGATATCTTCCGTCTCTAATATAGAAATCTTCGTGTATTACTTCCAGAGGCCTTCCGTCATCATCTCCCATGATAAATACATCATCCAGCATATCCTGTTTCATGATGCAGAAACGCAGGAATGTATTGCGCTCTCCATGATCCTCGGGCAACGGTTCTCCGTTGAGAACGATGTCGTCTGTGAGATATTTTATAAGAAGCCTTCCCCTATATCTGCTGCGGACCTCGTCCACCATTCTGTCCGGGCAGCAAAGGACAAGTTCTTTTATAAAGGGCATAAAATGCTCGATATAAGGAAGGGTTGAGAGCAGATCGTCTACTCTGGCAGATATCATTACCATCTGTTTTATATGAGTATCTTTGTCAACCATCCTCTGATCAGGCTCTAAAGAGAGCAGCGCATCCATTATATTATCGGCTACCGTATCCCAATCAACAGGAATATATCCTTCCACCTTCTCCTTAAGCTTTTTGTATTTTTCCGTATCTTCCAGATATTCTTCAACGATCCTGATAAATCCGTCGGGATCGTCGGGATCGAAGGTGTCTCCGTACTCTCCGAGAACTTCCGCAATGGCCGCCTCATTGGAAGAAACAACAGGAGTCCCGTGGCTCAAAGCTTCGACTATGGGAAGGCCGAATCCTTCCATATAGCTTGGAAATGCCATGAACATGGCATTATCATAAAGGGTCTTAAGCTCCGTATCGTTTATCCCGCTCATCATAAAGAGCTGCTTGTCAAGAAGGGGATGCTCCTCTATCCTGTTTCTGATCTCTTCAACATTCCAGCCGATCCTTCCTACTATAACAAGATTGATGCCTTTATCAAAAAGAGACTTTTCGAGGGCATCAAGTATCACCTTATGATTCTTCCTGGGCTCAACGGTCCCGACCATAAGTATATATTTCCCTTTATTTACAACATCCCTTACAATGCTGCGGATCTCGTGTACGTCCTCATCTAAGCCGATAAAATCGTTTCCAAGCCATGAATAAACTATCTTCTTTTCAGGAAGCCCCAGTCTTTCGTTTATGTCCTCAAGCCTTGCAACAGATTCGTTGACAGATGTTATTATCATGTCGTCAAACTTCATGTGGGCGGAAAAATGCTCCATCCAAAGTCTAATTGTGGTATCGTGAACTGTCTCCGGCCTTAAAAGGGGTATGATGTCATAACAGTAATTAACCACCCTTATGCCCCTTGCCTTAAGCTCCGGCAAGAGATAAGACCTTTTCTTCTTTGCATGAAAAGAAGCATCCAGATCAAAAAAGACCGATCCGGGAGTCATATCATCTATATCTATACTTATAAAGGAATTCAGTTCCCGCTTGTTTCCTTTGTTTTCAACGAAATACTGAACGAATTTTTTGTTGTCGATCACGGTATAGGGCCCGTTGGAACGGAAATTAGCGATCAGCACTACCTCCATTCTCTTATCCCTGATCATTCTGTAAACTATTTCTCTGACGACTCTTTGGATACCGCTCAGGAAATCCACGGTCATAAGGTTGGAAACATCAATATATACTTTCATACTATACTCCTACCAGATCGCATTCCTGTTGACATCATCGGAATATATATTATTCCTGACGATAACGCCTTTTGCTCTGAATTCAGCTGACTTCATGATATTATCGATCATCTTTTTCCTGAATTTAAATCTCGGCATATCCTTATATGCCATCCATTTTTCCAGAGCCCTTGGCTCAGGCTTTCTCCCGAGCATCCCTAAATAAGCGGCATAAATAAAGCTTTCGTTATCCATATATTCGCAGAGATAAAGATCCATCTCTCCTGTTTTATTGAGAACGAAAAACTTAAAGGCATCTTCCGGCAAAGCCATCTTTTCCCCTGCCTTTTCCATGTTCTCTTCCGCTATCCTGTATACTTTTTTTGCTATGTCATGAAGTCCGAAGCAATCACGTCTCTGCATATCTCTACTCCTGTCTTTCCCCTTCTGCTTCTGCACCTGAATCAGGCAATGCTTTTTCCTTGTCTGCAGGGTCTTTTCCCGAGGTCTCATCCTGTATATCCATGGAACTTATATCCCATTTATGGTCGATCCTGACGGTTCCCTGATCTCTGTATATGGAATATACCTCAAAGCCTGCTGCATTTTTGTAAAAATCTATGGGCTTTCCGTCGAATCCCTGTATAGCCACATCAACATTATATTGTCCGGCCAGGAGATTTACTCCTTTCAGGTCAAGTGTCATATGTCCGGATTCTGATATGTCAAAATCCTTAAACTGGTCTATCCTGGTATTTGTACCGTAAATATGAAGACCGTCGCCTCTGTAAATCCCGAATCCGAAATCTGCATTCTTAACGGGACTGTTGACTTTATAATCAAGTGTCAGCTTAATATTTTCGCCTACACCGAAGAGGTTCTTTGGCTTACCGTCGTCGCCTCTTAAAGTTATACCCGTCATTTCTATTTCTCTGGAACCCCAGCGGTTTTTAAAACCTTCCCATTTTTTCGCAGCATCATTTTCGCCTGCGGTTTTTTCTTTCTTGGGCTCAGCTTTTTGCTTTGCAGCCTTTTCGGCTTCCTTCTTCTTTTTTTCCTCCTGCTCCCTCTCCATGGTCTCCTGCCGCTTCTGACTCATGTACTGAAGATATTTGGGATGTACTTCTCTCGGAGGCCCTGCTGCCAGAATATTACCGTCCTTAAGCCAAAGCGTCTTGTTGCATATCTGTTCGATCTGCCCCAGGTTATGGGAGACTATTACGATAGTCGTTCCCGATGCCTTTATCTCCCTCAGTCTGTTGAAGCATTTTGACTGGAAGTTTGCATCGCCCACCGCAAGGATCTCATCTATAAAAAGGATCTCTGCATTAACATTTATCGCCACGGAAAAGGCAAGTCTTAAATACATTCCCGAAGAATATGTCCTTACAGGATTATCTATGTATTTTCCCAGTTCGGAGAACTGTATGATGTCATCTATCCTTTCGTCTATATCCTTTCTGGAAAGACCGAAGATAGCGGCATTGGTATATATATTCTCTCTTCCGCTCATGTCAGGATGGAATCCTGCGCCAAGCTCAAGCATGCTTGAAACTCTTCCGGCCACATGGACTTCTCCCTGATCCGGGTACATTATCCTTGTTAAAAGCTTAAGAGTAGTACTTTTTCCGCAGCCGTTCTCGCCTATAAGCCCCCATGCTTCTCCTCTCCTTATCTCGAAATTAAGTCCTTTTAAGACATGATGGAGCTCATATCTGTTTCTTTTCGTAAAAAGCAGCTTTTCTTTAAGCTGATTGCCCTTGTCGAAGTAGATCTTGAAATTTTTATGAAGATCGTATGCGGAGATCACCACATCCCCGTATCTGTCATCTTCCGTTCTGATGATCTTCTTCGGATCCGGACCTGTTACCATAATATCCTGATTCTCTTGTATATTATTATCCACTTCCTACTCCTTAAAGCTCTTCTGCAAAACCCTTCTGCACTCGTCTGAAAATCAATTCTCCAACGACCAGTATAAATACACCCAGTGTTACCGATCTTACAAGTGTCGTTGTATCAGGTACCACCTTACTGTAAAGTATGTCCCTGTATGCCTGTATCACGGGTGTCATGGGATTAAGATAGAACAAAGGCAGCATACCCTTAGGCACTATTTTGATGTTGTAAACAACCGGCGTAAGATACATCCACGCCTGGGCAAGAATACCCAGTATATGCTGCAGGTCCCTGAAATAAACGGTAAGGCCTGCAGTGATAAGAGTCATACCCAGCTGCAGTATAAGTTCTATTATCATTATCAACGGAAGATAAAGACAGGCCACGGGATTTATCCCTCTGCCTGAAACGATAAGAACTATAAAGATAACTATGAAGGAAAACAGCATATTTACAAAAGCCGCAAGAGAACTGGAAAGAGGAAGTACTTCCCGGGGGAAATATATCTTCTTTACCATATCCTTCATGTTAAGTATGCACTGGGCTCCGCCTGTCATGGATGAAGCAAAGAATATCCAGGGCACCAGAGCCACAAAAAGATGTATATAATACTGCTCTATATTCGATCTTAAGATCACCGAAAATACAAGTGTGTAGACCAAAAGCTGGAGCAAGGGATTTATAAATGTCCACAAAAAGCCAAGGAAGGATGCTTTATAACGGCCTCGTAGATCCCTTCTCACGAGACCTGCTATCATTTCCCTGTAATGCCATACTTCTTTAATAGTATTCATTAAAAAACCTCTTTATTATCTGCGCTGCGTCCTAAGGATTATATCATTCGGCCGCACCTATATCAATTTTCCGTAAAGGGCTTCCGGTATGAGAGCCTTTACAAAAATACCGTCATCCCTGTATTCTTCCGTAAGTATCCGGCCCTTCTCCCTTATGGATGCTATCTTACCTGCATCCTTGTAGTCAAAAAGCTTGAAGAAAAGCCTCATGCCTCTGTTGACTCCGTCAGTTACCTTCTCCAAGAGAAGATCCAGATTCTTTCCTTCCTTTGCGGAAATGCATACGGATGCATCTGAAGAATGGTCCTTAAGATCGTATCCGGCACCGGCCTTATCGCATTTATTAAAGGCCGTTATCACATATTTATCCTTTACTCCCAGATCTCCCAGGGTCTTTTGACATACGGCTATCTGAGATGCCATGTCGGGATCCGAGGCATCAGCCACAATAAGGATTATGTCCGAATAAACCACTTCCTCCAGAGTGCTTTTAAAAGCCTCTACAAGATGATGAGGAAGGTTTCTTATAAATCCTACTGTATCACTGAAAAGCACTTTCTGCCCTGTTTCCAGAATAAGCTCCCGTGTGACCGGATCAAGTGTTGCAAAGAGCTTATCCTCCGCTTCCACCCCTGCCTTCGTCAGGCTGTTAAGAAGTGTGGATTTTCCCGCATTCGTATAGCCCACAATGGATACGACGGGTATCTTATTTCTGATACGTGATAATCTCAAGGTATTTCTGTGTTTTTCTATTTCCTTAAGGTCTGCCTTAAGTGCCGATATCCTCTCCCTGACAAGCCTTCTGTCAGTTTCCAGCTTCTTTTCTCCCGGTCCTCTTGTGCCTATACCTCCTCCCAGTCGGGAAAGAGAATTACCGAGACCTTTGAGTCTTGTAAGCTGATATCTTAACTGGGCCAGTTCCACCTGCACTCTTCCTTCTGCGGTCTTTGCCCTGTCGGCAAATATATCAAGTATTATGAGCGTCCGGTCCATCACCTTAAGATCAAGGGCTTTGGAAAGATTTGAAAGCTGGGCGGGAGTAAGCTCGTTGTCGCACACAATTCCTGTGGCTCCAAGCTCCTCCGCCATCTCCTTAAGCTCTTCTATCTTTCCTTTTCCGAAATATGTGCCTGTTACAGGACCCTCATGATTCCATACCATTTCCCCTACGACAGCTGCGCCGGTATTTACGGTCAACTCTCGCAGCTCTTTCATGGATACTTCAAAATCGGTGTCCCGTCCGCCGCTTATGCCTGCCAGTATTACTTTTTCCAGGCTTTCACCGGTATCTATAACAGAATTCATCTAGTCTCTTATCCTGCTTTCTATAAATGTGGCTTCGTGTATGCCCTCTTCGTCATCAGGGAAAAGTGCAAGAAGTGCATCTGCTCTCTGCTTTGCCTCATTCCAGTCAAGCCTGTATTCGCTGATGCACATCATATCAAAGAGCACATCTCTCATCATAAAGTCATCCGGAGGTGCCTGTTCCAGGTACCTTGTAAATTTTTCCTCTGCTCCCTCATAGTCGCCGCGTTCAAACAGCATTAAACCGAGAAGCCCCGTATCGCCGTAATTGTCATCATTCTC
This sequence comes from uncultured Eubacteriales bacterium, assembly GCA_902797845.1. Classification (GTDB taxonomy): domain Bacteria; phylum Bacillota; class Clostridia; order Lachnospirales; family Lachnospiraceae; genus RUG14319. The sequence continues at coordinate 7,522 of CADBUJ010000051.1, read as the reverse complement.
CAGCTGTTCCAGATACTTAACTGCATTCTCCGTGTCTCCCAGGGCCAGATAGTTTACGGCCTTTCCCCTTTCAGCCTTTTCTCTCAAAGCATCTCCGATGTCTGAGATCAGTACTTTGTCATAGACATCAGTTGCTTCCTCATACCTCTTAAGAGCAGTCAGGGTTATGGCTTTGTTAAGAAGCAGTGACGGATCATCTCCGTCGGCTGAAAGAGCCTCGTCGAAAAGCTCCAGCGCTTCCTTATAATTTCCTTCTTCATAAGCCAAAAGGCCCCTTTTATTTAAATTGGAGCCTTTGTTGACCATGTTATTTATAAGGATGACTGCAGTGATCAGAAGTGCCAGAAGCAAAAGGCCCAGGACTGCACCCATAAGCCTCCTGCCTGTTCTCCTTCTTGCAGGGATCCCTCTTCTGTTATTTCCCTTTGCCGAATCTTTTCTCAAAAATGTTTAACCTCTCTCGAAAGCCAGGTCTATAAGTCTCTGGGTCTCCGCCTTGATATCAATGCCTTTATCCGTCCAAAGCATGGGATACATACTGATGGAAGTATGTCCGGGAAGGGTATTTATCTCGTTGAATACCACTTCATTCGTATCCTTCTCCAGGAAGAAATCCACTCTGGAAAGTCCGTATCCGTCAACTGCCTTAAAGATGGCTACGGCATCCGCCCTTACTTCCTCTTCCACTCCTTCGGGGAATTCCGGGCGTACAACGGTCTTTGACTCCGCATTGTTGTATTTTGCATCATATGTATAGAATGTATCTGCTGCCAGGATCTCTCCAACGCCTGACGCCTGGGCATCCTCATATCCTCCCAGAACGGCGCACTCGATCTCCCTGCCCACTATAGCTTCTTCCACAAGGATCTTTCTGTCAAACTCCGCCGCGTAACGAAGAGCCGGCTCAAGCTCCTCCCAGCTTTCCACCTTTGTCATTCCGACAGACGATCCCGACCTAGAGGGCTTAACAAAAAGCGGAAGCTCTGTAAGCTTGTCCCTTACTTTCTTTACTGCTTTACCCTCCACATTAAGATCCAGGTCAAAGACTACCACATATTCTGCCTGTCTTATGCCAAGATCATCAACTATTCGTTTCGTGTATGCCTTATCCATGGAGATAGCAGATGCAAGACAGCTGCAGCCCACATAAGGTATCTTTGCCAGTTCGAAAAGTCCCTGGATCGTTCCGTCTTCACCATACATGCCGTGAAGAGTGGGAAAAGCCAGATCTATATGAAGCTTTTCCGCCTTGTCACCTTTTATCAGAATGAGGCATGTATCATCAGCTTCAGGAGAAAGGATGGCTGTAGTATCCGAATCGTACCATGTCTTGTCCTCTATCTTTTTAAGGTCATCCACCAGAAGCCATCTGCCTTCCTTTGTGATACCTACCATTACGACATCATATTTGTCCTTATCTATGGCCTTGATAAAAGTAGTTCCTGAAATACATGATATCTCATGTTCCGTTGACTGACCCCCGAAAAAAACGGCTATTGTTTTCTTAGACATGATTTCTTCTCCTTTGATTTCTTTTTATTACCGTGATTTATTTTTTAAGCTTTAAAATAATTGCTTTTTCCTGATTATATATATGCTCTGTCGTACACTTTACGGCAGTTGCCACATCTCTGTTCTTTATGGCCTCGAAAATAGCCGTATGCTCCTTCATAAGGCTCTTGTGATAATCTCTGTTCTTTATATATTCAAGCCTGTAGCGGTACATTGGCTGCATCTGATCCGAAATGATGTTCAGAAGCCTTTTATTCTTTGTTGCCTTATAGATGATGTCATGGAAAGCCACATCCGCATCGGCGATCTCTTCAGCATCATTATCCTCAACTGCCCTAATAAAATTATTAAGGGCATCCGAAAGCCTGATGATCTCGTCCTTTGATATGCGCCTGCATGCCAGCTCCACTGAAAGTACCTCCAGTGCCTTTCTTACATCCAGCATGTCTCTCATATCTTTTTCTGTTATTCCCGCGACCTGTGCGCCCTTTCCGGGCTCCACCACAACGAAGCCCTCTATCTCCAGCATTTTTATGGCTTCCCTGACTGGTGTTCTGGAAACCCCAAGCATATTGGCAAGATGGATCTCCATCAGCCTCTCACCGGAAGTGATTTCGCCCTTTACGATTGATTCCCTAAGGGTTAAGAAAACAACGTCCTTAAGAGGAAGTGTGTGGTTGTTGATAAGCCTTAGCTCCTTCATTTTCCCCTCCAAAATGTCTGTGTGGTCAATATGCTTCTATCATATGGGAAAGAAATATCTGCATATCCTGCTTTTCCCCAATTTGCAAAAAGGCTTCCTCTGCTTTTTTATCATTTTCAAAAATACCGTAAACTGCCGATCCTGATCCAGACATAAGGGAAAAGACAGAACCCTTCTCCTTCAAAAGATCCGCATATGCTTTTATGTCACGTGCATCCCCCGGAAGGTGATCAAAAAAGCTGTTGCCGGAAACTCTTGCCAGTTCTCTTATATCTGCATCTTTTAATGCATTTAAGACACTATCTGCATCATAGTGTTTTCTGGAAGGAACTTTGTCCAGCGTCCCATAGGCCTCCCCCGTGCTTATGTCTGTTTGGGGCTTTATTATGATGACAGGCCATTTCCCCGGAAAAGGAATGTTCTTTACCATCTCTCCCCTTCCCGTGCAAAAAGCCGTTCCGCCTTCAATGAAAAACGGGACATCAGATCCCAGCTCTTCTGACAGCCTTCTAAGCTCAGAAGCGGAAAGGGGATCATCACACAAAAGATTTAATGCCCTTAAAACTGCAGCGGCATCGGAGCTGCCTCCTCCAAGCCCTGCTTTAGAGGGTATCCTTTTATTTATATGAATTTTTGCACCTGTATCTTTGCCGATGTATTTTCTGAATAATTCTGCAGCTCTGTATGCAAGATTACCTTCTCCGGAAGGAATATGGGGATCCGTGCAGTTTACGCATATGGTCCCGTCTTCCGTTAATGCAATCTCCACATCATCGTAAAGATCCACGGCCTGCATAACTGTGGTGATCTCATGAAAGCCGTCTTCCCTTAAATCACCAACATCAAGCAGCAGATTTATCTTGGCCGGCGCTTTTATTAAGACAGAATCCATTTTTATAGTGTATTATGGTTTTTTTAAGTGATTATCAATAATTCTTTTTGATCTGCATCAAAATTGTACATAGTGATTGTACTAATTTTCGTACCGTTTGTAAATGATAAAAACAGCATGATACATGCTGTTTTTATGATATATCTCATTCCATATTAATATGACACATCTTCATGGTGGCAATGGCTGCATCATGACTCTCGGGCGTTACTCCCGCACAGCACTCAGGGTCCACATATATTTCGGATCCGTACAGGTTTGCCTTAAGGAGCAGTGCGTTGCTTATAACGCAGATATCCGTACAAAGACCTATAAGTTCTATTTTTACATCTTCTCCCTCTGCATATTCCTTTACTGCCTGAGACAACTCAATACTGCCGAAGGTGGGTTTTTCTATTATCTCAGCATCTACTTCCTTAAGGGCTGAAAGTATCTTTGGAGCGATCTCCCAGCCGTGAGTCCCCTTTATACAATGGGGAACGGGCAGATGCTTGCCTTCAACAGTATCCATATAATCTTCGTGGTGCGTATCCATGGTGGCAAATACCTTTTTACCTTTATATGAAAGTATCTTCTTAACGGCATTTTCCACTATGGCTTCAGCCTCTTTCGTACCAAGTGCTTCATCGATAAAATCATTCTGCAGATCTACTGCAACAAGTATCTCTTTCATTTCTGCCTCCTTATACTCTTACGATATAATCAAGTGCCGCCAGAAGCTCAGCCAGAAGAACGGCACCGCCTGCAGCTCCTCTGAGCGTATTATGGGAAAGGCCTACAAACTTCCATTGGAATAATGTATCTTCTCTCAGTCTTCCTATGGATATACCCATACCGTTCTCGAAGTCAACATCCAGCTTTACCTGCGGCCTTGCGTCCTCTTCAAGGTATTGAATAAACTGCTTCGGAGCGCTGGGAAGCTCCATTTTCTGGGGAAGTCCCTGGTATGTGATAAGCTTTTCCACAAGTTCTTCCTTTGTTGTTTCTTTAAGAAAATCTACGAAGACAGCAGCCGTATGGCCATCTGCCACCGGAACTCTTATGCATTGTGTCGATATTAAGGGGCCGTCTGCCTTTTTTATGACGCCGTCTTCTATCTTTCCCCAAATCTTTAAGGGCTCCTGCTCGCTTTTTTCTTCTTCTCCTCCTATAAAGGGTATTATATTCCCTTCCATTTCCGGCCAGTCCTTAAAGGTCTTTCCGGCACCGGAGATCGCCTGATATGTGGTTGCTGCACACCTTACGGGTACAAGGTCCATCCATGCGGAAAGAGCAGGTGTATAGCTCTGTATGGAACAATTGGGTTTTACTGCCACAAAGCCTCTTTTTGTACCCAGTCTCTTTCTCTGATCCTTAATGATATGAGCATGCTCGTAGTTTATCTCAGGTATTATCATGGGCACATCAGGTGTCCATCTGTGGGCGCTGTTATTGGATACGACAGGTATCTCCGCCCTGGCATATTTCTCTTCGAATGCCCGTATCTCGTCTTTCTTCATGTCAACGGCGCTGAATACGAAATCCACCATGGAGCCTATCTTATCTATCTCATCCACATTAAGGACCGTCATATCCTTTATCTGTTCGGGGATGGGCACATCCATCTTCCATCTTCCCTCTACTGCCTCTTCGTAAGTCATTCCGGAAGACCTGCTGCTGGCTGCCACTGCTGTTATCTGGAACCAGGGATGATCCGACAATATAGTAACGAATCTCTGGCCGACCATTCCCGTTGCTCCCAATATGCCGACTTTATATTTCCTGTCCTTCATCTTCAGTCTCCTTTACCCTTCCTGCTTCCAGTTCAAACCAGAATTCGACTCCGTCATCTCTGTTGAATACTCCGCATTCCTGACCCATGTTCTCCATGGCTGCCTTTACTATGGAAAGGCCTACTCCGTTGCCTCCGTATTCTCTTGTTCTGGCTTTATCCACTTTGTAAAACTTTTCCCAAATATTATCAAGTTCTTCTTCCGGTATCTGTTCTCCTGTATTAAATACAGATGTCCTGACGGTGTCTCCGTTGTCATCTATATATACTTCTATGCGCATTTCCCCCTCCACATGGTTAAGGGCATTGGACATATAATTAGTAAATACCTCTGTTACAAGCTCTGTGTCTCCCCATGCATATACAGGCTCTTTCTGATCGAAAAGCAGCTTTGCACCCTTCTGCATGAAAAGTATGCTCGAATTATTAAGGATATTTTTAACAAGCTCCGTCACATTGAAATGCTCCATGGTGACCTGACTGTCACCTGCCTCAAGCCTGTTAAGATCAAGAAGCTTTTTGACCATTTCATTCATCTTGTTTGCTTCGTCTATTATAACGCTGCAATAGAATTCTCTGCTCTCCTGATCCTCTGTAATATTCTCCGACAGACCTTCCGCATATCCCTGTATAAGGGCTATAGGTGTCTTAAGCTCGTGCGAAACATTCGATATAAATACTTTCCTTCTTTCCTCAGCCTTTACCTTTTTATCAAGATCCGCCTGAAGTTTGACATTGGCTGACTTAAGCTCCGACATGGATCTCTCAAGACTCTTGGAAAGATAATTCATGCTTTGTCCCATCTTTCCTATTTCGTCTGTCCTGTTTCCGGTATACATAATATCGAATTTCTGCTCTGCCATATTTTCAGCAAGATCAGATAATTCAAGAATGGGAGCCGTAAAGGATTTGGAGATAAAATACATCACCACCATCATCAGGGCTGAAACAGCCAGAGTTATAAGTATATAGAAGCGGTTTGCTATTTGAACGCTCTCCTCTATACTCTGAAGTGATGACCTTACATACAAAAGATTTCCGTTGCTGAGGCGACCCTGAAGATACAGATAAGACATTTCGTCTGAAGATCCCTCGACAGTAAAGATATTATAGCTGTCTGTACTCTCTATATTCTCTCCTGAAGCATTGCTCCTCATACCGAATTCCCGTACTATCTCCTCCTGAGTCTGGGACTGGTTAATGGAAGGAGCACTGTAAAATGCAATATTATATGTGGATTGCAGCTGGCCCGTTACAGGATCTATGGTCTTCATTCCGGAGTCCTCCAGAATAAGGATACGCATATTCCTGTTCTCGCTTATCCGGTCAAAGGAGCTCTTAAGCTCCGTATCGAACCTTTCTGCAATGTGCTCAAGGTCAGCCGTCGTCTGTCCCATGGCCCAGGAGTCTGAAGCCGAATTGGCCGCAAAGCCTTCCATTATCTTTGTCCTGTTTATATATGCCTCGTCTATATCGTTATATGTCTCCACCATGCTCCGTTTTTTCCCGGAGATATAATAATCTCCCGAAAGCATCGTGTTCGCCAGGATACCGATCGTAAGTATAACGATGATAGATATGGCAAGGATAAGATTTATCTTGAATCTCAGTGAGCTTTTCATTTCCCGGGAACCTCGAATTTATAACCCATCCCCCATATAGTCTTTATATAATTGCCTTTTTCTCCCAGCTTGCTGCGGAGCTTTTTAACATGGGTATCGATGGTACGTGCGTCTCCGAAATAATCATAATTCCAAACGTTATTAAGTATCTTTTCCCTTGATAAGGCAATGCCCTGATTTACCACAAAATAATTAAGAAGCTCAAATTCCTTATAGGAAAGCTCCACCGGCTGTCCGTCCAGAGTGACCTCGTGGGCGGCCTTATCAAGCTTAATGCCTCCTGCCTCAAGAACGTCATCGGCACTTACGCCTTTGCTCCTTCTTACTATGGCATCAACCCTTGCCACCAGTATCTTGGGACTGAAGGGTTTTGTGATATATTCATCCACGCCCAGCTCAAATCCCGTAAGCTCGTCCTCCTCGGTACTTTTAGCCGTAAGCATTATAATAGGCACCTGGGAAACCTTTCGTATTTCCCTGCATACCTCCCAGCCGTCCATTTTGGGCATCATCACGTCAAGGATGATTATCTGTATATCTCCCGTGTCGTAGAACCTTTCAAGGGCTTCTTCTCCGTCTGAAGCCTCTATGACCTCATATCCTGCCTTTGTCAGGAAGTCATTTACAAGCTTCCTCATTCGGCTCTCGTCATCTACGATCATTACCTTTATATCTGACATTCCAAGTCCCCTTTTGCTTTAAGCATAATGTCTTAATAAAAATCCGTTTTCCTTAATACACTCCGAATATAAGCCTTGCAGTCATAAAGACAAATATCACGGCCACGGTCACATATATGCCGAGTCCCCTGTATTGTCTTTTTGTCTTAACATCAAGGGCGGCCCATCTGTTTTCCTTGTTCTTTATGATGGCACCTATCCTTTTTCTGTTGATAAAAGTAAGCACCAAAAATCCCATAAAGGATATGATCCATATTATCATTATGAACCATCCCGATACATTTATCCTTGAACCCCGGGAATTGACGGAGATGCTTTTATTGAATGTGATGCAGCTGAGGT
>CADBUJ010000050.1 GCA_902797845.1 uncultured Eubacteriales bacterium | reverse complement strand
TTTTGTATCCGGAAAACGTGAGCACAATGGTTCTTTTATGAAGCTCGGACATGATGAAGTACTAGTTATAGAAGGAATCCATTGCCTGAACGATAAGCTCACATACTCCATTCCAAAAGATATAAAATTCAAGATATACATAAGTGCTCTTACCATGATGAATGTTGACAACCATAACAGGATAGCTGTTACTGACGGAAGGCTTATAAGACGTATCGTCCGTGATGCAGCAAAGAGGGGTGCGGATGCCAGAAAGACTATCTCGACATGGGACATCGTAAGGAGAGGAGAAAAGAACAATATCTTCCCCTATCAGGAGAGCGCAGATGTTATGTTCGATTCGTCCCTTATTTACGAGCTTGCAGCATTAAAGCAGTATGCTCAGGCACTTTTATTCAATGTGCCTAAGGATTGCGAGGAATATCCCGAGGCTAAGAGATTGCTTAAATTCTTAGATTATTTCCTCGGAATAAGCACGGAAGCGATCCCTAATAATTCTCTCTTAAGAGAATTTATTGGCGGAAGCTATTTTAACGTTTAATATGTATTTATAGATCGAAGTCTGCCGGATGATCGCCGATACACAGACGAAAGGGTGTATGGGAGGAAAGTCCGGGCTTCACAGGGCAGGATGCCGGATAACGTCCGGTGGAGGCGACTCCAAGGATAGTGCAACAGAAATAAACCGCCGTTTTACGGTAAGGGTGGAAAGGCAGTGTAAGAGACTACCGCTTTGGAGGTAACTTCAAAGGCCATGCAAACCCCATCCGAAGCAAGACCGAACAGAAGGAGATACGGCTGCCCGTCGTTCCTTCGGGTAGGTTGCTTGAGTTTTGCAGCAATGCAAAAACTAGATAGATGATCATCCAAGACAGAACCCGGCTTACAGGCAGGCTTCGATCTTTATATTTTTTAACAATGCTTTTACAGCATTTTTGCATTTGGAGGAAAAGTGAGAGAAGGACCCCTTAAAACTTTTTTCAGAATCGTATCTCCCCTTTTTATGTTCCTTGTTGCGGAGCTGATCATAGTAATGGGCTTTTCCGTGGTCTATTATATTATGGCCATCACAGGATCTGGCAGTGATGCAAGTGCCTTTGAGATACAAAGCATGTATGCGGACCTTATCCGGAATAATGCGGTGATCATCACTCTTTTGTCAGCTGTTTTGATAATCGCATTTTCCGTTTGGATGCTCAAAAATGATGAAAAAAGGCTTAAATACAACATTCTTTACAAGGAGCTTCCGATTCCTGCATATGCTGCAGCGGCCATAATGGGCGCTGCTTTCTGCGTGGGATTAAACTTTTTTTTCAGCATCATAGATATATATTCCATGTTGGGTCATGAGGAAGGCGGGTCCGTTCTTTTCGGCGGAAACATAGTACTTGCCATAATAACCATTTGTATCGTAACACCGCTGGCAGAGGAACTTGTATTCAGGAATCTTTTTTATAAAAGGCTAAGGGAATATGCATCCTTCTTACCGGCGGCCCTTCTTTCATCTCTGATGTTTGCCGTATATCACTTAGATGTGATACAGGGCATATATGCCTTTATAACAGGTATGGCTCTGGCCTTCATATTTGAGAAGACCGATTTTGTAGTGGTTCCTTTTCTGTTTCATGCGGCGGCAAATACCACATCTTATATTCTTTCATATATGATCACAGACGCCATAGAGCAGCGGATCATGGTGATCGTAATATTTTCCTGCTTTTTGATATCGGCGGCAGGAATATTATATTTTGCGAAAAAGGTACAGGTGGGATACTCTCTGAAAGAAATACCGGAACAGGAAACGCCTGTTCATGATGAGGAGTTCAGGTCCGGCCGGGAATACATAAATACCGCAAATGATGTTCAGGATCTGGACGGAGAGAGACCGCATGAGGATGTCGAAGGAACAGACGAAATGTCGAATGATAATGATTTAAATCATACTCTCTGAAATATAAAATGGTATTGACAGCGGAGACAATAATAAGTAAAATACGAACATAAGTTCTATAATTAAAAAGGGGTAGGATTTTTTATGGATAACAGCGAAAAGCTTAAAGCTTTGGATGTGGCACTTTCACAGATCGAAAAACAATATGGCAAAGGCTCCGTTATGAAGTTAGGAGATAAAGGTACATCCATGGATGTGGAAACGGTGCCTACAGGCTCCCTCAGTCTGGATATCGCACTGGGCCTCGGCGGAGTTCCCAGAGGAAGGATCATAGAGATATACGGTCCGGAATCTTCCGGAAAGACTACCGTTACTCTTCACATGATAGCAGAGGTGCAGAGAAGAGGCGGTATAGCAGGCTTTATAGATGCAGAACATGCACTGGATCCTGCATATGCTGCTAATATCGGAGTAGATATAGATAACCTTTATATCTCACAGCCCGACAACGGGGAACAGGCCATGGAGATAACAGAAACAATGGTGCGTTCCGGGGCTATGGATATAATCGTTATAGACTCTGTGGCAGCCCTTGTGCCGAAAAGCGAGATCGACGGAGAAATGGGAGATGCCCATGTGGGCCTTCAGGCAAGGCTTATGTCCCAGGCCTTAAGGAAGCTTACGGCAGTTATCTCAAAATCAAATTGTATAGTTATCTTCATCAATCAGCTTAGAGAGAAGATCGGTATAATGTTCGGAAATCCGGAGACTACAACTGGAGGAAGAGCATTAAAATTCTACTCATCCATAAGACTTGATATAAGAAGAACGGAAGCTATCAAGCAAAACGGAGAGATAATAGGAAACAGGACCAGAGTAAAGGTCGTTAAAAACAAGATCGCTCCTCCTTTTAAGGAAGCGGAATTTGACATAATGTTCGGAACCGGCATTTCCAAGGTAGGAGATGTGCTTGATCTTGCTGCAAATATCGGCATCATCAATAAGAGCGGGGCCTGGTATGCATACAACGGACAGAAGATAGGTCAGGGAAGAGAGAATACAAAGGTCTATCTTCAGGAAAATCCGGCTGTTCTGGATGAGATCGAAGAAAAGGTAAGGGAACATTATAAGATATCTGATAAACCCTTAAGCGGTCCTGCAGCTTTAAAAGAGGAGGCAGCTCCCAAGACAGAGGATTCGGAAGAATAAAATGTATTATATCAAGGATATAGAGCATATCTCCAAATATAAAAGAAAAGTTTATCTGGATAACGGTTTGGTATTTCCTCTTACGGCATCAGAAGAAGCAAAGCTCAATATAAAGAGCGGTATGGAGCTTTCCGAGGAAGAATACGAAGAAATATACCATAAGATCCTTATAAAGGCCGAGAAATATCTTCTCGGCCTTTTAACTGATTCAGACAGAACTAAACAGGAACTTTATACAAAGCTTAAGAATGCCGGATATCCGAAGGAGATATCAGAGAAAGCATTATCCTATGTGGAATCTTACGGATATGTGGATGACGAGAATTATGCCAGGAAATATGTAGATTATCACAGCAGGTCATCAAGCCAAAGAGTAATCAGGCAAAAGCTTATGTTAAAAGGCATAAACAAGGAGATACTCGATAAGGTTTTCAGCGAGGCTGAGATAGATGAAAGACCACAGATAGAGAGATTTTTAAAGCAAAAATACATCGATAAGGGCCTGGATCCAAAGGATCCCAAGATCAGGGACAAGGCAGTAAGATCTTTGATGGGAAAGGGCTTTTCCTACTCGGAAATAAAGGATGTTATGGGTCTGTTCTGGGACAGCTGATCGTTTATGCAGCCTTTGGTTTTCTTGACAGTAAGATGGATTAAGTATAAAATTTAATAGTTATAGTTTTACATTGACAATTTAATAGGAGGTATCCTGTGGACAACATTTTGTTAACAATAGTTATTGCTGTTGTTGCAGCTGTTATCGCGGGAATCATTGCTTGGAAATTAGCTATTTCTCACAGAAATAAAGTTGAGCAGGAAAAGATCGGCAATGCTAAAGATAAGGCAACAGAGATAATAGACGATGCCATCAAAACTGCGGAAAACAAGAAGAGGGAAGCTAAACTCAGAATAAAAGAGGAAACAATAAAAGCAAGGAATGATCTGGAATCCGAAAGGAAGGAACATCGGAACCAGATGCAGGCCATGGAGCAAAGGATCCTTAAAATGGAGGAGACTAATACAGCCAAGGCCCAGCAGCTGGAGAAGAAGGAAAACCAGTTAAACGAACGGGATAAGCAGCTGAATGCTAAACAGCGTGAAATCGATGCAGGTAATCAGCGCATTGTTCAGGAACTAGAACGAATCTCTGGGATGACCTCCACTCAGGCAAAAGAATTTCTCATTAAATCTGTTGAAGAAGATGTAAAAGCTGAGACAGCCAAAATAATCAAAGAGGCTGATCTTAAGGCTAAGGAGGAAGCAGACAAGAAAGGCAGAGAATATGTTGTTACGGCTATTCAGAGATGTGCTGCCGATCATGTGGCTGAATCCACGATTTCTGTAGTTCCTCTGCCCAACGAGGAAATGAAGGGCAGGATCATAGGAAGAGAAGGCAGAAACATCAGGACCCTTGAGACCTTAACAGGTATCGACCTTATAATAGACGATACTCCCGAGGCAGTCGTTCTTTCGGGCTTCGATCCGATCAGGAGAGAAGTTGCAAGGATAGCTTTGGAGAAGCTTATCGTTGACGGCCGTATCCATCCTGCAAGGATCGAGGAAATGGTTGAAAAGGCTAAGAAGGAAGTCGAAGAGATCATCAAGGAAGAGGGCGATAATGCCATGATGGAAACCGGAGTCCACGGACTTCACCCTGAATTGGTCAAGCTCCTCGGAAGGATGAAATACCGGACAAGTTACGGTCAGAATGCTCTTAAACATTCCATAGAGGTCTCTCTTATATGCGGCCTTTTGGCATCAGAGGTAGGCTGCGATGTAAGGATTGCAAAAAGAGCCGGACTTCTTCACGATATAGGTAAAGCCGTAGATCACGAAATGGAAGGATCCCATGTGCAGCTGGGAGCGGATCTTTGCAGAAAGTACAAGGAATCCGAGACAGTTATAAATGCCGTGGAAAGCCACCATGGAGATGTAGAGCCTACATCACTTATCGCATACCTGGTACAGGCCGCTGATGCAATATCGGCTGCAAGACCCGGTGCACGAAGAGAAAACCTGGAAACCTACACAAACAGATTGAAAGAACTTGAGAATATTGCCAATTCCCATAAGGGAGTTGATAAATCTTTTGCCATTCATGCCGGTCGAGAGATTCGAATAATGGTAATTCCTGAGCAAGTAAACGATGCTGACATGGTCATTATGGCCAGGGATATAAGCAGGCAGATAGAAGCCGAGCTTGAGTATCCCGGACAGATAAAAGTAAATGTCATAAGAGAATCATCTGTCAGTGATTTTGCAAAATAAGAAGATTTAAAAAGAAAGCCAGTAGATTTGCTTTAAAAGCTTCATTCTGCTGGCTTTTTCTTTTGTTATTAAATTGATCTTAATTAAGAAAACCGGCCTCGATGGCCGGCATAACGCACCTGACAGGAATCGAACCTGCGCACACAGCTCCGGAGGCTATTGCTCTATCCACTGAGCTACAGGTGCACTATTGGAATATTACATTACATAAGGGAAAAAAGCAAATGAGCTTCGTTGATTTAGGCATGCTAATTTGCTAAAATATTTCGGAAAACAGCGCATTCCAACGTATTCAGAGGTTTATGATGAAAAGAAAAAAACTTAACATAAAGAAACTTATAGTACTCCTTGCAGCATTTTTAATAATCCTGCTTATCATAGTTTTATTGGTAAGGGGATGCGGAAGTAATGACAGCGGATCAGGATCAGAAGGTGAGCAGACTGCTGCACAAAAGGCGGAAACGCTTATAAAGGACTATTATGATGCGAGGCTTTCCCTTAACGAAGGAGAACTTGCGCGTATATATAACGTAGATAATGTAATGGAGATAGATATTTATAAAAAAATGAATGAGTATCTGTCATCCATAGAGAACATCAGGGTATATCTGCGTGACGGAATCTCCAGGGGAGAATATATTGCATTTGCCCAAAGTGATATGGTCAGCGACAGATACGGCGTAACTGTTCCCAATGTATCCCCTGTCTATATCCGTACCGATGATGCAGGAGAATTCTACATATATCCGGGAGATTACAGTCCTTCCCTTATGAGATATATTTATCCTCTTGATATTGACAGAAGGATAGATGATATTGCGCAGAATGACGAGGAGATACGGCTTTTGCTGGAAAATAACGCAGAAGCCATAAAAGCACTTGCTGCCGAAAACGAAGCATTTGCCGGATTATACAGGACGCTTACGGATTCAGAAGGAGCAACAGACATTGATGCTGATGCTTCTCCGTCACAAGAGGAAGAGTCAGATAACCAATCTGAAAGTGCAGCATCGGATGGTAATTGATATATGGATGATGTCGGAAAAGGAATAAGGATCAACAAGTATGTGGCTGATTGCGGTGTGTGCTCAAGGCGCGAGGCAGATCAGCTGATAAAAGAAGGAGCTGTTTTGATCAACGGTCAGAGAGCAATTCTTGGTGACCATGTTGCGGATAAGGATGTCGTAACTGTAAAGGGGAAGCATATCTCACCGAAGAAAAACGTGGTCTGGATAGCTCTAAATAAGCCGGTGGGGATAGTTTGCAGTGCAGACGGATCAGATGATAATGTCATCGATTACATAAACTATCCTCAGCGGATATTTTATGTGGGAAGGCTTGACAGGTCCTCCAGAGGCCTGCTGCTTCTTACAAATGACGGTGAATATGCCAACAGGCTTATAAGATCAAAAAATATGCATGAAAAGGAATATATAGTTACTGTTGATAAGCCTGTCACCGGGAGCTTTTTAAAGGATATGGAAAAGGGCGTAGAGATAGAAAAGGGAGTGATAACAAGACCCTGCAGAACAAAAAGGATAGATGAACGTACCTTTAATATAATCATAACCCAGGGACTTAACCGACAGATAAGAAGAATGTGTGAGGCTTTCGGCTACAGGGTAAGAAGACTGGAAAGGATACGCATCAAGAATATAAAACTGGGAGATCTTAAATATGGTGATTGGCGGATACTTTCGGCAGAAGAAATAAGATCTCTTTATACAGGTCTTTAAATTAAGGAGGATCTATGGACGATATTTCCAGAATGAAAGAATTGATCGATATCTTGAATAAAGCATCCAGAGCATATTACAGCGACGATGAAGAGATCATGAGCAACGTTCAGTATGATGCTCTTTATGACGAATTGCTCTCTCTTGAGTCAAAGACCGGTACTGTTATTGCTGACAGCCCGACCCAAAAGGTGGGATATGAAGTTCAGAGTGCTCTGCCTAAGGTTAAGCACCAAAGTCCCATGCTGTCACTTGATAAGACAAAGGATCCGGCTGCGTTAAAGGCCTGGCTCAAGGATAAGGAAGGCGATCTTTCCTGGAAAATGGACGGCATAACAGTTGTCCTCACATATGAAAACGGAGAGCTTGTGCAGGCGGCTACAAGGGGAAACGGAGAGACAGGCGAGATCATAACCGCTAATGCAAGGACCTTTAAGAACCTGCCTTCAAAGATACCTTTTAACGGACAGTTGACCATAAGAGGAGAGGCTGTAATAAGCTATGATGATTTCGAAAAGATTAACGGGTCCATACCTGAAGGTGAACAGAAATATAAGAATCCAAGAAATCTGTGCTCCGGATCTGTAAGACAGCTGAACAGCCGCATAACTGCAGAAAGAAACGTTAACCTTATTGCATTTTCCCTTGTGGAGGCACAGGGTATAGATGATATCAATTCCAGGTGGAAAAGGCTAGAATTCCTGAGGGATCTTGGCTTTGAAACTGTTTATACGAAGCAGGTGACTGCAGCAGATGTAGAGGATGCAGTAAGGTGGTTTTCTGAAAATATAAAGAATAACAAATATCCTTCCGATGGTCTTGTACTTACATTGGACGACAGGGCATATTCCCTGACTCTCGGAACTACTGCAAAGTTTCCGAGGGATTCCATTGCATTTAAGTGGCAGGATGAAACAGCAGAGACGAAGCTTCTTGATATAGAATGGAATGCCTCAAGGACCGGCCTTATAAATCCGGTTGCTGTTTTTGAAGCGGTGGAACTTGAAGGAACAACGGTGTCCAGAGCGTCTGTCCATAATCTTTCGTTAGTAGAGGAATTAAAGCTTGGTGTTGGAGACATCATTGAAGTATATAAAGCCAACATGATAATCCCTCAGATAAAGAAAAATATGACAGGTTCAGGTACTGTAGTGGTGCCTGAATCATGTCCTGCATGCGGAGAAGCAACGGAAATACATAATGAAAAAGGAACAAAGACGCTTGTCTGCGTAAATCCCCTGTGCCCTGCCAAAAGGATACGATCTTTTGAACATTTTGTGGAAAGAAACTGCATGAACATAGAAGGCCTGTCCGTTCAAACGCTTGAAAAGCTTGTTGATATGGGGTTTATAAAGGAATTTGCCGATATTTTCAGCATATCCGCCCATAAAGACAGGATAGAGAAAATGGAGGGATTCGGAGAAAAGTCTTTTAACAATCTTATAGAGTCCATAGAAAGATCGCGAAATGTGGAACCGGGGAACCTTTTGAACAGCCTGGGAATACCTAATGTAGGCCTTTCAAATGCCAAGCTTGTGGCAGATCATTTCGATAATGATGTGGAAAGTGTTATTAATGCATGTGAGGAAGATCTTACAGGCATAGAGGGTATAGGACCCGTTATCGGAAGAAATATCTACGATTATTTCCATTCCGAAAATACATTATCTGCTTTCAGAAGGCTGATCAAAGAGCTTAATATCATAAAGCCCGTAAAAAGTACGACATCATCACCCATATCAGGGAAGACATTCGTTATAACAGGTTCCTTAAATACCTTCCAAAACCGTGATGAGCTTAAAAGATACATTGAAGACAGAGGTGGCAAGGTAACGGGATCTGTTACATCAAAAACTGATTTTCTTATTAATAATGATGTCACTTCCGGATCAGGAAAAAACAAGAAGGCAAAAGAACTTGGGGTACCTGTCATTGACGAAGATTCCTTCAGGGAAATGGCTGAAGGGATATGATCCCATCAAATTGACGGGAAAAATATTTAAATGTTATTATAAATCCGAACACTTTACTGGGAATTCGAGGATATAAAAATGAAATTATCAACTAAAGGCAGATACGGGCTCAGGGCTATGGTCGATCTGGCATGCCTTGAGAAGAACGGACCTGTTTCCGTTAAGACCCTGGCTGAGAGACAGCTTATGTCTGACCGGTATCTGGAGCAGCTTTTTGCAAAACTGAAAAAGGCTGAGCTTGTAACAAGCACAAGAGGAACAAACGGAGGATATGTTCTGGCAAGACCCTCGGATACTATTTCCGTAGGAGATATTTTAAGAGTACTGGAAGGGGACCTTGATGTGGTGGACTGTGCCACAAACTCAGGTGAATGCAGCATTTTTGACGGGTGCAGGACAAAGCAGGTGTGGAAGGTGCTTAACGACAGCATACGGGATGCGGTTGATTCCATCATGCTTAAAGACCTGGCCGTGGAAGGTACGGGAGAGGAGCTTATTGCTACGGGTAAGGGATCCTGCAGGGAAGATAACTGAGAAAAAACAATAATTGCACAAAATAACTATTGAATTTAAGGTCACAGATAGTAAAATAGTATAAAGAAAATGTTAAATAATTGACGATGGAGGGAGAATCATGTCAGTAAAAGTTGCAATCAACGGTTTCGGAAGAATAGGAAGGCTGGCCTTCAGGCAGATGTTCAAAGCACCCGGTTACGAAATAGTAGCGATCAATGATCTTACAGATCCTAAGATGCTGGCACATTTGTTAAAATACGATTCTTCTCAGGGCAGATATGCACTGGGAGATACTGTTTACGCAGGAGAAGACAGCATAACAGTAGACGGAAAGACTATCAAGATATATAAGGAAGCTGATGCAAATGCTCTTCCCTGGAAAGACCTGGATGTGGATGTAGTACTTGAGTGCACAGGCTTTTATACAAGCAAGGAAAAATCCATGGCACATATAAATGCAGGAGCAAAAAAGGTGGTCATTTCAGCACCTGCAGGCAACGATCTTCCTACTATCGTATACGGAGTAAACGAAGGTACACTTACAAAGGAAGACAACATTATTTCTGCAGCATCATGCACGACGAACTGTCTTGCTCCCATGGCAAATGCTCTTAATAAACTTGCTCCCATAAAGAGCGGTATAATGTGCACTATTCATGCATACACAGGAGATCAGATGATACTTGACGGTCCTCACAGAAAAGGGGATTTAAGAAGAGCAAGAGCAGGAGCTATAAATATAGTGCCTGCATCAACAGGAGCAGCAAAAGCTATAGGCCTTGTTATACCCGAGCTTAACGGCAAGCTCATCGGAGCTGCACAGAGAGTTCCAGTTCCCACCGGTTCCGTTACCATGCTTACAGCAGTATGCGAGGGAATGCATTCAGTAGAGGAAGTTAATGCAGCAATGAAAGCAGCATCAAACGATTGCTACGGATATACCGAAGAGCCTCTTGTTTCTTCAGACATAATCGGTATGACATACGGATCACTTTTTGATGCTACTCAGACGCTTGTAAATAAGATAGATGATAATACCTCCGAGATACAGGTAGTATCATGGTATGATAACGAGAACTCTTATACAAGCCAGATGGTAAAGACCATCAAATATTTTGCTGAGCTTGGATGATCCATATTCTTAAGAAATATACAAAAGACAGGTGTTCCAAGGATACCTGTCTTTTTATGCAGTAAAGGCGGGCATTAAAGGCCTATGCTTTTTGCAAGACCAAGGAGGAAAAAATGCTTAATAAACTGACCATCGATGATATTTCAGTAAAAGGTAAAAAAGTACTGCTCAGGTGCGATTTTAACGTACCTATCGTAGACGGCAAGATAACAGATGAAAACCGTATAACAGAAGAGCTTCCGACCATCAAAAAGCTCTTGTCAGACGGAGCACGTCTTATCATGTGCTCTCATCTCGGAAAGCCCAAGGGATATGATGAAAGCCTTTCCTTAAAGCCTGTAGCAGAGAGGCTCTCAGAGCTTCTTTCAATGGATATTAAATTTATCTCAACACCTGATGTTGTAAACGATGAAGTAAGAGCCTTAGCAGAAGGTCTTAAGGACGGAGAGGCAATGCTTCTTGAAAACACAAGATTCAGAAAAGAGGAAACAAAATGCGAGGAAGCCTTTTCCGAGGATCTTGCAGGTATATGCGATATTTTCGTCAATGATGCTTTTGGCACTGCACACAGAGCACATTGCTCCAATGTGGGTGTAGCAAAGCTTAAGGATGTATCTGCCATAGGTTATCTTATGGAGAAGGAAGTCAGCTTCCTTGGCAATGCTGTAGAGGATCCTGTAAGGCCTTTTGCTGCGATTCTCGGAGGATCAAAGGTTTCTTCAAAGATTTCCGTAATTAACAATCTTCTTGATAAAGTGGATCTTCTGGTAATAGGCGGCGGAATGGCTTATACATTCCTTAAATCCTGCGGAGTAAAGGTCGGCAAATCCCTTGTGGAGGATGAATACCTTGAGTATGCGGGAGAAATGCTTAAAAAAGCGGAAGAAAAAGGCGTTAAGCTGCTGCTTCCCGTAGATAATCTTGCTGTTAAAGAATTTGATAATGATGCACCATCAAGGATAGTAGATGGAGATCTTATGGATGATGAGATGGCTGTAGATATCGGTCCCAAGACAGTAGCCCTCTTTTCCGAAGCATTAAAGAATGCAAAAACGGTCGTATGGAACGGACCTATGGGAGTGTTTGAAAAACCCAATTTTGCAAAAGGTACATATGAAATAGCAAAGCTCTTATCAGAACTTGATGCAACTACCATTATAGGAGGCGGGGATTCCGCTTCGGCAGTCAATAATCTGGGATTCGGCGATGCCATGACACATATATCTACAGGAGGCGGAGCATCCCTTGAATTCCTGGAAGGCAAAGAGCTTCCCGGCATAGCAGCTGTAATGGATAAATGATAACGGAGGTTGAAATGAGAAAAAAACTTGCCGCAGGCAATTGGAAAATGAACATGACACCGGAAGAGACCGGCAGATTCATCGAAGATCTTAAACCCCTTGTAAAGGATTCGAACGCAGATGTGGCCTTAATGGTTCCTTATGTGGATATTAAAACGGCCCTTGACGCTGCGAAAGATTCAAATATTGAGATCGGAGCCCAGAATATGCATTTTGAGGAATCCGGCGCTTTTACAGGAGAGATATCGCCTGTAATGCTTAAAGAGACAGGCGTTAAATATGTGATAATCGGTCACTCTGAAAGAAGAGAATACTTTGCTGAAACAGATGAGACCGTTAATAAGAAAGTGTTAAAGGCCCTTGAATATGATCTTATACCCATTATGTGCTGCGGAGAGACCCTTACTCAGAGAGAACAGGGTATAACGATAGATCATATAAGAAAGCAGATAAAGATAGGTCTTCTTAATGTATCATCAGATGATATAGAAAAAGTCGTTATTGCCTACGAACCCATTTGGGCTATAGGAACAGGAGTTACTGCTACATCAGAGCAGGCACAGGAAGTATGCGCGGCTATCAGAGATACCTTAAGAGAACTCTACGGAGAGAAGGCAGATAACATCAGGATCCTTTACGGTGGTTCCGTAAAAGGTGAAAATGCTTCAGAACTCTTCGGGATGCCGGATATCGACGGAGGGCTTGTGGGAGGAGCCTCCCTTAAATTAAGTTTTGCAGATATAGTTAATTATGATAAATAAAGGGATCAAAATGGACAAGAAGCTTACTATGCTCATGATACTGGACGGATTCGGACTTAGTGACAGAAAAGAAAGCAATGCAGTTTACATTGCAGATACACCGAATCTCGACAGCATCATGAAGAAATATCCCATGGTAAAGGGCAATGCCAGCGGCCTGGCAGTTGGTCTTCCTGAGGGACAGATGGGCAACTCTGAAGTCGGACATATGAATATGGGAGCCGGCAGAATAGTATATCAGGAGTTGACAAGAATAACGAAAGAGATACAGGACGGAACATTCTTCAGAAACAAAGCCTTAAAGGAGGCTATGGATAATGTCAGGAAGAATGATTCTTCGCTGCATCTTATGGGCCTGCTTTCGGACGGCGGTGTTCATTCTCATAATACGCATCTCTATGCTCTTATGGAAATGGCAAAGAGAGAAGGGATAAGCAAGGTATATATCCATTGTTTCCTGGACGGAAGAGATACACCTCCCACATCCGGAAAGGGATATCTTAAGGAACTGGAAGACAAGATAAGGGAGATCGGCGTTGGTGAGATCGCAACCATTTCCGGAAGATATTATTCCATGGACAGGGATAACAGATGGGAAAGAGAAGAAAAGGCTTATAATGCTCTTGTTTTAGGGCAGGGAGATACTGCATCATCTGCTGAAGAAGCAATCGATGCGTCATACAGCAGGGATGTTACGGATGAATTCGTAGTTCCTGTAGTCATTCAGAAGGATGATAAACCGGTTGCCACAGTTTCTGATAAGGACAGCGTGATCTTTTACAACTTCAGACCTGACAGAGCAAGGGAGATAACCAGAGCTTTTCTGGCAGATGATTTCGACGGATTTGCAAGAAAAAAATTACAGGATCTTTACTATGTATGCTTTACTGAGTATGATGTTACGATCCCTCACACGCATATAGCGTTTTTAAAGGAAGAACTGAACAATACTTTCGGACAGTTTTTGGCAGCAAAGGGATTAAAACAGGCAAGGATAGCTGAGACAGAAAAATATGCTCATGTAACTTTCTTCTTTAACGGCGGAGTGGAAGAGCCTAATCCCGGCGAAGACAGATTTCTGATACCTTCTCCAAAGGTGGCAACATATGATCTTCAGCCCGAAATGAGCGCATACAGTGTATGCGATAAGGTCATTGAGGAAATGGACAGCGGAAAATACGATGTTATAATCGTAAATTTTGCAAATCCTGATATGGTCGGTCATACAGGTATATTGGAAGCTGCCGTTAAAGCTGTGGAAGCAGTGGATACATGTGTGGGAAGGATAGTGGAAAAACTTCTTGAAGTAAAC
The DNA here is from genome assembly GCA_902797845.1 of uncultured Eubacteriales bacterium. Classification (GTDB taxonomy): domain Bacteria; phylum Bacillota; class Clostridia; order Lachnospirales; family Lachnospiraceae; genus RUG14319. The sequence goes on along the minus strand of CADBUJ010000050.1, from coordinate 1,909 downwards.
GGTCAGATGATACTTTGCGCAGACCACGGCAATTGTGAAGAGATGACAGATCCTAAGACCAATGCTCCGCAGACTGCCCATACTACAAATCCTGTACCGTTTGTTCTTATTAATTATAAAGAAGGCTATAGTCTGAAAGAAAACGGAAGACTATGCGATCTTGTACCCACTCTTATAGAAATGATGGGACTGGAACAGCCTGAAGAGATGACAGGCATCAGTCTTCTAAAAAAGGATTGATTAGAAAAAATCAGTGTGTTATAATTTAACCCGTTGATTTAGGAGGTGTCCGATTTTGGGAGCTTTAAGAATAATAGTTACGATATTGTTTGTTTTAGTATGTATAATAATGGTTGGTATAATAATCCTTCAGGAAGGAAAGTCCGCCAATGTATCAGGAGCCATTAACGGGCTGGCAGATACTTACTGGGGGAAGAATAAAGCACATTCCTTTGAAGGAAAGCTTGAAAGAGGCACGAAGGTGCTTGCCATCCTTTTTATTGTACTGGCAATAGTACTTAATATGAACTGGTAACTTTAAGTCCCGAGTGATCCTCGGGACTTTTTTAGTATATGAATCATATTTATCAAAACAGGAGTTAAACTTGAAGAAAAACAACACATACACCGGTATATTCAACGCAAATTACAGAGGATTCGGATTTGTAAAGACAGAAGAGCTTAAGGATGATATCTTTATCTCCGTTAAAGATGTAAACGGAGCCATGGATGGGGATACTGTATCCTTTGAAATATTAAATGAAGGTTCGGAAGGTAAAAATCCCGAAGGGCATATAACAGAGGTCCTTGAAAGAAGATTTGAAAGGATCATAGGAACGTATCAAAAGGAAAAGGGATACGGATTCGTAATACCTGACAATAAAAAGATCACAAGAGATATATTTATAAAGGAAGAGTATGCGAAGGGTGCAGTAACAGGAAGCAAGGTATCTGAAAAGATAAAGGATTATGGCGGAAATGACAGAAGTCCGGAGGGAATGATCACAGAGATCCTGGGACATGTAGGAGATCCGGGGATCGATATCCTGTCCATTATAAAGGCCTATGATATCCCTACGGAATTTCCCAAGTCAGTTATGACAGAGGCAAAAAAGGTTCCTGACACTGTGCTACCGGAAGAAATAGAAGGAAGAAGAGATTTTAGAGACCTTTTAACCGTTACCATAGACGGTGAGGATGCAAAAGACCTTGATGACGCCATTTCGATAGAAAAGACTGAGGAAGGATATATCCTCGGAGTCCATATAGCGGATGTTTCCCATTATGTAAAAGAAGGGTCGGCAATCGATAAAGAGGCAAGGAAGAGAGGTACCAGTGTTTACCTGACTGACAGGGTGATTCCCATGCTCCCTCATATATTGAGCAACGGAATATGTTCTCTTAACGAAAGAGAAGACAGGCTTACCAAAGGCTGTATAATGACCATAGATAAAGACGGAAATATAACGGACCACGAAATATGCGAGTCGGTAATAAGGTCGGATCACAGACTTTCATATACCATAGTACACAGCCTTTTAACAGACGAGGGATCACCCTATAAAGACCAGTATAAGGACTGCCTGAGCATGCTCAGAGACATGCTGGAGCTTTCCACGATCTTACGGACTAAGAGACAGGAAAGGGGCGGGATAGATTTTGAGATACCTGAATCCTATATTAAGGTGGATGGAGAGGGCAATGTATTATCTGTAGAGCCATATGAAAGAAACGAGTCTCATAAGCTTATAGAAGACTTTATGCTTGCAGCCAATGAGACGGTTGCAGAAGAATACTTCTGGAGGGAGATGCCTTTTGTTTACAGATCTCATGAGACCCCTGATCAGGAGCGTATAAGAAGCCTTGCTGCCATAATATCGGGATTCGGTTATTATCTTAAGGGCGGACA
>CADBUJ010000049.1 GCA_902797845.1 uncultured Eubacteriales bacterium | reverse complement strand
GCTGTCATACTTACGCCGTTAACAGCTGTATCGACTAAGCTGGCATCAATCATATCCACTCTTTTCGGTGTTCCTTTGGAATACAGCGAAGAGGATGTTACGGAAGAAGATATTAAGTCCATGGTAAATGAAGGCCATGAGCAGGGTATCCTGGAGCAGTCGGAAGCGGAGATGATAAGCAACATCTTCGAATTTGACGATAAAGAAGCCTGTGACATCATGACGCACAGGAAGAACATCACAGCCATTGACATTCAGGAGTCCATTGAGGATGCATCAGACATGATGCTCTCCGGCAAATATTCCAGATATCCCGTCTATCAGGGAGACCTTGATAATATTGTGGGTATACTTTATTTCAAGGATGTCATGAGAGTCAGGATGAGAGGCAGAAAGAACGTGAGGCTTTCTGCAGTTATGAGAGAACCCTATTTTGTTCCGGAAACTCAAAGCATTAATTCCTTGTTTAAGGAGATGCAGAAGAGAAAGGTACATATGGCCATAGTAATAGACGAATACGGTCAGACAGCCGGAGTTGTGGCCATGGAAGATATCCTGGAGGAAATAGTAGGAAATATTCTTGACGAATACGATATAGATGTAAAATATATCAGGGATAACGGTGACGGAAGCTATATTGCAAAGGGAATGACTCCCTTAAGCGAGCTTGCAGACATTCTTGATATCAGCTTTTCAGAGGATGAATTTGATACACTTAACGGTTTTATGATATCAAGGCTTGAGCATATACCTGAAGAATCCGATCATGAAGAGATCATATACGAGGACTATAAATTCAAGGTGATAAAAGCAAGGAACAATATGATCCAGGAGGTCTATATAGAAAGATATTCGCCACCGGAAGAAGATAAAAGCGAAGAGGATTAAAGAAAGGAAGGAAATGCCATGTCCGGACATTCAAAATTTGCCAATATAAAACACAAGAAAGAAAAAAATGATGCAGCCAAGGGTAAGATCTTTACCATCATCGGAAGAGAGATCGCTGTAGCTGTTAAAGAAGGCGGATCTGATCCTGCCAACAACAGTAAGTTAAGAGATGTCATCGCAAAAGCAAAAGCCAATAATATGCCGAATGATACCATAGAGCGCGGCATTAAAAAAGCAGCCGGTGATGCAGGCAACGTAAACTATGAAAACAATGTTTACGAAGGTTACGGCCCCGGTGGAGTTGCCATTATTGTTGAGACACTTACGGACAACAAAAACCGTACTGCATCAAATGTCAGGAGCGCATTTACTAAAGGAAACGGCTCCGTAGGTACCACAGGCTGTGTTTCTTATATGTTTGATACAAAGGGACAGATATTTATAGACAAAGAAGAATGCTCCATAGATCCGGACGAGCTTATGATGATCGCCCTTGATTCCGGAGCTGAGGATTTTGCAGAGAATGATGACAGCTTTGAAATAACCACTGCACCTGAAGATCTCGGAAGCGTAAGAGAGAATCTGGAGAGCCAAGGAATAATCCCTGCATCAGCCGAGGTAGCCAGGATACCTCAGACTCTTGCTAAACTTACAGACGAAACGGATATAAAGAATCTGCAGAAGATACTCGATCTTCTGGATGAAGACGACGATGTCCAGAATGTTTACAATAATTGGGATGAAGAATAATGGCTGAGGTCGGTAAGATTAAAAGAGAGCTTAAACAAAAAGGCCATGTAGTTGATTTTTATTTTGATACGGTCCTTCTGCCTGACGGTAGAATGGCAGAATGGGATTTTCTTAAGCATGGCAATGCTGCAGCTGTTGTGGCCGTTGATCCTGAAGGAAAGATCCTCCTTGTGAAGCAATACAGAAATCCTGTAGACAGGTATACTCTGGAGATACCTGCAGGGTGTGTTGATGAAGGGGAATCAATGGAGGATTGTGCCAGAAGAGAATTGTCGGAAGAGACAGGATATGCTCCCGGGAAACTGGTACATTTATTCGACAATTATACGGCTATATCCTACTCGGACGAATTAATAAGCATATTTGCTGCAACAGATCTGTACAGAAATGATCTGGAAGCAGATGATGACGAATTTCTTTCTGTTGAGAGGTTCGAGCTTTCAGAAGTGATAGATATGATAAAATGCGGCATCATAAAGGATGCCAAGACAATAGCAGGTATATTGGGGTATAAAGATATGATAAATGGCTGACTATATAAGGTCAGCCATTTCATATAATAACTTTTCCGAATCTTTAAAGCCAAGGCACGGATCGGTTATGGATCTTCCGTAAACGAAGTTTTCGCATCCTATGGCCTGATTTCCTTCTTCTATATAGCTTTCGATCATAACTCCTTTTACAAGAGACTTAAGTTCGGTAGACTGCTGTCTTAAATGAAGGACTTCTTTTACGATCCTTATCTGTTCCATATATCTTTTTCCTGAATTAGCATGGTTTGCATCAACAATTACAGCAGGATTCTTAAGACCTGCTTCTTTATACATGGAATAAAGAAGCATCAGATCCTCGTAATGATAATTGGGCATCATATTTCCGTGCTTGTTCTCATATCCTCGCAGAATAGCATGAGCATAAGGATTTCCGGAAGTGGTCACATCCCAGCCTCTGAATATAAAATTATGCCCGTGCTGAGCAGCATAAATGGAGTTGAGCATGACCCTTAAGGTCCCGCTGGTGGGGTTCTTCATGCCGACAGGGACAGGTATGCCTGATGCAACGAGTCTGTGCTGTTGGTTTTCCACACTTCTAGCGCCAACTGCAACATAGGAGAGCACATCATCAAGATAACGGTAATTCTCGGGATATAACATCTCATCTGCTATGGGGATCATATAATCGCGCATGGCTTTCATATGAAGATCTCTGATCATTACTATACCGTTTAAAAGATCAGGGTCCTTTTCAGGATCAGGCTGATGGACCATTCCCATATATCCTTCACCTGTAGTGCGCGGCTTATTTGTATAGATCCTTGCTATTATGTAAAGCTTTTCCTTAACAGCTTCTTCCACACCCTTTAAAAGTGATAGATATTTAAGAACGGAGTCTTCATTATCTGCGGAGCAGGGTCCGATTATAACTATGAACCTGTCGTCCTTACCGGAAAAGATATCCAGGAGCTCTTTGTCCATTACCACCTTATTATTTTTGATACGGTCTGAGACAGGATACATCTCCTTGATCTCCTTAGGTGTAGGAAGCTTATATGAAAAGTCGAAACTCATTGTAATACCTCTCTTAATAAAATGCCTTCTTAATATATCATAAAGAACTTTGAAATACACGGTTTTATTGAGATTTTCAGGGAATGATGTTATTATATTATGGTATTTTTCAGGAGCAAAAGATGGAAATTCCGGTAAAGATTCAGGTGTTTGAAGGTCCCTTGGACCTGCTGCTTCATCTGATAGAAATTAATAAACTTGATATATATGATATTCCTATTTCGGAGATAACAGATCAATACCTGGATCATATTTCCCGTATGCCGTTTCTTGATATGGATTCGGCCAGCGAATTTCTTGTGATGGCAGCCGTACTCCTTCGTATTAAGAGCAAGGAGATGCTGCCCGTAGAGACTGAAGACGAGGAAACAGACGAGATAGATGAGAAAACCGAGCTTCAGAACAGGCTTTTCGAATATAAGATGTATAAATACGCGGCATCATTATTAAGAGAAGAGAATGAAACTGCGGGAAACAGAGTATACAAGGATAAGGATATCCCCAAGGATCTGAAGATAGAACATCCTCCGATAGATTACGAGGAGCTTTTATCCGGAATATCAATGTCAGATCTTAAGATGATATTCCAGGAGGCCCTTAAGAGGCAGGAAAACAAGATAGATCCCATAAGAAGCAAATACGGCAAGGTATACAGGGAAAAGATAACGGTTTCCCAGGCTATTACAGGCATCCGAAGTCGTATAAAGAGGAAAAAGGATCTGAGTTTCAGATCCCTGCTTTCCGAAAACAGGGATAGGGTAAGCATCATAGTTACATTTCTCGCTGTCCTTGAAATGACGAGAAATAACGAGATAATCATCAAACAGGATCATCTTTTTGATGACATCATCATAAGTTCCGGAGGAGATAAAATTGGAATTAAACAGGCTTAAAAGCATTCTGGAATCTCTGCTCTTTGCATCCGGTGATCCTGTGAGTCAGAAGGATCTGGAAGCTTTTACCGGTTGCGGGCCGGAAGAAGTGGAGGAGGCCATTTCCTCCCTGAAAGAAGATTATAGTAAAGAGTACAGGGGTATAGATCTTATAAGGCTAAATGATTCATGGCAGCTTTGTTCCAAACATGACAACTACGTTTTTATCGCGAAAATGGCCAGTACTCCCAGGCGTTATTCTTTAACGGAAGGTCAGCTGGAGGTGCTGTCCATAATTGCATACAAGCAACCTGTTACAAGGTCCGTTATAGACGGTATAAGAGGAGTAAACTCCAGCAGTGCTGTTTCGCGGCTTTTGGAAATGGATCTTATAAGGGAAGCCGGCAGGTTAAAAACTCCCGGAAGACCCATACTGCTTGCAACTACTGATAATTTTCTTCGTGCATTCGGAGTGGAATCGGAAGATGATATGCCGGTGATAGATCCGGTAAAGGTCGAAGAATTCAAGGCTGAGGCAGTAACGGAGACAGAAGATACAGAAGAAAGAACCGAGGATAATACACAAAACCCTCCTGAAGAGGGATCAGAGATATCTGTTACGGTATAGTTGACAGGAGATCATATGCATAAGGATTTATTTGCTATAGGACCTCTTACGGTCCACGGATACGGTCTGATGATAGCCATAGGTATAGTGGCAGCTGTCATAATAGGGACCATAAGAGCCAAGAGACGGAACTTGAAAAAAGAAATGATACTGGACATTGCTCTTATAGCAGTTATCGCAGGACTTATGGGAGCAAAGATCCTTTACATTATCACAGACTGGAGCAACTTTATTAAGGATCCTTTGGAAGGTCTTACAGAAGGATTTGTTGTTTATGGCGGAATAATAACCGGTGTACTGGGAATCATCTTATATTGCAGACATAAAAAAGTTGCTTTTTCAGATTATTTCGACATTGTTATGCCATCAGTTGCCATAGCTCAGGGATTTGGGCGCATTGGATGCTTCCTGGCTGGCTGCTGCTACGGTATAGAATACAGCGGCCCCTTATGTTTAAGATTTCCTGCGGATTCCCTGGCACCTTCTGGAGTTGATCTCTTTCCGTCTCAGCTTGTAATGGCTGTGGGAGATTTCCTTATAGGTATTATTCTCATCCTTATCTCCACGAAAATGAAATACTCAGGTTTTACGGGAGCCCTGTATCTGGTCCTGTATCCTGTAGGTAGGTTTTTAATAGAATTTTTAAGGTCTGATGACAGAGGCTGGATAGGCCCGTTTTCAACATCACAGTTTATTTCTATAATAATGATCGCTGCTGCGGCCGTGCTGTTCCTTATCTTTTACAAACAAAAAAGGCCGGCAGCATTACCTGTAAAACACGGAGGACCTGTTAATAACGAAGTTACTGTGGATAACGCAGAAGAAGTACAGGATAGTATAGAAGGATCCGAAGAAGAGGACCCTGCAGAACCTTTGGATGGTTCTGAACTTTAAGAGGTAGACATGAGGAAATTATTAAACAGAATAAGGGATTTTGATCTTACAGCGATCATATTCTTTGTTGCCTTTTTCCCTTTTATGGAATTGCTTTTCAGATTTGCGGTAGTGCATTCTCTTGGGATCAACTTTTTCATATTTATCCTTCCCATGATGCTTTTTGTGGGATTGTTGATGGGTGTGCTTTTTAATCTGCCTGAAAGAGGCAAAGTCAGGAATATAATATTCGGCGTTATAGTAGTCTTTTTTACAATATTCTACCTCGTACACCTTATATATTATTCTGTATTTAATACATACTGGGCACCATTTTCAATGATGGGTCTAGCAGGTCAGGCTTTTGATTTCTGGGATATGATAATCGACAATATACTCAGGAATCTCGTTTGGGTTATCCTGTTTTTGCTTCCTGCGATCTTTTATTTTGTAATTGTTATTTTTACGGAAAAACAGGATGTTACAAAAGGAAAGGCAATGCTTGGAGCAGGTATCGGAATACTTATGCTCGGCATATTCTTTACTGCGGTAAATGCATCCAATACGGGAGTAGGATCAAGATATGATTCTTTTTATAATGCAGGAGATATAGACTCCAAGATGAAATATTTCGGTCCTCTTACGGCTACTATCCTTGACGGTGTAAACGGAAACAAAGTAGGAAACCTTGTGGTGGAATCTGATGTAACTGAAACGGGAGATACGGCTGATAATACTGAAGCCGGCGGAGAGACCGACAATATAAACGAATCAGAATCCGAATCTGAAACCAAGGCTAAAGAATACGGTCTTAATATCATGTCCGATGTGGATGTAACTTCAGTGGTTGAAGCTACAGGAAACACAGGCCTTATAGATCTTAATAATTATTTTACAAGTCAGACTGCGACCAAACAAAATAAGTATACAGGTATATTTGAAGGATACAATCTTATCTATGTGACGGCTGAAGGCTTTTCAAAATGGGCTGTAGATGAGAAAAGGACTCCGACACTGTATAAGATGATCCATTCGGGATTTGAGTTCAATAATTACTACACGCCTTTGTATTACGGAAGTACTTCAGCAGGAGAGTGGGTGGATCTTACGGGTTACATCCCGAATCCGGGAGGATCTCCTTCCATGGTCGTTTCGGGACAAAAGGGCACCAATCTTTATTTCTGCCCCGGCAAGGTATTCGGAAGGCTGGGATATTCCGTATACGGTTTCCATAACAACTCCTATACTTATTACGAAAGACATCTTTCTCATCCGAATATGGGATACAAATGGGTTGGAACAGGAAGCGGATACGAACCTGAAACTAATGCATACGGTAATGATATATGGCCTCAGTCGGATTCACACATGGTAGATGTTACATTTGATATGTACGCTGATCAGCAGCCGTTCCATGCCTATTATATGACTGTCAGCGGACATGCGGGATACAGCTTTGCAGGAAACAGTATGTCTTCAAGGCATGCAGATCTTGTGGCAGATCTTCCTTACTCGGAAGAAGCCAAAGCATATATAGCATGTCAGTATGAGCTTGAACTGTTCCTTCAGAATCTGGAAAGAAGATTAGAAGAGAAGGGTATTGCAGATAAAACAGTCATAGTTCTCTCTGCGGATCACATCCCCTACAATAACAGAGCGATGTGCGAGGAGATCGCAGGGCATTCCTTCAATGACGACCTCTTCGAATGGTATGAGAGCAATCTGATAATTTATTGTCCTTCTTTTAAGGAGCATGTTCCTGTGGACAAATACTGTCAGTCCATTGACATTCTTCCTACAGTCCTCAATCTTTTCGGAGTTGAATATGACAGCAGATTCATATCCGGACATGATATCTTTTCTGATGCGGAAGGTCTTGTGGCTATCACATATCCCGGAAGCTTCATAACCGACAAAGCTTTTTATAATGCAGAGACGGGGGTTTTGACTCCGGTTAAGGAGGGAGATTCTGTTTCAGACGAATATATACAGAATACGAAGCGAAAAGTTACGAATATGTTCCAGATAGCGAATATGGTTATAACATATAACTATTTCAACTATTTCGAACAGGCTGTGGGAAGCAGCCAATAGATAACAGATAAATATTAAAAGACCTATCCTTTGGACAGGTCTTTTTTAATTCAAGTTCGATCATTCGGCTTTTATCTGAATAACAGATTTCTTTCCTTTTCTTATCATTAAGGCATCGTTTTCATTAAAGTTTTCGGAACCGAAAACAGCTTCTATGTCAGATACCTTCTCATCATTTACGGTAACGCCTCCCTGAGTAATAAGTCTTCTGGCTTCGCTGCGGCTTTTGGCAAGGCCGGAATCAGTAAGGAGAGTTAAGATATCTATACCGTCTGACAAGGTCTTTTTGTCATATGTCTTCGTGGGGATACTGCCGGCATCACCGCCTGTTACAAATACGGACATTGCTGCGGTCTGAGCACGTTTGGCATCTTCTTCCCCGTGAACGATCTTTGTTACTTCGTATGCAAAGACTTCTTTTGCCTTATTCATACGTTCATCCTGATGCTCTGTAAGTTCGTTTATCTCTTCCATGGGAAGGAAAGTAAGCACTCCCATGCATTCCCTTACTTTAACATCCTCTATATTTCTCCAGTACTGATAGAAATCGTAGGGAGATGTTTTGTCAGGATCAAGCCATAGGGCACCTGCCATAGTCTTACCCATTTTTTTGCCGTCGGAAGTTGTAAGAAGCTTAAAAGTAAGCCCGTTTACTGGCTTCTGAACCTTCTTTCTTACAAGCTCTACGCCCCCGATGATATTGGACCACTGATCGTCACCGCCCATTTCCAGAGTGGCGTTGTACTTCTGATTTAATACATAAAAATCATATGACTGCATGAGCATGTAATTGAACTCAAAGAATGTAAGGCCCTGTTCCATCCTCGATTTATAACATTCTGCCGCAAGCATTCTGTTGACCGAGAAGTAAATACCAACCTCACGCAGGAAGTCTACATAATTAAGGTCAAGGAGCCAGTCGGCATTATTAGCAAGAATGGCATTGTCATTGTCAAAATTGATATATTTTGACAACTGCTTCTTAAAGCATTCGGCATTGTGGTCGATCTGTTCTCTGGTCATCATCTGTCTCATATCGTTTCGCATGGAAGGATCGCCGATCATGGTGGTCCCTCCGCCGAGAAGAGCGATAGGTCTGTGGCCTGCCTTTTGCATGTGCATCATTGCCATTACAGTAAGAAAGTGACCTGCCGTCAGGGAATCTGCAGTAGCATCGAAACCTATATAAAAGGTTACAGGGCCTTCAGCCAGCTGCTTTTTAACTTCTTCTTCATTGGTGCATTGCTGCAGGTAGCCTCTTTCATCCAAGAGATCAAAAACATTAGTCATCATTACCTCCAAAAAATATGGCGGGAGGTGACTCCCGCCTGAAAAATATTAAAATAACTGTCAGTTACTTTTTAACAAAGGACATTACCGAGCCATCGGAGTCTTCTTCACCCATATATAATATTCCGTTTTCCAAATGTACATATACAGGGTCGCCCTGATACTCAAGAATATACTTTTCCTCTTTTGTCCATGTTCCTTCTATGGGATCATCAAACCAGGTAGAAGACATACTAAAAGAACCGTCTTCTTTTATGTCAAAAGAAGAGGAGTAGTCGGTGCCGATATAGTCGGCATACTCTTTTACGGTATACTTTTTTTCTCCTACAGTGATGTCCGAAAGCTCCCAGTGACCGATTATCTCATCCTTAGACGCAGTATCAGAACTGCAGGCAGACAGTCCGGAAAGCAATAAGAAACATACAACCAAAAGACTTAAAAGCTTTTTCATGGTTTAATCCTAAATCGTTAAAAGTAAATACTGAAAATATTATTTTTCAAAGATCATTGCCATGCCTTCCATGCCATGACGGAACTTGCCGTCAACCAATGAACCTGTCTGGGTATCACCCTCAATGGTCATGTTATAATCTGATCCGCTTCCTTTTTCCCAGGTTCCTTCCATTTCTTGACCCATGGCAGAAGCAACAAATTTTCCGCCTTCTTCAAATGTATAAGATACATCCATATCCTGTCCGAGAAGATCTGCGTAATCGCTGACAGACATTTCCTGTCCTGAAAGCTCTATGGAAACAAGCTTCCATGTACCGATGATGTCGTCAGATGCGCTGCTTCCGCCGCCCTTACCGCATGCAGCAAGGCTTAATGCCATCATAGCTACAAGTACTAGTGATAAAATCTTTTTCATTTTACGCCTCCTTAAACGAATGCTTAATGTTGATCATAGTATATATTATTTAAATAAATAAAGCTATAAATATTTGATATATATAATAGATCAAGAATATGTCTGTAGACTTAATAAAGCTTTTTGCCTGATGTATCTCTTTTTGCCATCTTTAGAGAATCGAAAGAGATATCTTTATCGTCCACCGTATAAGTATTTTCTTTTCCGTTGAAACACAGATACAGGGCTTCTACATGATCATCTTTTTTAAGCTTTATGCCTCTTACACCTATAGCAGTCTTCTTTTTTTCGGGAATCTCCGATACAGGGAACTTGAGAGCAATATTATTTTTGGTCAGCAGAACTATGGAAGCGGCATCAGAAGAGGGAAGTGCAGCCACAAGTCGCGCGCCTTCGTTCAGCTTCGTAGCCATTATGGAACGTCTTGTAAGCACATTGAATTCCTGGCCACTGACAGATTTTATATAGCCGTCGGAAGTAAGAAATATGATCGCAGATCCGGTAATGTCATTTAAAGGTGCGGCAAATACAACAGATTCCTTTGATGCCTCAAATCCTGATATATTGTCGATAGGAAGCGATTTATCCCTGAATTTTCCGAATGGTATATCAGTGTTCTTGATAATATACATATTTCCCGCATCAGTAAACAGTGCTGTTTTTTCCGTTGATAAAGAAGCAAAGCAGAACTTGTTTTCGGATACTGCAGCTGAAATATTTCTTTCGTATGTGGCATCATCGATACTTCTTATATATGAGAACCTGTCTATCAGTATGTGCACCGGTACAGCTTCTTCAGGTTTTTCCACATATACAGCCTCTTCAGCATTCTCTATTATAGTCTTTCTTTCTTTACCGAATTCTTTCTTCAGATGTGCGAGATCCTTTTTGATCACATTATTAAGGCTGTCGAAATTTTCCAATATATCTCTGTATGATGCAATATTGGCTATGGTCTCGTCATGTTCCTTCTGCAGGGCTTCAATCTCAAGACCTATAAGCCTGTAGAGACGCATATCAAGGATGGCATCAGCCTGCCTTTCAGTGAAATGCAGAAGAGAAGCCATATCTTTGGAATCCTTGTTTTTAAACTTAATACCGTCCGTCTCTCCCAGAACGAGGCAGTCCTTTGCCTGTTTTTTGCTGGTGGATCCGCGCAGGATCTCTATAATAAGATCGATAACGTCGCATGCTTTTATAAGACCTTCCTGGATCTCTTTCTTCTCAAGCTCTTTATTAAGGAGAGTCCTGTATTTTCTAGTATTTATTTCATATTGAAAATCAAGGTAATTCTCCAGAATGCCTTTCAGAGAAAGTATCTCAGGACGGCCGTCAACAACAGCCAGCATGTTGACACCAAAGGTATCTTCAAGCTTTGTCTTTTTATAAAGAAGATTCTTAAGGTTTTCTACAT
>CADBUJ010000048.1 GCA_902797845.1 uncultured Eubacteriales bacterium | reverse complement strand
CTCTGTAACATCTCATCGGACTTGGAGTCGGCTTTCGCCGCGAAACCCTGGAATTTTCGGGATCGTCTCATTATTAAATTATCAAGGAACAGCATAATATAAACTGCCGCTCCCGCGACAGCTTGTTAATAATATCACCGAAAAAATACCATGTCAACAGATTTTTTGAAAATTTTTTCCACAAATTTTCCACTGTTTTCAACACTTTCAGCATGTTGCGACAGGTAGTGTTTTTGTCTCTTTTGTCTCACTAGATATGGTGGATTCTTCTTAAGACACAGCAGGCACTTCAGTAAATAATTAAAGGATTATCCTTCCTATATCCTGAACTGCCGCCATCAGAAAATTATTGTTATATATAAATGTAAGGATACTGCTCTTCTCTATGGCATTAAAAACATATCTGCCCCATTCCGTAGTGGGAAACATGGCAACGAATATACATACCATCCATATGATGAGCATGCCCCTTGCAAAGCCCAGTGCAGTCCCGCCGGCCTTATCCGCCCCGTGCAGGACAGGCACCCTTGTAAGGACCTTCAGCGCCATTCCTATCAGCTTTATGATCGTAAATATGACCAGGAATATAATAAGTATGGACAACGCGTTCATGATCATTATGGTCACGGAATTGTCCACATAATCCTTAAATCCGGAGGCCTCCATCTTTTCGTAGGTCTTGGAATTATTGTTTGTCATAAGTACATCTTTCGTATATCCCGGAAGCTCCATCTCGTCGATGGCATCTGCCTGTTCTCCCTTATTTTCATCCTCATTTTCAGAGATAAAAGACTTTACCTTTTCGTTGATGCTCTCGTATACGGCATCATAAACAGGCGTACTGCGGAGCAGCTTCGTTCCGTAAGGCATAAGAAAATAAGCGAGAGCGATAGCTATAAGCATTGCCCCCGCAGAATACACGGTCAGCAAAAGCCCCTTCCGGTATCCCAGGTAGGTGCTTGCTGCTATTATCAATATACATATTATCAATACGGGATTTATTTCCATGACTCTGTCCTAATTAAGGCTTATCTGCAATACCTTTGTCTTCGTAACGAGAATATATTCCCCGGGTGTTTTCATGGGCATAAACTGGAGGACTTTCTCATCAAAGCTGTGCTCATACCGCTTTTTCCCGCGGAAATCATATATGGCGCAGGAGCTTTCGCTTATCATTATTATCTCTGTATCGGAGCAATGTATGGTCTCATAATTGAAATCGAAAGTAAAATCGGAATATTCCCTGCCGGAGGTGGTATAAATGATTATCCTGAAAGGGTCCTCTCCCAGTTTTTTGTCTTCCTCAACGGGATCATCTTCCGTAACGCGGTCAAAATTCGAGAAAACGAAGCCGGAATATTTATCGTTAGAAAAAACGCTCTTTATCTCAGCCAAAAAGCCAAGCTCCGCTTCCTTCTCCACGCTGTTTCTCACATTGTAGATCCGCATATTATCCTCAAATATGCCTATTACCGTATCATCGTTTATAAATTTCAGGGATCCGATAAGCTCGTTATATGTTTCTTCCCCGATGATGTTGTCAACCTGACCCTTGCCGGCTTCACCGAAATGATAAAACAAGAGGCGTGTATTTATCTGACCTCCGTCTGTTTTAAGATATCCGACCGCAAGTTTTGTTCCGTCATCGGAAACGGCGATCCTCTGAGGATAACCTGTATTTTCTATGGTCGCCTTTATCTGAAGCAGCTCTGTACCGTTTTTGTCATATGCATCTATATAACTGGCCTTGCCATCTGAGAGCACCGCATAAACTACACCCTGCTCAGCCACGCAAAGATCCTCTATGGGATACATCGTGGTTATCACGCCCTGCTGTCCGTCCTCGTTGAATATGCGGATGGAATTTGAAAAGATATCACCTATGGCCATGTATTCTCCGCAAAAAACGACTTTTGCGGAAACCATCTCGTAGCTCTGATTCCAAATGATGTTTTCCAGATCCCTTGTATAAGATGCACCGTCTTTATTGTATCTTATGATGCCGTTGTCCGTAGTCTGATAATTAACCGCCAGGCTGTCTGTTTTTTCCACCTGCCGTATTATGGTATATCCGCTGTAGGAGCCGTTGTATGCGATAAGTCCGAAAACAAAAATAATAACAAGGGAAAGAAGCCCTGCGCCGATTATCAGGCGAAGACTTCTGTTAAGGCCTAAATACTTCTCGTATAATCCCCGGAAAAAACCGGTCTTTTCTCCCTTATCTGCATCCGCATCTTCGGAAGGAATATCAGAAGCTTCTTCCGTATGATCCGTAACGGGATCCTGTTTTTCATTTTCAGGAGCCGTATCCACGGAACTGCTTTCTTCCTTTTTCTTTTCCTTTATGATGCTGTAGATATTATTGTTTTCTTTTTGTTCCATAGATCTTTTACAAGTCCACTCTGCCGTCAAGAGCGCGGAGCAATGTTACATTATCTATATTTTCAAGATCCCCTCCCACAGGAACACCTGTGGCTATCCTGGTGACCTTTATGCCCAGTACCTTTATATTCTTAGCCAGATACATGGCTGTGGTCTCGCCTTCCACCGTTGAATTGGTGGCGATTATCACCTCTTCCACGCTTTCATTAAGGCGTGACATAAGCTCTTTGATCCTTATATCATCGGGCATTATGCCCAATGCCGGATTTATGACCCCGTGGAGCACGTGATAAACACCGTTGTATTCTCCCACTTTCTCTATGGCGTAGAGATCCCTGGGATTTTCCACCACCATTATTATATTTTTATTTCGCTTTTCGGAGCTGCATATGGAGCAGGTATCACCATCAGTAAGGTTAAAGCATTCACTGCAGTAATGGACATGCTCTCTGGCTTCCACCATGGCATCGGCAAGGGCCTTTACCTGCTCCTTACCCATTCCTGCCACAATATGATAAGCCAGCCTCTGAGCAGTTTTTTCTCCCACTCCCGGAAGCTTGGAAAGATGCTCCTGAAGCTTCGTCATTTGTTTGGAATAAATATCCATTAAAAGCCCAAGCCTCCGAAGCCGCCTGTTATCTTGGCCATAGAGCTGGAGGACAGCTCCTCGACCTTTCTTCCTGCTTCATTTACCGCAGCAACGATCAGATCCTCAAGCATCTCCACATCATCAGGATCAACAGCCTCCGGATCTATTTTGACGGAAATAACATCTCTTTTGCCGTTCATCTTTACGGTGACAACTCCGCCGCCTGCAGTTCCCTCTATCTCTGTTTCTTCAAGTTCTCTTGATGCCTCTTCCATCTGCTTCTGCATTTTCTGGGCCTGCTTCATAAGATTATTCATATTGGGCATGCCGTATCCGCCTTTTTTAGCCATCTTATCCTCCTTAGTCCTCGTATCTTATCTCTATTCCCGAAACATCTATCTTGGACGGATCCAATATCTTTTTAAGATCTTTCTTTTCGTTTTTCTTGTTTTCTTTTCCTATGATGATGTCAGGTCTTACTCCCGTTTTTTCCTCAAGAAATCTCTTTAAGCTTTCCTGATTTTCGGGTAATGAAAGGTAATCCCTCTTAAAAGAAGATCCTGCATATATTATAAGCTTATCATCATCCGTTACTTCTGCCGAAGAACCGCTTAACATGGAAGGCAAAGGTCCTGATCCTTCGGAGATCAGCTTATCCCATTGACCCTCGACCATACTTTTAAAACTGCCGCTGTCTACCTTTACTTCTTCTGCATCATCTTCCTGCTTTATCTCTTCCGGTTCCTTTTCCTCAGATACAGGTACCGTTTCTTCCTCTTCCGTTATCATATTTTCGGAAGATGCAGGGAGATCCTTGGTTTCTTCTGTATTTACCGGGATCTTTTCAAAACTGATCGATCCTTCCTCCATCATCCTCTCCAGCCTTCCCAGTCTTGAAAGGATGCCTTCCAGATCATCTGACATCTCAGGCCTTGATGCCTTTACAAGGGCGCTCTCTGCCAGAACTCTCTTCTGAGTGGCACTTCTGAATCTTTCCAGAAGAGTGGAAAAGATGGTTATATATCTCATTACAGAATCTATATCTATCCTGTCTGCCCATGCTTTATATGCATCCGGATCCTCCAGGGATATATCAAGGACTGCCTGGGCATCATCACCGGATTTATATAACATGAGATTTCGCAGATACCACAAAAGGTCGGAAAAGAACAGCTCTATGTCCTTTCCTGCCATAAGGACCTTGTCCAGAAGCCTTAAGGCATTCCTGGCATCGCCCCTGTATAGATGCTCCACCATTTCCCGGTGGGTATTTGTATCCATTACTCCCAGAATATCCAGAACATTCTCGTATGTAAGCGTCTCCCCCATATAGAAGGAAACACATTGCTCCAGTATGCTGAGAGCGTCTCTCATGGCACCGTCTGCCGTATAAGCTATATATCTGAGAGCCTTTTCCTCGCAGTCTATACCCTCTTCCTTTGTTATCTCCCTGAGCCTTTCTGCTATGGTATCTCTGGAAAGCCTTCTGAAATCGTATCTCTGGCATCTGCTGACAATGGTCACCGGTATCTTGGCCGGATTGGTTGTAGCGAGAATAAAGATAACATATTCCGGCGGCTCCTCCAGAGTCTTTAGAAGCGCATTAAAGGCGCTGGCCGTGAGCATATGTGCCTCGTCTATGATAAAAACTCTGTAGCGGCCGTCAGTAGGCGTATATTCCACGTTGTCTCTTATATCACGTATATTGTCTACGCCGTTATTTGATGCCGCATCTATCTCTAAAACATTTATTGAAGAATTGTTCTTTATGGAAATGCATGTAGGGCATTTTCCGCAGGGATTTCCGTTTATAGGATTGCTGCAGTTTACGGCTCTTGCGAATATCTTGGCAACAGATGTCTTTCCTGTTCCTCTTGTACCGCAAAAAAGATAGGCATGTCCTATCCTTTTGCTCTCCACCTGATTGCGAAGAGCCTTTACTATATGTTCCTGCCCCGATACCTGGTCAAAGGTCTCAGGCCTGTATTTTCTGTAAAGAGCCTGATATGACATTTTTAGATCTTTCTCCCGGATCCGATACTAAATCCCGATCCTTAAATATAATAAAAATCCGTGCACCTTCTCTTCGAATTAAGACCACAGGCGTTACCTCTACAGTTAACTCGGCCCAGGCACCCTTGTGGCACACAAGAGGTCTCGCTTAGTGCTGCTTCATTCCTGACCTGACACGGTTCACGAGTTCCTGTTGCACAAGACCCGGACTTCAACGCCACTTATAAAGGGCAGCCCCACAGCCAATAACCCTGGGAGAAGGCATAGCCCCTGCTGTAGCGGATTGCAGGTACAGGGCACCGCTAACTCCCCGGTTGCACGGAAATCTTATGACAAATTATTGTAATAAAGCCCTGATATTATAACTTTTTTTAGGCTTTTATGTCAAATTATCCGCCTTTTTACGGGCATTTTCAGCCCTTACCTTTTTAA
Source organism: uncultured Eubacteriales bacterium (assembly GCA_902797845.1). Classification (GTDB taxonomy): domain Bacteria; phylum Bacillota; class Clostridia; order Lachnospirales; family Lachnospiraceae; genus RUG14319. The sequence continues at coordinate 11,627 of CADBUJ010000048.1, read as the reverse complement.
AGAAAAGAGTCAGGATATTGCTGCAATCTTCTTCCAGAACACCCGTCGTAACCTCCACCTGATGATTAAATCCCTTTATGTGCATCAGATCCGTTACGGAACCTGCGCATCCGTTTTTTTCACTCATGGTCCCTATAACAAGCCGGTCTATTCTGGACTGGATAACAGCACCTCCGCACATGGGACAAGGCTCCAGTGTAACATACATGGTACATCCCGAAAGTCTCCAGTCTCCGATCTTTTTGGAGGCCTTGTCTATAGCCATTATCTCCGCATGGGCAAGGGTATTTTTCTTTTCGTTGCGCCTGTTATACGCTCTGGCGATCACCTTGTGGTCCTTTACTATTACACAGCCCACAGGGGTCTCCCTTCTGTTAAAAGCGCGCTCTGCCTGAAGCAAAGCTTTTTTCATAAATTTTTCGTCTTCGGAAAGCATTTCCCTCTCCCTTTGTTTATGATGATGCTTGTGCTATAATCCCTTTAACAATTAGGATTATAACACATCTGAGATATGGAGGAATATATGCATATAAAAGGTCTTGTTCCCACTACTCTAACTGATTATCCCGGTAAAGTTGCAGCCACGGTCCTTACCGGAGGATGTAATTTTATGTGTCCCTATTGTAATAAAAGATCCCTGGTCATAGACCCTGAGAAGGCCGATGACATCCAAAAGGAAGATATATTCGATTTTCTCCAAAGCCGCAGGAATGCCATAGACGGAGTATGCATCACGGGCGGAGAGCCTCTCCTTCAGGATGATCTCTACGATTTTATGGCTGAGATAAAGGAGATGGGCTTCTTCCTTAAGCTTGATACCAACGGCTCTCTTCCTACCGTCTTAAATCATATCCTTAAAAATAATCTGGCTGATTATATAGCCATGGATATAAAGAATTCTCCGGCTAATTATCCCAGGACCATCGGAGTCAATGATCTTAATATAAACGATATCAAGATCTCCGCTTCTCTTTTGCAGGATTCCGATACACCTTACGAATTCAGGACCACGGTCATGAGAGAGCTTCACACCTTCGATGATATAGAGCTTATAGGCCAGTGGCTTCAGGGCTGCAGAGCCTTTTATCTTCAGCATTACATCTCCGGTGATGATGTTATCATGCCTGTTTTCTCCTCCTTCAGCCAGGATGATATGAACAGCATGAGGGATATACTTCTTAAATACATGAATGCCGTTGAGATAAGATAGATCACTGCAGATCAGACAATAAACCCCATAAAAAAAGGAAGAGCGTGAGGTCTCTTCCTTTTTTGATATGTTTATTTGTTACTGATTATCCGCCGAATCCCGGCATGTAATTAAATATCGCTGTTATTATGATGCAGTTTATGAACATGGATGCAACGGAACCGATGTATCCATGGTACCCTGCCTTCGCCGCTTTGGCTCCTATCACTGCCGCCACAGGAGGCATTATTACTGCTGTTACAACGGCACTTACGACCACATCATACCATTCAAATCCGTAGAACAGCAGGAAGGCCGGTGCCATTGACGCAATGGGTACAAACGTGTTGTAGAATCCCAGCTCCGCATATTTATGCCAGTATAGCAATATGCCTATGGCCGACGCCAGTATCTGACAGGAAATAACCGTCATAAGCTCGCTGGCTCCCACGCCATAGAAGGGGTTGTTGGGATTAAGGAAACAGGCTATAACAGAACCTACGATACAAAGAAGTCCTGCCAATTCGTTTCCGAAATAGGTGGGCTCTGTAAAGTCTGCAAAAACTCTCTTTACGAACCAGACATCATTCATCTCTGTTGCATTGGGTACACCCTTAGGATTCTCCGGAACATTTACCTTTCCGTCGTTCATCCAGGGAAGATTATCGCAGATCTGATATGAAACAAATCCGATCACGATCATAGGCGTAACCCATGCATTTGCTCCGGGCAGCCCCCAGGGCGCCTGAAACATCGTGTGGATAAAATAGGCGAAGGGCGTACCGAAAAGTATACCCATAACGCCTGCCGTAACCAGCTTGTACCACTGTGTACCGTACTTGATAACTATAGCCGGTACAAATGATGCAATACCGATAAATGAAGGAAGGAAGAGTCCGCCACCGGGTCCCACTTCCAGATCCCAGATAGACTGATACAGCCAAACTGAGCCTGCCGAAGAAATCAGCTGTGCAAGAAGTATAGGCCAGAATAAACCTGTACCATAGCTTACGCCGAAGGAGTTCTTCGATAAAGAGGGAATATACAAGGCGAGGATACAGCCTACCAGCATTAAAATACCGGCTATTGCGTTGGCATGAAACGTGGGCTGAACAAAGTCAGCGAATACCCACATGATCCTGGCAATAACATCACCGTCAGCAGCGTGATGCGCCCATTCAGCAGTGGAATCCAATGCTGTAGTTTCAGGAAAACTAATGAAGCTAAGGGCAAAAAAGATCGCTGCAATGACAACGGCAATGGTAAAGCCGATCACCGGTCTCTTAGGAATTTGCCTTTCCATAATAATTCTCCTTCTCTCTCTAAAAAAATAATTGGTTATATGTCTAAGCGGACCCCGTCCTCACCCGGGGTCCGCTTAACATTACCTTAAGTATTTGATTTTACCTGAGGATACGGAAGATCCACTCCTCAGTTAACCGAATATTATATGAATATTAGTTGAAGTATTCGTTTACATCGATGTTCCAAAGCTTGCAAAGCATTGCGATGTAACCAGCGAAGGTCTTGTACATCTCTTCAAGCTCAACCCATTCCTGAGGCTGATGTGCCTGAGATTCGGGACCACCTGAATAACCGATTGTAGGAATACCATACTCGCCACATGTGATACCGCCGTCTGTACCGAACAGCCAGTAACCTTCTTCTGTAGGCTGACCGATTTCTTCAAGAGCTTCGAATGAAAGCTTAACATACTCGTTCTCGGGATCTGTCTGCCAAGCGGGATGAGCCTTGGGAACTTTCTCTACATAACCTGTGTAGGATGTCTCTTCATAGTATCTGGGCTCTACAGTTGCCTTGAAATCAGGATTCTCTTTCTCAAGCTTAGCAAAGATTGCCTTGAACTCGTTAAGAAGATCATCAAGAGTTCTTCCGGGATAGTATCTTCTGTCAACAGAGATGATACACTTGTCGGGAACAACTGAAAGAGTTCCGCCGGGATAAACATCACAAGTTGTGATGGTGATAGGGCACTTGATACCTGTCTTGTCAGGTGCGCAGTCGAAGCCGTCCTCAGCATAGATAGCTGAAATGATGGGGCTCATGGACTCAAGAGCGCTGACACCCTGCCAAGGCTGGGATGAATGAGCAACCTTACCATATGTGGTAACAACGAGCTCTACTTTACCTCTCTGGCCAAGAACGAGTCTGTTGGATGAAGGCTCGCCAAGATAAACAACGTCAGCCTTGATGTCATGCTCTTTCATGGTCTTCTCGAAGAAGTATCTCATACCGAACATTTCTGCAGGCTCTTCCTGAACAACGCCAAGGAAAATAAGGTCGCCGGGAAGCTTGTTGCCCTTGCTGATATACTGATTAACGAAAGCTTCGCAAGTTACTACCTGAGCTGCCATACCGCCCTTAAGGTCAGATGTTCCACGGCCGTGGATCTTGCCTTCTGCATCTATCTCTGCTTTGTAAGGATCGTAGGGTGCCCATGCTTCCAGGGTTCCTTCGGGAACTACGTCCATATGTCCGTTAAAGAGAACGTTAGGGCCTTTGCCTTCGCCCTTGAAGATAGCAACAACGTTTCCTGCGCCATCACGGAAAACTTCGTCAGCACCCATCTTCTCGAATCTGTCAAGGAAATAATCAGCTAATTCCTTTTCCTGACATGTAAGAGACTTGATGTTTACCTCGTTGCTGATTTCCTGTACGTAATCATCTTTGTGATTCTCTACATACTTTAACATTTTTCTCCTCCTAATAATAAAGTAAGTAAATTTATAAAAGATTGTGCCTCAGGTCATCCCCGGGAACAATAATTTACATCGGATCCATTAAGCTGAAAGGAAAGATGAATGCCTCCGGTTAGTTATATCTAATAGAGCACTTTCACTAAAAAAATGATCCTGCAATTATTTTTTTTGGCTGCTTTCCCATCTTTTATAAAATATTAAACGATTGACAGGCCCAAATGTCAATAGATAAAGGGATAAAAAAGGATTTTTGTTAAAAATCACAAGACTTTTTTTAATGTGAAAACCCTCCCGTTTAAACCTTTTTTATGGTGTTCAAAAGATTGCTTTATTCACTGTATCTTTTGCAAAAATTTATTGACAACTTACCAAGCGGGAATAATAATATATAAGAATGTATTTCACTACAGAACAATTTTTAGGAGGAACAATTACCATGAGTGAAAGATCTGGCGTTTGGAGCCATGTTGCAGACTACGAAGTTAACGACTTCATGTCTCTTATTAACAAGGCAGAAGAAGTTGTAGGTCATCCCGTAAAAGGCATCAGCTTCCTTGCAGGCGGACTTACAAACAAGAGCTACAAGCTTACTTTCGAAGACACAGACGAGGCAGTTGTTATGAGACTTTCCGGCAAGGGAACTGGCGACTACATCGACCGTGCAGGCGAAAAGCACAACTGCGAAGTTGTTGGCAAGCTTGGCATCGCTCCCAAGGTTTATTATTTTGAAGCAGATACAGGCTGCTCCATTTCTGAGTTTATCTCTCTTCCCCCCATGCATGCATCAGATTTCATCGAAAGAAAAGATGTTCAGGTAGCTATGGGTAAGATCGTTAAGGAATTCCATACTTCAGGTGCAAAATTCATTCCCGATTTCGATCCCGTTGCACTTACTCTTAATTATTTCAAGCTTGCTGACGAAGTAAACTTCGAATATAAGAAATATTATCCCGAATTCGATAAGACTCTTGCAGCTCTCGAGAAGATCGATGCTGTTCTTAAAGAGCATCCCATGGCACCCGGTGCTGTACATTGCGACCTTCTTGCAGAGAACTTTATGTATGATGGAAAAGACATCAAGATCATCGACTGGGAGTACGGCGGACAGTACGCTCCTATGTATGAAGTAGGCGGCCCCATCACAGAAGCTTTCATCTCCATCGATTCCGAAGCAGCAGAGAACTATCTTGAAGCTTATTTCGGACATAAGGCTACAGATGACGAGAAGGCAGTTGTTCTTGTTAATATGTTCCTGTATTGTACATATTGGTCAGCTTGGTCATGGGTTCAGATGGCTACAGGTGGAAAGGATCCTGCAGTTTATGTTCCTTACGGCACAGAGAGAGCTGAAGTTGGTACAGAATACATGAAGGATCCCAGATTCGAAAAGGGTATCGAGCTTCTTGCTTCTAACTAATCAGCTAAACCAAATATTAAAACTCCGGTGGAAACACCGGAGTTTTTTATGTCTAAAAATACTGTATTCTGTTATGCCCTCTTGAAGCAGCATGTCAAAGGATACCAACATCGGAAAGAAGTTCCTTTACGTCCTTTACTGGTATGATCTCCAGACTTTCCACCACTTCCTTGTCCACATCCTTAAGATCATCCATGTTGTCTTCCGGGATAAATACTTTATTTACTCCTGCCCTTTGAGCCGCCATCAGCTTTTCGGGAAGCCCTCCGATGGGATTTACATATCCCTGAAGAGATACTTCTCCCGTCATGGCGATATGAGGTGTAACGGCTTTTCCCGTAACAAGAGATGCCAGGGCTGTTGTAAGGGTGACTCCGGCAGAAGGTCCGTCCTTCGGTGTGGAGCCGTCGGGAACATGGATATGAAGGTCTTTATTTTCAAAAAGCTCTGCCTTGTCAGGGAAGATATTCTTAACAAGACTTATGGCTATCTCCGCAGACTCTCTCATTACATCTCCCAGCTGTCCCGTAATGATCACATTTCCGCCCTTTCCGGCAGTAAGCATGGTCTCTATATACAGGATCTCTCCTCCAACGGATGTCCAGGCGAGGCCTGTTACTATACCCGGCGTCGTCTCATCCTTTACCTTTTTATGATGGAGAGGATTCATATCCAGGAGCTCCTTCAGATTATCTTTTGTGACAGTAAGATCTTTCATATTGTCACGCACAAGGTTGACTGCTGCGCTCCTGCACAATGTATCGATCCTTTTCTTAAGCCCTCTTACTCCCGATTCCCTTGTATAGTCCGAAATGATGGTGTCTATCACATCATCACTTATGAAAAGCCTGTTCTCTTCTATGCCCATGCTTTCCATGGATTTGGGTATAAGATGCCTTTTTGCTATCTCCATCTTTTCCACAGGCGTATAGCCTCTGAACTCTATTACCTCCATACGGTTAAGCAGAGGCTCCGGTATGGTATCCACGGAATTTGCGGTACAGATAAAGAATACGTCTGAAAGATCATAGGGAACGTTGAGATAATGATCCGTAAATGTATTGTTCTGTTCGGGATCAAGCACCTCAAGCAGAGCGCTGGCGGGATCTCCGTTATATGACTGGGAGAGCTTATCAACTTCATCCAGCACCATTACGGGATTTGATACTCCGCACTTATGGATCCCGTCTATGATCCTTCCGGGCATGGAGCCTATATAAGTCCTTCTGTGGCCTCTTATATCTGCCTCATCCCTGACACCGCCGAGACTTACTCTTACATACTTCCTGTCCAATGCTTCGGCTATGCTTTTCCCGATGGATGTCTTGCCCGTACCAGGGGCTCCGACGAATAAAAGTATGGATCCGGACATTTTTTTACGAAGGTTCATAACTGCGATCTGCTCTACGATCCTTCTCTTTACCTTGCTAAGTCCGAAATGATCCTTATCAAGAACTTCCTCGGCTTTTTTTAGATCTATATCCTTTTGCTCCTCCTTATCCCAGGGCATGGAAGTAAGGAGATCGAGATAATCTCTTAAAAGGCCTGATTCTGCACTGTTCTGATTTTCATTCTTAAGCCTGTTGAGGACCTTCTGTCCTTCCTTCTTTGCTTCCTCATTCATGCTGGATTCCTGGATCTTTATCTCCAGTTTTCTGAGATCCGACATGTTTTCGGGATTAAGCTGATCCAGTTCCTTCTGCAGATACTCTATCTGCTTCTTGATAGCCGATTCCTTGTATATCTTCTGATAATCCTCTTCCTGATGGGATCTGGCCTGATTCTGCACCTTTGCCATCTCCAGACTCTCGAAGACCATCTTTTCCATCATCTCGTAACGTTTCTGACGGCTGTCCTCTGCAAGGACCTCATATTTTTCCTCGGGTCCGGCTGTAAGCCACTGGGACATTGCCGCTGCCACATCACCCATATGATTCCAGCCTACGGCATAATTTCTCATAACATCGCCCCACTGGTAGCCCTTGGAAAATTCGATGATCTCCTCTCTTATGGCTTCTACCTTGATCTTCTCGTCTTCCGTGTTAAGATCAAGTATATCGGGACGCACCAGGGCATCCACATCCATGGAATTATCGGGAAGGAACCGGACCTCTTTAATGTCCACACGGTCCTCAAGCCTTATCTTCATGTAGCCTCTGTTGTCAGCCTCTGTTATTACTCCGGTGATGCCTATAGGATAGATATCTTCCGAGGTTATATCTCCGGCTTCCTTGTCCTCCTTAAGAAAAACAAGGGTAATAAATACACCTGCTACAGGATTCCGTCCTACGATCTCTCTATATAAGGCAGATTTGATAAAAATACTGGCTTCCGGAACTGCAATGCTGTTATAAATCGGTAAAACTGCCATGTTTCTCCTCCATTTATCTTTTAATACTAAAGTATTAGCAATCAATCTTGTCGAGTGCTAATACGCGGGCTAAATACAGGGCCCGGTTAAGGGCCCTGAACCGCATAAATACCTTGTGCAATAATATTTTATATCCGAAATGTACGATTGTCAATATACTCCATGGAGTGCTGCCTATTTTGTCATTTCTTACTCCGTAAGAAATCTTTATTTATTTTATACCGCCTCGTAAAGCTTTCTTACAGTTTTACGGTGATCACTCTACGGCATTCGATCTTTTCCGCAGGAGAATCATCATAAAGAGAATATGAAAAAGAAGCCCTTATCTCCTTTTCTTCCTCTATGAAACTGTATTCCTTCGTATGCACCTTAAATGAGCCTTCCGTTACCAGGGCACCATATTCGTAAACCGTCTCTTTTTCCGGATCTATAATAAGAGTTCCGGAAAAGCCTCCATGTCTTTTAAGGACGAGACTGTCTTTACTCAAAAATAGTCTGTTGTTTGTTGCAACGTTTCCCTGCAGATCCGTATATTCAAGGATATAGCCGTTTTCGTGGGCCATAAGATCTCCCAGATAAGAAAATCTGCTTTCCTCTTCGTTAATGATGCCTTCTATTTCTATTAAAACCGTTTTTCTTTCTTTGTTCATCTTATTCCTTTTACCGTAAATCCTCTGCTTACGCATCATTGAATTCCCCCGAAAACTATACTAAAATATTTTTATATATTTCAGGGAGGTGGAGCCATGTTCTGTTCAAAATGCGGAAGCGAGCTCAAAAGCAATGCAAAATTCTGCATGCATTGCGGAGCCAGGCTGGTCCTTAACGATATGAATATACCCGATTCCGGCAGCAATGGTCAAGGAAGCAGGGATGCACAGGATGCGGCAGCCGCTATCCATGCATCAGCCGTAAAGATCAGAGATCAGATAAGCAGCAAGATAGCTGATGTTACCGGAGATGACAGAAAGAGCGATCTTAAATTGTCGGATCTTTTTGTAAATGTACCCGCGCGCCATCCCAGAGAAGAAAGGGAAAATATCTTTATATGCGGCACAAAGACCACTACTCCTCCGGAATATGATATGACATCAGGATGGCAGAAGCCTTTCCTTTATTCCAGGATATTCCTGTTTTTTGCCATTACCTTTATCATGCTCTGGTTCAGCGCAGGCGAGCTCGATAATATAATATCCTATCCGGGTCTTATGATAATGGGCTCCTTTGCCATGCCTGTTACCATCATGGTTTTGTTTTTCGAGCTTAATGTTCCCAGGAACATATCGTTCTTCGATACCCTTACCACATTCTTTATCGGCGGTGTAATGTCCATAGCATCGGCTCTTATAATCTTCCAGATAACGGACCTGGGAGGAAATCTGGATTACGGCGGAGCCATTGCCGTCGGCATTATAGAGGAGCTGGCAAAGCTTTTAGTGGTTGCCATATTTATCTTCAGAGTCAAAAAATGCAAATTCATACTTAACGGTCTTCTTATAGGTGCCGCCGTCGGCGCAGGCTTTGCGGCCTTCGAATCCGCAGGCTACAGCTTTGTGGCATTTATAAGCACCGGAGACCTTGGAAAATGTATAGAATCCATAGTGCTCCGCGGCATCCTGTCACCGGGAGGTCATGTAGGCTGGGCAGCCATCGAAGGAGGCGCTCTTATGCTTCTGGCCGGAGACAAGGGCTTCTCCTGGGATTATTTTAAGAATCCCAGACTGCTTATCCTGCTCTTGGTGCCCATGGTACTTCATTCCATATGGGATATGCCTTTACTGGACGAATTTATGGACGGATATTTCAAGCTCATCCTTCTTACCGTAATATCCTGGATCTTCCTGATACATCTTATAAAGGCAGGTCTCAGCCAGATAACAAGAGTGGAATCTGGCGGCCCGCTTCTTAAGGAATGACAACATACCACTACCATTTTTAATTAATTATGATCCTCTGCGGTATGCAAGCGCAGATAAAGGATCCCAGATCAGGAGCGTAAAATGGCAGAAAAAGAAAAACAGCGTTATATAGAAGAATCGGTTCCCGGAATGCAGATAACCCTTGCCCATGTAATAGCAAGACCTGTACCGGAGCTCTACGAAAAACTGGATATGGAAAATACCGGGGAGGCCATTGGCCTTATGGTCCTTACGCCTACGGATTCTGCCATAATAGCCGGTGATATTGCAGGCAAGATGGCCAATGTAAATCTCGTTTATGTGGATCGTTTCGGAGGCGCACTTTATTTCGTGGGAGATGTTTCCGCAGTATATTCCTCTGTAAAGGCAGTGGAACAGCAGCTGGAAATGATACTGGGCGTCCATACATGCCCCATAACTCAAACATAAAGGGAGGAGCTTCCTTGCGGAGGCTTCTCCCTTTCAGATCTTTCTTTTATCCTTTCGCCCATGCCGTCCGGCAGGGCTTTTTTATTTATTCACCTTTTTTATGGTCTTCCTGAGTATTGCTTCAGGTGCCATACGGGCGCCGATGTTTAAGGCTTTTGTAGCGCCGTAAAGGCAGAGAGCCTTGCCCTTCATCATGGCATCATATCCTTTTTTTGCCACATCCTTGGGTGATGCAGCCTTCATCCGTTTTGTAAGATCATCCTCTTCAAAGCCTGCCGCATTCCAGAAGCCTGTGGTCGCAGGGCCGAGGCAGAGAGCGGTAGATGTTACTCCGTATTCTTTTGCCTCCTCGTGGATGGCCTGTGAAAAGCTCTTTACAAATGCCTTTGAGGCATAATATGACGCCATATAGGGACCGGGGCCGTAGGCTGCTGCAGATGCAACATTAAGTATCCTGCCGAAGCCTTCTTCCTCCATGTCCTTTAAATACAGCCTGGTAAGCTGCATCAATGCGATTATATTTACATTTATCATGTCGTACTGTTTCCGCCAGTCGCAGTCCGCAAAGGCTCCATGATCTCCGAAGCCCGCATTATTTACAAGGTAATCTATTTTAAGGCCCTTTTCCTTTGTAAAGGAATATATCCTTTCGGCAGCATCCTTCTCTGCAAGATCACACGGAAAAACTGCTGCATCTATTCCGTAGTATTCCTCCAGTGCTTCTTTTATCCTGTTAAGCCTGTCTTCTCTTCTGGCGATCAGCACAACATCATAGCCGTCTCTCGCAAAAAGCTTTGTTATCTCCAGTCCTATTCCGCTTGAAGCTCCCGTAATAAGAGCAGTACCTCTCTGATCCATATCCTACCTCCCGAATCTTTTATACGGCGGTATCCTTTACAAGATTGTTTATCCAGACACCGCTCTTAAGTATTATAAATCCTATTATACACTTTAGGATCTCCAATGCTCTGTTGATTATATAAACAGTTATCACCGGAAGTCCCGTCAGCCTTATAAGAATATTTACAACGACAACGGTTATCAATATGGAAAAGCCGCTGTCAAAAAGGAATGTTATAAATACCTTGCCCCCTGCCCTTAAGGTACAGTACAGGGATGTTGCAAATGCATCAACCGGCATAAATATTCCCAGTATGAGCAGCATCCGGGCAGCCATTGTCCTTATTTCCGGCTCCGTATTATATGCCATGGGAATAAACGGCGACAGCAGGCACAGTACCACACCGATGACCGCGCAGGCCTCAAAGGACAAGGCAAGCATGCGGTATGCCGTTACCTTTGCTTCCTGCAGGCTGTCCGCTCCCAGCTTCTGCCCGACGATGATGCTGGTGGCCGTTCCCAGAGAAAAATGAAGCTCATAAAATACAACACTGATGGTATTTGCTATATTAAGTGCCGCCACAACGCCTATGCCTTTAAGGGAATAAGTCTGAAGTATGGCAGCCTGGGCGAAGCTCCATCCCAGCTCGTTTATCATAAGGGGAAGTGTCTTTTTTGCCATATCCCCTGCCAGTTCTCCGGGGATCCTGAACCTGGTATACAGGCCTTTAAAATAATTCTT
>CADBUJ010000047.1 GCA_902797845.1 uncultured Eubacteriales bacterium | reverse complement strand
TTATATCGAAATATGTCTTTTGGGCTGCCACATGGTATATGGCATCGGCCGCATCATATGTATTTACCAATCTGGCAGATGTTGAAGCTGCTCCGGTCTTATCTGCAAATTCCATTTTTGATAATACGAGTTCAGGATTTGCAGGATCTGTTTCATCCAGCTTAACGGTAACTTTTACCGTAAGTTCAGAAGTCGTATCATATGTCACGCCGGGTAATGTTGCTATTTCTGCCAATGAAGGTGCAACTTCTTTGATCTTATATGTAAATGTCTTTTCGGATACTCTGACTCCCCCTGTCGTCATATCTCCCAGAGTATAAGTAATCTTATCAAAGCTCGTACTGTATCCGATGATCTTATCCGTGTCATCCTTTACAGGTGTGCCTGTATTATCGATAAGGGCCTCAGCATATTCGCCTCCTCCGGCGAGAGTTTTGGTATTTTCGGGCATTGGTGCATTGGGATCAGAAGCATCGGCAGTTAGTGCTGCCGCAAAGATGTCACCTTCTTTCCATGGTCTGCCCTCCAGTACCTTTTCTACAGGTATGGAAACATCCAAAGGCTTGGCCTTAATATTCTTAAACTTAAGATCGTCAAGAGATATGGGATTGGGATCTTCTATCTCATTTCCGTCCTTGTCATACCACTTGTTCTGCAGATCTCCCGTCTCAATGGTATTGTATCTGACACTGTGCCAGTACGTATCTGCCAGAGTTCCGTCGACATATATCTCCGCTTTGATACCCTGCTTCATCTCTGTATCATTTTCCGGAGTATATATCCTGATCTCTATTTCATGTTCTGAATCATCATATTTAAGGACCTCCGGATCAGAACCCGGGATTTCCGTAACCTTATATTTGTAGATGATTGTGTTATGTTTTCCCTCTCCGCTGGAATTGCCGGACGGATCCGTGCCGGGGAAATAGCTGATGCTGTCGGATCCATATATGGCCGTATTCTCTCCCTTAGTCTTAAAGGTAAGTTTATCGAATACTATTTCTCCTGATGCATCATTTGTCTTTGTCTGAGGAACACCCGTAGGTGTGGATGTACCATCCGAAGGTTCCGGTGCTCCGCTGGGAGATGTAGAAACTTTCTCCAGCTTAAAGCTGAATTCTCCTGCAGAAAGAGTACCTGCGTTAAGCTCTTTATATATCTTCGGCTGTAAATCGATCTCTCCGAGATTCTGTTCCTTTGTATTTCTAAGCACATATGATGTACAGCCTATGCCGCTGGTCCATGTAAATGTGGCACCTTTGGCTTCGCCCGTTACAGTAAACTCGGACCACGGAGTATTGGGATCACCGCCTGTTGAGAGCACCATGTCTCCGCTTTGGTAAAGTCCTGTCTTGGGCGCGAACTGCACCGTGTTCTTCTTTACGCCGTCACCCAGGATAAATCCTTCGCCGCCGGCTCCGTATGTTACTTTATCAACTGCAAGGACATCGAAACATGCATCTCCATTGTCTGCATAGTGCCAGTCCTGAGCATACGCTACATCCAGATCCTCTGCCAGAAATACAAAAGTTGTATCATCATTTGCATCTACGATCTCGATGGTAAATTCTATATCTGTTCCGGATCCGCCTGTCAGCATTCTGATCCCGCTTCCGGGCACAGCCGGGTCCGCACCGGTGCCTGATCTTATGTAATTGGAAAGAATTATTCCTTCCTTGGTCGCCTGGAGCACGGGTCTGTAATACTCCTGTCCGGCTTCAAGCACCTTGTCGGGATAATTTTCGTCATGCACTCTTTCAGAATACGCCACACCATTAAGCGTATCGTTTTGATGAGGTATCTTCTCAAGATCCTTGAATGTGATCTTTTTAATTGTTACCCGAACATCATGCAATTTACCGTTGCAATCGATGGCAACGTCTTTGTAAGTGATCTTTATGCCGTCACCGCAGTCTATCACCTTGGTTCCTTCTGCGGGCCAGGACATCATTTTTGTATTTATGGTGGTATTATTATTAGTTCCTTCGTTTACGAGCTGCAGCTCAGGTATGCTGGGCATATCTACACTGAAAGGCTTATCTCCTATATAAGCTATACGGTAATACGTATCTTCCATGGGAGCATGCTCAGCTTCAGATCTTTTACCCTCCAGGGTATATATACCGGGCGCAAGAAAACCGGGTCCGTTTGAATTGAGATCCCCGCTCTTCATATTGATGTTCGTGTCTTTATCCGGCAGATCTCCGGGAGAAGGGATTACCGTATGAGCATTAGGTCCTCCGTCTCTGTCGATTATAAGATCGATATAATCTCTGTCCGTTTCTATTGCTACTGTTTGGCCGGCATCAGCAGCAAATTCCATTTTCTTATCGGTAAAGAAATAAACATCTCCGTCTGCTGCCGCGTTGAAGTATTCTTTTCCGGGTACGCCGCGGTCATTATACACCATCCATACCTTGGAATTTTCTGCAATGAGTTTTTTCAGATCCTTACATGTATCCAGAGCCAGATAGCGGTTCCAGTCCACATTATTTCTGGTCGCAGCCTCCCCTATGGAATCAGCCTCATTTCTGGCAGGATGATTATTATTAAGAGGCTTTATTACAGAATTATCCAGATTGCTGATATTAAGAGTCTTTACCTTGGAATTCCTAAAGCAGTTTTCCATATTTACGATCTTGGAAAGAGCTCCTATTCCGCTGATATCTATTTCCTCAGCCGCGCAGTTCTCAAACATCTGTCTCATGCGGACTGCATGAGTCAATTTAGCACCCCCGTTTATCTCGACTTTTTTCAGGGAAGGCGTATTTCTGAACATCTGATTGAAATTCTCGGTCGTACCGAAATCTGCATCCGTGAGTTTTACTGTTTCCAGCTTGCCGAGACCGCTTGCTGCTGAACCGTTTCCCTGGAACATCGAAAGGGCTGTACAGTTATCGGCATTTGACAAGGGATCAGATGTAACAGGGAATATTGCCCCTGTCATATCCACATGCTTGAGTCCCTTGCATGCGTCATAATTCATTATCCTGGTGGTGTCGCCGCCTGAAACATCATTTACATTATGGAATAAGGTCGTAAGGACCCTCTCATATATAGTTGCTTTCTGCAGATTAAGAGTCTCAAGCGTATCAAACTTGAACATGCTTCTGGCAGGTGCCATGGGATTTCCTGCATAATAAGAGCCTTCGATAACGGCATTCTGCAGGTTCAAGGTCTTCGGTAAGGCATTTGCTCCTCCGAAAGACCCTGTAAGATATGAAATATAATTCACCGAGCCGTAATACAGAATTGCTCCGGGCATATTTAAGGTAGTAAGCTTATCACATCCCTTAAAGGCATTTTTATTATCCCTGTTAGTGCTGGATGTATCTGTATTAAACTGTTCAAATGGAGTAGCTGTGTTGTATAAAGGATTGAAAGGTTTCTCCGCAGATCCGAAAGTAAGCTCCGTAAGTTCCGAGCATCCGGAAAACATTCTCCAGCCCTGTCTCGGCGCAAATGTACTGCTGAATGTAACTTTTGTCAGCTTTGCAGAGGAACTGAAAAGATCATGTACAGATGCAAGATTTGTAGCATCGAGACCGCTCAGATCTGCTTCTTCAAGATTCGGAAGATTATGGAAGGCTCCTCTTAAGTTGCGATCAGCCGTTACTCCTTCTTCTATAACTACTTTTTTAATGTCGTTCCTGTATGTATCAGCCTGCCAGGGATAAATGTTCCTAAGCTGAGTGGTTATGTCTGTCTGCTCCGGATTACTTACATTACTGGCATTTGGCAATGTTCCCGTACCGCTGATAGTAAGAGTTCCGTCCTCTCCCAAAGTCCATGAACAGGTTCCTATGCTGCCGCTTCCCGTTGCATCCTCTACATCGATCCTTATGGTATCTCCGTTTTTAAATGTTATCGTAAGGATCTCGCTGGTAGTAAAAGGCTTTAAGGATCTTATGACATAATCTTCTCCTTCTTTGGAAAAAGATACGAGACTTTCATCTGTGAAATCTATTTTTTCTATATCTTTAGTTTTCTGCAATATGCCGAGCCTGGAGAAGAGATCGGACATCATCATCTCCGAACCGCCGTTCATATGGTACTCGGCAGCATCTCCGTAATAAAAATCAACAGTATAGAAATAAACAACGCCATATACGGAGAAGCTGTCCGCGTTAAAGCTTACGGTCTCTCCGCTGCCGCTTTCTTTTTTAAGCTCCACTATTTCTACTGCAGCATCGGTTGTTTCTGCGGCACCTTCTGAAGCTTTGCCGTTTACATCATCGGCAAAATGAACTGCTGCAAAATCCACATCCTTTGTTTTAAGGGCATCATCCTTAAGATCGATATCGACCGTTACATCAGCCTTGGGCTCTATCTTTTCACCCTCCGGCGAAAGTATGGTTATATCGAAGAAACGAGCATAAGGAAGCTCTTTTGCAAGAGTATCCGCATCCTCAAATACCTTTGCGGCTGCATTTTCCAGATATGTTCCATACTTCGAAGATCCTGATGATATCTCTTCTGCCGTAAGGATCGCGCCATCCGGTATCATTGCATCTTCTGTGTAAGAAACGGTTATCCTGAATCCCGACCCCGAAACAGAGATAGTCCCATCCGAATAAGATATTTCTTTTTCTTTCGGAGGAAGCTCTTCTGATTCGAGCGAATCTGCTCCGGTTTCTTCCGGCTCAAGCTCTTCTGACTCAGATTCTTCTGATCCGGATATGATATCCTGCATCTCGTTAAAAGTATCCTCTGTGTCCTGTTGTTCTGCCGCTTCCGATCCGGTCTCGGCCTTTGCATTAAGTCCCACACTGTTCAGATTACCAAATATGAGCAATGCGCAAATCAAGATACTAAAAAACTTTTTCTTCATGGATGATAGTCCTCCAGTACTCTTATAATGTGTTATCTTATGATGTTGATTTTTAAAATAACCACTAACAGGAAGAGCATCTTATCTGCTCTTCCTTAAAAATGCATTATGCATTTAGTGAATATATATTTTCCGGGAAGAGGTTCATCTCTTCCCAATGATGTTATATATTTGTAATATTTTACTATTTAAAAAGCTGTAAGTAAAGACATTTTTTATAAAAAATGCACTATGATTTGCCACTTTCGCAAATTATTAAAAATATATTACAGCAGCATATCAATTAAGTGCATCACTGTTTACGGGGAAAGTAAAATAGGTGTCAGGATATGGCTCATCTTCCAGAGTAAAGTGCCACCATTCCTCATTATAGGGCTTAAATCCGTGATCCATCATCACTTGCCTGAGAAGCATCCTGTTATCATACTGTTCTTTTGTTATATCCGTATAATCAGGGTGGCTCAGCCTTCCGAAATAATCAAAGGTGCCTCCCATATCCACTTCCTTCTCGATCTTCATATCGAACAAAGTAAGATCCACAGTACTTCCCCTGCTGTGACCGGAGTATTCCGCTATATAGTTCTGAGGAAACAGCACACCTTTTTCCAGTTCCGGATAAAAGTAATCCTTCATGCGTACATCATCTTCGTCCTGTGCCCATCTTACGAAGTGTGCCACTGCCTTCTGAGGCCTGTATGCATCATAGATCTTAAGGCGGTATCCCATGGAAACAAGTTCGTCACTTGCTTATTTTAATGCATCAGCCGCATCTTTTGTTAAAAATGCCAGAGGCTCCTCATATCCGTCTATCCTTTCACCCACAAAATTATATGTGGAATAATAACGTATCTCCAGGATAACATCCGGTATAACATCGCTGATAAGCACAAAGTCGTAGGGATCATCGGAAAGCTTAATGGAATCTTCTGTCGCAGTATCTGCACTTTCCTTCTCTCCCGAAGGGCTGCTGCAGCCGCAAAGGCATACGGCAAGCATGATGAAAGCCCCTATGATACGCAATAAACTTCTTTTACCTTTAAGTCTGAAAAACGTTCCGCTATTACATGAAACAGTGGGATTTTTACTTACAAAGCTCCTTACTCTGTCCAGAGTTTCTCTTGCGGATGAAAGATCCTCATATACAACTGATAATTTGTTTTCGTATAACGCTTCGTCCACGTATGTTATATCTCCGTGGAGCATATAGAACAGGCCGTCGTTCTCTGCTATAACGATGCTGTTCCCCATTGTATGTCCCTTGGCTTTTATAAAATATATACCGTTTCTTTTCCTTCGATCAAATGATTATATTCAAACTGATCCATGTAATATATTACATATCCTGCCTGTGTTTTCTTATGATGTCCGCAACTTCCTGCAGCGAGATAAACGCATCCGGATCGATGCTTGTGACTATGTTTTTAAGCTTGGTTATCTGAAAATGATTAAGGATAAAATATATTATACCCTTTTCTTCTCTGGAATATCCTCCTATGCCGCTTACCACCGTTCCTGTTGATCTGAAATTCTCCTTAAGGGCTTCTGAAATCTCCTCTTCTTTTGTGGTAACTATCATGGCGCAAATGGTCTTATCAAATCCCTCCACAATAAAGTCTACGGTCTTAGCCCCCACAAAGTAAGTTACTATGGAATAAAGAGGCAGTATCCAGCTTCCCAGAATGATGCCGCAGATAATATAAAGGACAGTATTAAAGATCATGACGAAGGTGCCGAGAGATAGGCCCAGGGGTTTTGCAAAGAGTACTGACAGGACGTCTATGCCGTCTATGGCACCTCCTGCCCTTATGGTCATACCGCTTCCGACACCTGATATGACTCCTCCGAATATGGAGCATAGAAGCAGATCCTCTCCGGCCAGCGGAGAAACAAATTCCACATCCACAGGCAATACATTAACGATCATAAATGATGCAAAGGCGTATGCTGCCACGGCAGTAACTGAATATACCGTAAAGCTCAACCCAAGACGCTTTGCTCCGAAAAGAAAAATTGGGATATTTATGATCAGCAGAAATAAAGGTAATGTCAAATACGGCGGAGTTATCTGGTCAAGAAGCATCGACGCCCCGGAAACACCGCTGTCATAAAGCTTTACCGGAAAAAGGAACAGCGTGACTCCCACAGCATTTATAAATCCTGCTGCCAAAAGCATTATTATATTAATAACTCTGATCTCCTTTTTAATATTATTCACATTCAGATCTCCTGTATTTATCGCTCTTCCTTATGGGAAGGCGCATCATGACGATACATTGCACAGACTTATATCATCGGAATAAATTGTCTATTTCATCTTCGGCATCTTGTAAGATCTTTTCCACATCAGCACCGTAAATATCAAGTCCTTCCGCCTTTATGAGTGTCCTGTTCTTTATACCGTAAAATGCGTCCGAAAGGGCGTCCACATAACCATACCCGTAACTGTCATCATATATGGGTCCTCCGGATGTGGTCACATAATATAGTCTATCTGCTCTGCACATACTTACGGGAACCCCGTCCTCTCCGTAATAAAATGTGATCCCCACCACATTTATCTGCTCGAGATATTGTTTAAGGACGGAAGGAAAGGAAAGATCCCAAAAGGGCGCAGCTATTACTATGGTATCAGCCTTTGAAAAATCTGCTGCCTGCTTGAACATAGGATCAGAAAAAGACTTATTCCTCAGCAGTTTATCTCTTTTGTTAAGAAAATCTTCGTCTGCAACCGGAAAGATCATATCCTTAAGCCTTACCTCTGTAACTTCGTCATTCAGCTTGCTGATCAGATGCTCTGCCAGCCTCTTTGTTCTTGAATCCTTCCTTACACATGCATTTACAAACAAAATCATCTTCTTATATCTCCTTTTTTACAACAGCATACATAAGTTCGTTAAAATCAGGCATTGATGCCTCAACTCCTTTATGCTCTGTTTTAAGTCCTGCTCTTTCTATCTCTTTTTCGAAGACCCTGAATGTTACCATGCGGCAGGTGGTTGCCGGCACCATGACTTTGCCCCCTTCGTGATCTCGTTCAGTTATATTAAAGGCTATACGGGAATCGCTCTTTATACCGATCTTTCCGTTTCCCATAGTGCAGATGAGCGCCCGTCCGTTTTCTTCCAGATGCTCGTATATAAAGCCGTAGAATCTGTCCCTGTCCTCATCCTCAGTGAGCATGTGGAGCACGGCAACTGAATAGATAAAATCATACTTTTTATCATGCTCATCATTTATAACATCAAGTCGATTGAAGGAAGCTTCATACATAGGATATTTATTTTTGCACCAAAAGACTGCTTCACCCGAGATGTCCGTGGCATTAAGATTATAACCCTCTTTAAGTATCTGCGCCGCATCCCTTCCTTCTCCGCAGCCTATCTCCAGTATACGGGCATCTTTCCCCAGCCCCAGATCTTTTATGACCTTAAGGACTAAAGGCGTAGGCACATCCGAAGCCCATTGATGTCCTTTTTCATGTATTATCCTGTATCTTTCATCATATGCTTCATAATAGTTTTTCATGCATTACTCCGTGAATTTTTTAATACAGGAGCCCGTTAAGCACCTGCTCCGTAAGAAGTAGTCCTCCCCTTATACCAAGATGGGTCTTTGGACATACATCCACATATCCGAGGGTTGGCATGCCGATCTCGATGCCGCTGAATAATTTCCCTTTTTCCTTCAGCTTTGCGATCATGCCTCCGTCAGCCAGCACAATGTCTGCTTCCGTTTCCAATATATCCCTTCCCAGGGATCCGGCATACCCCTTCTCTCTTAAGTATTTTTCAAGATCATCTCTTTCAGGTCCTTCATTTCCAGTACAGCTTACACAATCAGGCACCATTCCAAGATACTCTGACAGATCTCTGCAGTAACCGAGACATTGAGACGCAGTACCGTGGACTGCATACTTTACTCCTTTGGGAAGTCCTGTAAGGGAATTTATTCTGGAAATATGTGCATAGCACCTGGCCCGGGCTTTGCGGCTTTCGTTCATGAAGTTTTCAAAGCAGCTTTCTTTACCTGTTCTTCTGCATATCTCATCCATGAGTTCTTCCATGGCTTTAAAGCCCACTGGAATTCCGCTGCACTCCACAAAATCCGTGCCGAAATATTCTTTAAGAAGAATGGCTGCCTTTTTTCCGAATACAGGATCTGCAACCAGATTAAGATCGGCTCTTTTCAGATCCTTTATGTCGCTTAGTGTGCAGTCTGCAAAAAGGGCACAGTTTAGCTCAATTCCGCATAACTCGAGATCTTTCTTTAATTCCTCAAGATCGCCTTCCCAGTTTCTCTGCCATATGCAGAGCCCCAGAATATTTACATATACTTTCCCTGGAGCCTTATCATTTTTTATGCTGTCCCTGTCAGATCCAGAAAAGACTGAACTCATAAGCGCTTCGCAGGCTCTTTCATAACCTTCCCATACTGTAAGGGAATATCCCGGAGATTCCATGACAACCACAGGGATTTCCTTTATTATCCCGT
This sequence comes from uncultured Eubacteriales bacterium, assembly GCA_902797845.1. Classification (GTDB taxonomy): domain Bacteria; phylum Bacillota; class Clostridia; order Lachnospirales; family Lachnospiraceae; genus RUG14319. The sequence goes on along the minus strand of CADBUJ010000047.1, from coordinate 3,617 downwards.
TTGCTATGCGCCCTATATCATCTCCTATAAGAGCCGCACCGGGTGTGTTTATCACAGCTATGATGTCTGGCTTTACATGTTCCCTTGCAAATGTAAGTGCTTCCTCCAGTTTATTTTCGCTTCCGTAAACATAATCAGCCTTATCAAGATATGTACACGGTACCCTGGGCTGTCCGAAATACCAAAGCTCAGGAAATTTTAAAGGATCAAACTCCATTTGCCTTATGTACTGAGAATCTGATATGGCTGAATGATAAAACTTACATCCGGTGGGCCCGTTCATGAGCACAAGGGATCTTCTTATACCCTCAAAGGCAAAAACGGATCCTGATAAGCTATCTGGCAAAATATTTGTCAAAAAGTCCTTTGTCATTTGTCCATCCTCCGTTCTTGTCTCCCTTGTCAGATGCCTTTATCCACCGCTCCAGCATCTCCACGCCTGAATAAAAACCGCAGTCCGGGCACATCGGTATGGTATCGCAAATGGTTCCCGGATAGATATCACCTGAGTCGTAATTAGTAAGCAGTATGTCAGGCTTGATCCTTTCAACATCTTTATGCCTGTTCATAGCATCATAATCTTCTGTGATCTCGCCTATGAATGATGTTTCCTTAAGCTCTGTTCTGAAACCCTCATCCTGGGAAAAGTTCATTATTCCCACAAAGGGTATCTGCATCCCTGCATCAAATGCCGCACCTATCATCCAGTCAAGCTCATGATTATAAGTGATGATCATAAGCGTCTTTCCCTTTAATACCTTCCGCACCTTTTCTATACGGGATTCATATTCTCCCTGATGCTCCCTTATGATCTCTTCCGCTTCCTTCTCCTTGCCGAAATATCTGCCCATACCCCTAAGCCATTTGCAGGTCTCATAAAATCCCACAGGAAATTCTTCGGGATAAAACTCTGCGTCATATTCTCTTTTAAAGAAATCCTCCAAGAGAAGTCCCGTATAATCCCTGTTTGCCAGAAGATTAAGTGGTGCACTGTTAAAGCTTCTCAGGGCATCATATGTGGTATTGGTCAGGAATCTGCAGTTTACTGAAATGCCCATTCTGTTAAGATAGCTTTCCATCAGCTTGAAATTCTGCTCAGTATTTTTAGCAATTACTTTTTCGAAAACTATGTTAACTCTGTCGGGAACTTTAGGTACATCCTTATCTATAATCTGCTTCGCAAGCTCGGTATATGCCGTGAGCATGCCCTGAAGATAATCTCCTGTCAGATTTCCGTCTGCTTTTATGACTACGACCTTAGTCCTTTCAGTGGAAAGGGCTGCAGCCTGTTCTATATCGTCTCCTATGATGCCGGCAGGACAGGTGCTTACAACTACTACTGCTTTGGGAGGATCGTCTCCTTCCGTTATCTCCCTGATCCTGTTTAAAAGCTTATCCATGGCACCGAAAACCATATCGTTTTCATCCATGGTTGTTGATAAAAGATTGGGAGAGAGCGATGACGGAAGAATGGTCCCCCGTTCAAAAAGGGCCCTTCTTCCTGTGGAGCTGATGGTCTGATATGTAATATATATACAGCTTAAGGGACCGTGGGCCAGAATAGGTACATCCGTTATATTTGAGCTCATGGTAACAGCGCCGTTAAAGGCGCATCCGTGAAGAGGCTCATTCCGGTATACATTCTTTGATAAATATCCCGGCCGGTACTCATGCTCTTCCGCATTTTCCTGCTCTGTATACTGTTCCTTTTCCTTATGCTCTTTATGTGATGCATCGTCAAGGATTCTGTCTTCAGCATCCGTTATTGATGCGCCTGCATTACCGCTTACATGCTGATGTGCCGTTTTATCCTTCTTCTTGACACTTAAAATACATTCCTCAAGCTCTTCATCTGAAAGAGGAGCTGCCTTATACAGAGGAAGATCAGGGATATCTGAAGAAAGATTTTTAAGAAGATCAGATACTGGGCCCGGATATTCTACGGCCGTTCTCCCTTCCCTTTCAGCCAGGGCGAATATCTCGTCTCTGGGGATCTTTGCAAGTATAGGAAGTGACACGGCATCAGCAAATGCTGATACTCTTTCCTCCTCATCCTCTACATTCCTGCAGTTCAGGACTATTCCGAGGACCCGGCTTCTGTCTCCGTCGTAGTTCTTTATTCCTCTTAATATATTGTTCGCAGCATAAACAGACATAAACTCTCCTGATGTTACAAGGATGATCCTGTCCGCATATTCCCGCCTTATGGGAACGGCAAAACCTCCGCAGACCACATCCCCGAGCACATCATAAAGGACTATGTCATAATCGTCTTTCACATGAAATCTTTCAAGAAAATCAAAGGCTGTTATTATGCCTCTTCCTGCACATCCTACCCCCGGTCTGGGGCCTCCCGCTTCTATACATCCTACGCCGAAACGGCCCTTTAAGAGCACATCCTGAAGCCTGTAATCGGCCGGGCCTACCGACCTGATATAATCCAGAACCGTTTCCGGTTCTTTGCCGTTTAGAAGCTGACGTGTGGAATCGTGTTTGGGATCGCATCCTATCTGAAGCACCTTCTTTCCGTCCATTGCAAGAGATGCCGAAATATTGGCGCTGATGGTGGATTTCCCGATCCCTCCCTTACCGTAGATAGCAAGTTCCATTTATTTGAACCTTTCCTGTATCAAAACTGATCATTTGATATTTCCAAAATGTGTATAGATCTTTTTAACAGGTTCCGGGAAGGGCACGCCGGCTTTTTTCCCCGCATCGATGCATCTGAGCATCCAGGCCATATTCCTGCCGAGCACCTCCATTATCTGGACACCTTCTTTATCTGCCATCACATCCTCCGGTGTAAATCCATGGACGATATTCCAGTATCTGGAGGACACAACAGGCATCTCGGCATATTCGAAATACTTATTAAGCACATCAAGAGTAGCAGTTGTTCCGCCTCTTCTTGCAGAGGCCACGGCGCAGGCCGGCTTAAGTCTCAGCATATCGGAAGATGTCCAGAAAAGTCTGTCCAGAAAAGCCTTTATTTCTCCTGAAGGACCTGCAAAATAAACAGGGGATCCTACCACCAGGCCATCTGTATCCTTAAGTTTTTCTTTGATCTTGTCTGCATATTCATCTATATTTCCACAGGAAAATATCTCGCTCCCGACCTGAACGATCTCCCGGTCGATCCCCTCTTTATCAAGTATCCCTCCGATAATATCAAGTGCAGTATAGGTACATCCGTTGGTTTTTCTTGAGCCATTAAGCATTAAAACTTTCATATCTTTCTCCTTGCAATTTCTTATTATTAAGGCTTATAAGGAATGTGCACAGCTGTGCTCACATGCATCCTTAATCCTTTATCATCATTATCAATGATTATACTATAAAGATATGTACTAAAACAAAAAATGCCGGACAGACATAAGTCGGTCCGGCATCGGATATTTATAGGGGGACAAAATCGATCAAAGCTTGGGGCCGGCTCCAACAAGAGCCTTTCCTGCATCATTTGTCGTATATTTATTAAAATTCATGATAAACCTGCCTGCCAGGTCCTTTGCTTTTTCTTCCCATTCCACAGGATCTTTATATGTATCTCTGGGATCAAGTATGGAAGGATCCACGCCTTCAAGAGCTGTAGGCACCTGGAAATCGAAGTAAGGTAT
>CADBUJ010000046.1 GCA_902797845.1 uncultured Eubacteriales bacterium | reverse complement strand
TCAAAGTAACAAAGGGTCTGTATATTCCGAAGCCCTTTATGACAGCGAATCTCGATTTCCTGTAATTATCGTTCTTCTCGTCAAACTCAGCCAGCTTAAGGGATTTGGCATTGAATATCTGAATGACCTTCATTCCCGAAAGGGTCTCGTTCGTAAATGTATTAAGCTCCGATATCCTTCTTCTTTCGTTTCGGAATGCTCCGCTGACATATTTGGAGAAGAACAGGGACGTTATAAAAATAATGGTTACGGGTATGAGCATTATAAGGGCCAGCTTCACATTTATAAAGAACATGATCACATAGACCCCAAGGACGGTAAGGAAATTCCTTATGACCTTTATGATGACATCCGTAAACAGATCGCTCATGGACTGGGTGTAGGAGGTGACCCTTGTAACAAGGGATCCTACCGGCATCTCGGCAAACTGGCTCCGGCTCATTTCCTCTATATGCCCGAAAACATCCATTCTTAAATTGTAAATTATCTGCTGCCCTGCCCTTTGGAGTATCATCTGTTCAAAATAAAGGAACAGATTATTAAGGACGCATATAACGAAATAAGCTACCGCCAGCATCACCAGATGCCTGAGGTCGCCTCTCATTTCCGTAAGGTCGTCTGTTACCCTGGATGTAATAAGAGGCAGTATTATATCAAGGACTACATTTACTATAAGGAGGACTGCCGCAAATACAAATTTCCATATTTCGGGACGGAGGTAATGATAGATCCTTTTTCTGAATTCCCTGAAAGGTATCTTTCTGTCGCCCTTAAGCCGTTCCTTGTCGTCGTAAAATTCCATCAGGACTTACCTCCTTTCACTTCATTTTCAAGCTCCTGGAGATAGACCATCTTGGCATATGTCGGAGATATATCCATCAGTCTTTCAGGTGTATCGAAGGCTTCCAGACGCCCTTCCTTTAATACTAAGATGCGGTCTGCCCTGGAAACGGATGAGACTCTTGAAGCTATGATGATGGTCGTAAGTCCCGCCCTGTCTCTTTTTATATTTTCAAGAAGCCTTTCCTCCGTATCCACATCAACAGCTGATACGGAATCGTCCAGTACCATAATGGGAGCATTTTTAAGGTATGCCCTCGCAACGGAGATACGCTGTTTCTGTCCTCCGGAAAGGGTAACTCCTCTTTCTCCCGTAACTGTATCAAAGCCTTCGGAAAAGCCTTCTATGTCTCCCTTGACCTCGGCAAATCTTGCGGCATCGACCACTGTATCCATATCTGCATCAGGTCTGGGCAGAGATATATTTCTTCTTACCGTATCGGAAAACAGGAAATTATCCTGGGGAACAAAGGCAATATTCTCCCTTAAGGTCTCCACATCCATGTCCATAATGTCTATGCCGTCCACAAAAACGGTACCCGGCTTAACATTGTAAAGACGAAGGAGAAGCGTCATAAGAGTCGTCTTGCCGCTCCCTACTCTTCCTACTATTCCTATAAGCTCTCCGGGCTCTATCTTAAAGGATACATCTTCCAGTATCATATTCTTTTCGGCGGAAGGATAGGAAAATGAAAGCCCCTTGAACTCTATGCTCCCCTTAATTTTTTCAGGTATAACGGGATCCTCCGGATTCTTTACATCCTCCGGAGCATCAAGGAAATCGTTTACTCTGTTAAGAGAAGCCCGTGCTCTTCCGTGCATGCTCACCAGTGATCCCAGAGCGATCATGGGCCAGATAAGCATGTCGAAATAACCTATAAAGGTTATAAGTCCGCCGGGTGTAAGCTCTATAACATGTCCGAAGATGGAAACGGGATCTCCGCTTATGGCAGCCCATGTGAACCAGGATCCGAAGCCCAGGATAAGAGCAAGTATGGCTCCTATTATTATCTCTATAAGGGTATCGAAAATTACGGCGACCTTAACGAAGTTAATGTTCGCCTCCTGATTTTTTCTTGCCACCTTGGCAAAGGCATGGAGTTCGCTGGTTTCCTTGACGAAGGCCTTTATTACGCTTATGCCGCTGAAGTTCTCCTGGGCAAAGTCGTAAAGCTTGTCATATTTATCCTGCCGGTCCTGCCACCTTTCGGCCATATACTTTTCCACGAGGGCGCCCCAAAGGATAATAAGGCTCATGGGGATGAGCACAAGAAGGGTCATCACCCAGTCGAACCTGAGCATCTTTACTATTACAAGAACTCCGAGAAATGCGGAATCCACTATCTGAACCGTTCCGAATCCCGTATACTCCTCTATGGTCTCAAGATCTGTTGTAAACCAGGACATAATGGAGCCTATCTTGGTGGAATGGTAATAGTTCTGGGAAAGCCTTTCCGCTTTCTGGAACATTTCCCTTCGCATCCCTGCCTCTATTCTCTGGGATGCATTGAAGAGCGTATATCTCCACAGCATCCTGCCAAAGAACATGACCACCGCTATCCCCAGAAGATTCAGGCATATCCTGCCTATAAAATCTATGTCCAAAGATGTGCCCGCTTCAGACAGGTGATCCACGATCTGACCCAGGAACAGAGGCTCATAAAGGCATACGTAGTCCACTGCTATAAGAGCCAATACGCCCAGCAGGAACAGATACCAGTATTTGATATAATATTTGTTGAGATATTTTCCAAGCAGCATAAGATCGTCCGGAGCAGGGCTCCGCCTCTTCCTGAGTATTTGAATGTGCCGAAAATCCGCACCAATATAGGATATTATTATTTTTGCTTTTTAGCAATACAGGTTTACTTAAAAATTGCAAGAAAACGGATAATCGTTTAGACTTATCTTCTTGAGAGATCTAAATAATCTTAAAGGAGGTCCCTATGTTCCGTCTCTGGGGAAAGGCATTCAAGGATACCAGACTTATAAAGGACATGGTCGTCGAAGACACGGATCCTGACACCACAAGGACAAAAAAGATATTTTCGGCAGTGGAAAAGATCTGTGTGGCTTTCGATCTGTCGGTGCCCCTGTGGCTGGATTCCAATATAAATGATGTAAGGTACCATCGTAAAACACGGTTTACGGGGGATAATTTTATAGACAGTCTTGATATGGATTATCTGGAAATAGAAATAATAGAGGAATGATCTTCTGTATTACAAAAAAAGCAGCAGGACTCAGGCCAAAGGTCTGTGTTCCTGCTGTTTTAATATCTTTATCATGCAGCATCCTGCGCTCAAACATCCCAGTTTGTTATCTTATCTCCGAAGGAATCAGTGTAATTATCGGTTACTATAAGTATGATATCTATTATCCATCCTATGCCGATTATGCCTCCCGTAAGCAGATACAGAACGCCCATGGCCGCTTTCCCGGCATAAAAATGATGGATCCCCAGAGTCCCTAAAAATACACACAGTAATAAGGCCACTGTCTTGCTCTTTTTACTGCCGGAAGAGACTGCTGGTTCTTCTTCCATGCTTCTTCTGCTGAATTCCTCGTAGGCCTGCTGCCTGCCGAATTCGTATCCCGAGCGGAAATCCTCCTCACTGCTGTCATCAAGATTAAAAACAGATTCGCAGTATTCGCAGGTGACTTTGGAAGACGCTCCATCGATCCTTATAAGAGCTCCGCAGTTGGGGCACTTATGATCAGCTCTCCCTACAATTCCCATTTATCCTCTCTCCTCCTCCGTTTCGGAAACCTGTTCCGAGCCGTTTACCATATCCTTGTTTTTTCTTATACGTACCACTGCTTTTACTATTATCCCGATGACTACTATTATGGCAGCAATGATCGTTAATATATCCAGTAATTCCATTATAACTCTCCGGTCCCCGTAAGCTCCAGCTCCTCGGCATGGGCCTTCATCCCGCTTATGCAGATATCAGCCACATCTCTTATTTCCATACCAAGCATGCTGCAGCCTTGCGTAATAAGCTCTCTGTTGCATTTTGCTGCAAAATGCTTATCCTTCCATTTTTTCATAAAGCTCTTTACTTCCATATCCGTGATGCCCCTGGGCCTCATTCTTGCAGCTGCCTCAATGATGCCTGAAAGCTCGTCCACAGTAAAGAGAGACTTTTCCATATCGGTAAGAGGCTCCGTGTCCGTGCATATGGAATATCCATGGCTCATTATGGCTCTTATATCCTCCTCGGGCACTCCGAGTTCTCTTAAGGGCTCTTCCGTATGAGCAAGATGCTCTTCGGGATAAAGCTCGTAATCATAATCGTGGAGAAAGCCCACAGCTTCCCAGTGTTCCTTGTCTTCCCCGAAATGCTCTGCCATGGCGCCCATGCAGTAGGCCACATTTGTGGCATGTATCAAAAGGCTGTGTTCCTTTACCTGTGTTCCGTTTATCCTTTTAGCTTCCTCTACGGTAAGTCTTTCCATTGTCTGTGATCCCTTCTTATTTATGATAAAGTCTCTTTTTCTCGTATACGGGTTCGCAGCTCACATTTATGCCGAGCCTGTGATAAAGCTTAAGGTCCTCTTCGGATATGATAACGCTGAAATGGGCATCACATCCTCTTAAGAGGCTAAGGGCCTCCTCGGCCTTTTTAGCCAGTTCATCCGTAAGTGATGATACCGCAAGGGCAATAAGCACCTCGTCGGAATGAAGCCTCGGATTCTTATGTCCCAGATATCCTATCTTCATGGCGCTTATAGGCGCTATTACCTCAGGTGATATAAGCTCCACCTCCTTGGCCATACCGCAGAAATGCTTTACTCCGTTAAGGAGCAATGCTGCACTGCACCCGAGAAGAGAAGATGTCTTTCCTGTTACCACAGCACCGTCAGGAAGGACCATGGCTCCTGCAGGGCCGCCGCTTTCCTCGGCCTTGTCTCTTGCCGCCCGTATGGCAGGCAGTATGTCTTCCGTTATCCCTGCCTGTCTTATGATAAGCTCTATCTTCTGCACCGTGCTCTTATCGCAGAGACCTTTTACCTGATCCACTCCGGCCTGATAATACCTTCTGATTATCTCCAGACAGCTGGCCTCCTTAACTGCTTCGTCATCAATGATGGCAAAGCCCACCATGTTTACACCCATGTCCGTAGGTGATTTATAAGGACATTTCCCCTGGAGCTTTTCGAAGATAGTTTCCATAACAGGGAATATCTCCACATCCCTGTTGTAATTAACCGTAGTCTCCCCGTAGGCTTCCAGATGGAAGGGGTCTATCATGTTAATGTCATTAAGGTCTGCCGTTGCCGCCTCGTATGCCAGATTTACGGGATGCTTTAAGGGCAGGTTCCAGATAGGGAATGTCTCGTATTTTGCATAGCCCGCACGGATGCCCCTTTTATTCTCGTGATAAAGCTGTGACAGACATGTGGCCATCTTGCCGCTGCCGGGTCCGGGTGCCGTTACCACTACAACAGGTCTTTCAGTTTCTATATAATCATTCTTTCCGAAGCCTTCATCGGAAACGATAAGAGGTACATTGGAAGGATAGCCCGGAATAGGATAATGCTTATACGTTCTTACTCCCAGATCGCTCAGCCTTTTTATAAAGGCGTCTGCCGCAGTCTGTCCCTCGTATCTTGTTATAACAACGGAGCTTACAAGAAAGCCCATGCTCCTGAACTCGTCTATAAGACGGAGGACATCCTCATCGTAAGTGATGCCAAGATCTCCCCTTACCTTGCCTTTCTCTATATCGCAGGCAGCAATAGCCACAACTATCTCAACCTCGTCTTCCATGGTCCGAAGCATCCTTATCTTGCTGTCCGGCTGAAAACCGGGAAGGACTCTTGAAGCATGATAATCGTCAAAAAGCTTTCCTCCGAATTCCAGATACAGCTTTCCGCCGAATTCACCCTTTCTCTTCATGATGTTCTTCGCCTGGAGCTCCAGGTATTTTTCGTTGTCAAATCCTATTCTCAAACCGACACCTCTTTCCGATAAAAGACCATGTTTTTTTCGGGATTAAAATTATAAAAACACGGGATTTATTATACACGAAACGACCCTCTAAATGAATACCGAAATGGTATTTGAAGCTTTAAAATAAAATACAAAAGAGCGGACTTTCTCCGCTCCTTTGTCTCTCACCGTCAGTATAGAAAGCTCTACTTATTTGACTTAAAATTGCCGCTGTATATCCGGCATGCCCGCAAGCTTTAAAAGCAGAAGCTCTGATCTGTCAATACAAATGCATCTCTCAGCCTATGTTATCATCACGAGGAGTATTTTCAAGGCTTTTGGGGAATCGTAAGGTTAAAGTAAGATAGTGGAAATCAATGCATGTAAAGTGGTACAATGGTCAAAATAAAGGAGTTTCTGCCATGGAAGAAAAAAACAATTACACTATTCTCATAGCAGATGACGAAGGAGAGCTGGCTGACGCCCTCGTCCTTTATCTGGAGAAGTCCGGGTTTAAGACCATAACGGCCACGGACGGCAAAATGGCCCTGGAATCTTTTATGGAGTATTCCCCCGATCTGGTGCTTCTTGACATCATGATGCCGAAAATGGACGGTTTCTCCGTTCTCAGGGAGATACGAAAGATCAGCCGCGTCCCTGCTATCATGCTTACGGTTAGAAACCGCTCCGAAGACATGGTAATGGGTCTCGATCTGGGGGCGGATGATTATATAACAAAGCCATATTCCCCTCAGGAAGTTGTGGCCCGTGTAAAGGCCCAGCTCCGCAGGTGGTACAGCTATACGGAGCTTACTGAGGATCCTGGAAAAGCTCTACTTATATCAGGAGATCTTGTCCTTGATCCGAACAAAAAGAAGCTCACCTTAAAAGGGGAAGATGTAATCCTTTCCGCAACGGAATACAGGATACTGGAGCTTTTGATGTCATCACCCGGCAGGATCTTTACAAAGCAGCAGATATACGAATATGCATGGAACGATGATTTTATAAGCGACGACAACACCATCATGGTACGTATGAGCAACATACGTCATAAAATAAAGGAAGATCCGGAAAACCCGAAAATAATCACTGTAAAAGGCTTGGGGTATAAATTTGAACGAGGTTAAAGAAGAAAACATAAGCAAACGGCAGATATTCAAAAAGCTTCTTCTGAGCTATTTCCTTTTTGCCATCGTATCGGTTGCGGTGGTCCTTTTCGGCATTTACCTGATGCGGCTTATAATGGGCAAGGGAGATACAAACAACATCATTCCCGATCAGATGGTAGGCGAGGACGGTGAGATAACCAATCCGGAGCTTATCCTTAATTCCGGCGGATGGATAGAGGAGCTGAATTACGAGAACAAGGTCATACGCGTCATCGGAGAAAAGCAGTCAGATGATGTTACATATTCTTATCAGGAGCTCCTGAGGATCTCCGGCTCTCACGACCAGAGAGGAGATTATTCCGTCTTTTATGTAACAGGCATGCACAGGTATTATCTGATATACATACCGACAGAATCTCTTACCATAACATACTCCTATTCCGTGCAGACCATAATCGCCACAAACTGGCAGAAGCTCATACTTCTGCTTCTTGCTGTTTTCCTCATCCTGGAAGCCATATTCTTTTCACGTTTTATATACAACAAGATACAATACCCTCTTGACCGTCTTACAACCGCTTTCGAAAATACGGAGGCCGGAGGTCGGGATTTCAATCTGGATTTTAAGGCTGACGGAGAATTTATCGCCCTGAGAAATGCCTACAACAGCATGGTTAAGAATATCTACGATAAGGAAGTGGAGAATGCCAGGCTTCAGGACGCCCAGCAAAGACTGATATTGGAGCTTTCCCATGATCTTCAGACTCCCATCGCCACCATCGAGGCCTGCGCCTCGGCCCTTTCCGACGATATGGTATCTGATGACGAAAAGAAAAAGTATTACGGCATCATATCATCCAAGGCTTACAGAGTAAGCTCCATGACAGAGGATATGTTCACTCTTCTTAAAATGGACAGCCCCGCATACAAGCCCGTTTTGAAGCGTATGGATGTATGCGAATTTATGCGACGGATCGCTTCCGATAATTACGACGACATAGAAAGAAACCATTTTAATCTTAATGCGGATATACCTGAGGAGCCCTGCTTTGTAAACATCGATGAGAACCTGATGCAAAGGGCAGTGACAAATCTTATCTCCAACGCAGTAAAATACGATAAAACAGGAGATATGATAGATATAGCCGTTGTGCCTATGGGAAAGGATGTGGAACTCAAGATCTGCGACGACGGAGCGGCCATAGATCCCGAGTTTGCCGACATCATGTTCGAGGCCTTCTCCCGTAATGATGCCGCAAGACCTACAAGCGGAAGCACAGGCCTGGGACTTGCCATTGCAAGGGAGATAACGGAGAAGCACGGAGGCTCCATCTCCTACAGCTACGAAAACAGCAAAAATATCTTAAGGATAGTACTGCCTGTGGCTGCATAAAATAAACATAAAACGGGGGCAAAGGATCACCTTTGCCCCCGTTATCTTTATTGATTGTTATTTGTCGAATTCAGCCAGATCTATGCCGTAGAATTCGGAGATGATCGAAATATATCCTTCGTAATTCTTTACCATAAGATCTATGGTCGCATATTCCTTGGGCTTATGAAGGCTGAAGGGTTCCGGTCCGGAATAAAGCATGGTGGGGATATTATTCTCTGCTGCAGTAATACCGCCGTCGGTACCTCCTACCGCATATCCGAACTGGGGATCCTGTCCCACTTTCTTAAGAGCGGAAACGGTCCTTGTTACCCATTCCGAGCTTTCGTCTGTCTGCCATGAAGGATGATACTTGGGAACTTTCTCCTCATATCCTGTCCAGGCGGTAACATCATAATACCTGGGCTCCACGGAAGCGCTGAAATTGGGATTATCCTTTTTAAGCTTCTCGAAAAGATCTTCAAATTCCTTAAGCAGATCATCAAGAGACTGGCCGGGAGCATATCTTCTGTCCACGCAGATCTCGCATTCGTCAGGCACAACGGAAAGCGTTCCGCCGGGCCTTACTATACAGTTCGTAATGGTTATAGGTGTCTTTGATCCTCCCTTATCTGTCCTGAGATCAAAGCCTTCCTCCTTGAAGATGGCGTCCATTATGGGGATCATCATTTCAAGAGCATTTATGCCTTCCTGAGGTGTGGAGGAATGGGCCGTTCTTCCGTAAGTCTTTACAACAAGCTCCACCTTGCCTCTCTGACCTGTAACAAGGGTATTCATAGAAGGCTCTCCTATAAATACCAGATCAGGCTTTGCTATATTGTGCTTGGGCATGGTGTCTCTGTAGAAATATCTCATTCCGAACATTTCCGCAGGTTCTTCCAGTACCACTCCGCAGAATACCAGCTCTCCGGGAAGTTTCTTTCCGGATCTCTTAACTGCTTCCACAGCGGCTTTAAATGCAAATATCTGCGCTGCAAGGCCGCCCTTCATATCGCATACGCCCCTGCCGATGATCTTTCCGTCCACTTCTGTGGCATTAAAGGGATCATATCCCTCCCAGTTTTCCAGATTACCTGCTGGTACCACATCCATATGTCCTGTAAATAAAAGATTGGGACCCTTGCCCTCTCCTCTGAGAACAGAGACTACGTTTCCGGCGCCGTCTATAAATGTCTCGTCTGCGCCGATCCCTTCCAGCTCCTTAAGTATCCTTCTGGCAACTGCCTCCTCATCTCCGGGCTGAGAATCAATGGATACTATCTCCTTTATGAAGGAAACATACTCGTCTCTTGTATCCTGGACTTTCTTTAACATGTTACTACCTCCAAAACCTTAATTATTCCTCTTCCGGAAGGCTATAAAAGCCAGCACGGAAGTTATAAGCAATATACCTATTCCCGCAAACAGGATATACATTCCTACCCACATATCCCAGTCAAGCCTGCTGCTGGAAACAATAAGCACTCCGGGAACGGCGGCTGTGACCAGTGTTACAAGCAAATGAGCCACGGGGTTCTTTAAAAGAAGGGCAAGAATGGAGATTACCGCTCCGACTATAACTACTGCTCCCAAATGGAAAAACGTATCCGAAATAGTCGTAAAGGCCCACCACTCGCCATAGTAATCTTCCAGCACCGGGAAAAAGTTTCCTGCAATAAGGACAACAGCACCTATAAGGCCGAATATAAGTGTTGCCGTAAAAAGACCGTTGCTCTTATTTTTGGGGGGAGCTGTGGGAGCCTCAGGTACTGCAGCGGGCTCCGTGACTTTATCCGTAACTCTTTCAAACCCTGTGTCAAATTCTTCATTTACAGCTGCTGCAATAGGGCTCTCTTCTGCCTGTTTAGTTAAAGAAGCGCCGCAATTTGCGCAGAACATACTGTCGTCTCTCATCTGACTTCCGCAATTGCTGCAAAACATAAGATAATATCTCCGGATCATTATTTCTGTTTTTTATTTTATCTCAATCCTTTTTAATGTCAATTGCCCTGACCTATACGTTTTCGGCATAACTTAATGCAAAAACAGGGGCGGAGATCATCTCCGCCCCTGATCTTTCAGATATCTTACTGAACCTTTACACCGTATCTTTCGCAGATACTTCTGAATTCCTTGGAATTGATTATTCCGTTGAATGCATAGTCTCTGTTGTTTTTCTTGATACGATCCACCCAGGTATTAACTTCATTGTTTGATATCTTATTGTCTGCTCTTCCCAGAACTGCCTTGTAAAGTATCCTTACGAATTCTTCATCAGACGGGTGCTTCTTGTTGTATTCAGCACTGAAAACAATGCCTCTCACTGTGGCCTTCGCCGTAACAGTACCGTTCCTAAGCTGAGCGGTCTTCTTTTTAAGGCTGCCTTCATCAGGCTCTCTGTTAAGACAGATATTGTAAAGTCTCTTTACAAATGCCATTACCTGGTCTTCCTTGCCGCAAACATCACCGTTTTCGTGGATTGCCTGGCAGGGGCCGGTCTGGATAGTGCCGAATTCAGGTTCTTTTATCTTTTCGCCTCTTATGATCTCATATTCGTCACATAAGCCCTTGAATTCAGCGCTCATGGCAAATCCGTTGAATACTTGCTCTCTTGTAAGGTCTTTCTCAAGGTGTCCTATCCAGAATGCCTTGCCTGTGGGATCGAATTCTCTTCCAAGCAATGCTCTGTAAAGGTATTCTACGTAATGCTCATCACAGTAATTCTTGCTCTTGAACTCTCTGCTGAAGATGAATCCGTAGGCTGCCTGAACTCCGGATATCCTGCCTTCCTTAAGTGCAGTTGTCCAGTTGTTAAAGCCTTCCTCTTCCGGCTCTCTGTCAAGACATACTCTGTAAAGTCTTGTAACAAAATCATCCACGGGATGTACTTTTGCGATCTTTACGGCTTCATCATAAGCATCCTTTGCCTTCTTAAGCTCTTCTATTGCAGCATTTACGTCCTCTTCGTCAGAATCAGGATTGTTCAGAACTTCTTTTGCTGCTTCAGTTGCTGCCTCGAAAGCTGCTCTTTCATCAGAGGTCGTGTATTCCGTTCCGGGTAAAAGATCAAATCCGTCTTCGGAAGAACCTCTTTCGGAAAGGACCTTTTCTCCTTCTTCGATCGCTTCTTCGAGAGCTGCAGGATCAACCTTATCTACAGGTTCTTCCTTCGTATGAGTGCTGTCATTTACGCATGTGAAGGTCTTAACTCCTTCTGCTCCGATGGTAGGAGCAACAGTGATCTTGCCTTCATCCCATACATGTCCTGTTGCCTCTATAGGCTCATCCTTTGTTGCGCCGCATATGGTACATGTAAACGTCTTTACTCCGTCTTCACAGCCGGGTTCTTTTGTTATCTTTCCTTCATCCCATTCATGATCCGTTACGGTGATGGTAGTCAGGTTCATAACAAGGGGATACATCATGGGATCCTCTTCATAAGCAGTGATCACATATGTTCCGGGCTCATCAAATGTAAGAGTTACCTCGCCGTAATCCGATACAGCACCGTCTATTTCCGTAAGGGCACCTGTTTCCAGATCTACAGTATAGATCTGTGCGGAATCAACTTCCTGAGAATTGGGATAATTTACAAGTTCTTCTTCTCCCAGAGCTCTCTGAGCGGGATCGGGGATCGTATGTCCCATAAGGATAAGATCAAGATCCTCACCTGCATGAGCTTCGAAGCTTCTGGAATACTTCTCGTCTGCATCCAGGAACCAGCTGTATCTGTCATCCATATAGCTTCCTTCGTTGAAGAAGAATTCTATAAGGTCTCCGTCCTCAACTTTATGAGTTCCCACAGTCGTTCCGAAGTATTCTACCCAGTTGGGTTTTTCTGCAAATATCGTTCCGTCTGTAGGCCATGCATGATTTACGAAGAACATTCCCTTGAAGGAAGCTCCGAAATAGCTTACTTCTTCCTGCTCTACGCCAAACTGCATGTCAACATTTCCGTTTTCAACTACAAGATAATCATTTGCTGAATCAGGTGTAAAGCTGTCTCCGAATGTAAGTTCATGAGCTGCCACAAGTACGTCAAGAGCACTTACTCCGTCAACAGAGTCCTTATATCCGTAGCTTTCAGCCTTATCGGAGGAGATCTCCTTACCGAACTGAGGAGCATGAAGGAATCCGCCTGTCATCTGTGATGTAAAATCAACAGATACCGTAACCAGCTCTTTCTTGGGTATAACTTCCGTATATGTATGTGAAGCATCATGCTGGCATGTATAAGTTATCTCTCCGTCTTCCTCATATGTTGCCTCTTTTGTTACGACTCCGTCATCATACTTGTGTCCCAGAGGTTCAACCGTCTCCACCTTAATATGGAACGGGTTGTTCTTACACTGATGGATGATGACACCGGTCTTTGTACATGTGGCATCAGCCTGAGCGGAGATCACATAATCATGACCGATTGCCTCTATAACAAGATCCTCTTCCTTGACCTCTTTTTCTGCTCCTTCATCTTCATACAGCTTTTCGCAGGCAGAACATCTGAAATGCTCCTTAACACCTGTTTCTTCGCATGTAGCGGGAACCTCCTCAACCTTTTCGGTATTATGGGAGAAGTCAAAGCCGATGGCATAAAGGTTGTCTGAATTCCAGTTTTCATCATATGTGGACTGGATCCTTACAACGTTATCCTCAGATACCTTTGCATCATAAGCGGTGTTTGCTGATGCAATGGTATATGTTCCGTCACTGTCGCCGAATGCGGTATCCACATATTCGGAATATCCGGTGCCGTCAGCTGCCTTTCTTGTATAGTAGAAGGGCAGATATTCATCAAGGTGATCATTTAATGTTATCTGAACATTTTCTGTATCACAGGGAACTGTAACGAGTGCAAGAGGAAGGTAGCTTTCAACCTTGTTTCCTGTCATCCAGTCTTCGTATGAAGCATCATATCCGTTATCAATGACTTTGATCTCAAGCTCTTTTCCGTTAAGCTCAGCCTTAAAGCCAAGCTTTTCTATATCTTCCGTGTATGTATGTTTAGGATCATTTTTACATGTAAAGGTCCTTACTCCGGCTTCAGAGAAAGTTGCGGCCTTTGTAACAGTGCTTTCGTAATCATGACCCAAAGCCTTGATCGTTACTTCTTCTTTTTTAAGCTCTTTTTCGCCGGCTTCATCAGCGAAGAGTTTTTCACATTTTACGCATATATAATGCTCTTCGTTTCCGTCTTCTTCGCAGACAGCATCCTTCTTTTCAATGTGCTTGAGCTCATGCTCATATACTTCAGCAGTTGCCTCTTTATCATATTTTACAATGATAAAGTACAGGGGATCTCTTCCGTTCTCAAGATGAGCCGGAGATGCTGCGCCTTCTACTGTTATCAGGGAAACTTCTTCGTTCTCATCCACGTCATATTCGTAGACACCGAACTCTTTTTCGAATAACTCTGCAATGGGAGCGACACCGTCAAAGGAGGCATCACCGTTGATCTTAAGTATGCTGGACTTTCCGAAGCTTTCCGAATATCCAACACCTGCTACCGTTGCAATCCTCTCATCTACTATATCGAATACAGTTTCGTCTTCAACTATGTCGAATCCCATCTTTTCGGGAAGTGATACAGTAAATAATGCGGGTTTTTCCTGATCCCAGGCAGATAACTGCTCCACTTTATATGTTCCGCAGTCTTCGCCTTTTACTACTAATCCGGAAACTGTCTCTTCCTGTTCGATGGGCTTGACATCGGGATCTACCTGTACGAAAAGAAGATATTCATCGTAACCACCTACTTTTATAAAATCCGGATCTCCGACGCCTATAAGTCTGAATACGGCACCTTCTGTGGAACGGTCAAGGCCATATACACTAACGTAACGTCCTTCATAGCTTTCATAGCTTTCGAAGGTATCCATGGAGGCTTGAAGCCTGTCTTTTGATATAGTGACCTTCTTTCCTGTTCCGGCTTCTTCCTCATTGAAATCAGGATAATAGGATACAAGGAGACGGCTTTCCTGGATCAAGGCCAGACTGTCTCCGATCTCTTCCACAGTTAATGCGTCTATTTCAGGGATCGTTACTATATATGCAGGAGTGATATCATTCTCCATGGCCTGTTCATAGGACCAGTCGGATAATTCGTATACGGGATACTCCTTGCCCTTTAAGGTTACCTTGATATTTCCGTCTCTTTCCTGCTCCGTTACGGTGAGGATCACTGTATATGTGTCCTGAGAATCCTCTTTCCCGTCGTTAGCCGTAAATACGAGTTTTACTTCTCCTGTCTTCTCGGGTTTGAAAGTAAAGGATGCAGGAGCTGATGAAGGTTCTGCTCCGTCAACTGATACCGTAAATGTGAGATCGTCTCCGTCTTCATCTGTAAATATCTTGTTAAGATCCAGAGTATAATCATCCTTGATGCTTATAGTCTGGGCTGCTTCAGCTTCTATGCCTTCTGCCAGTACAGGAGGAGTATTGTCTCCCTGAAGCTTAAGGGTTATCTCAGGCAGGCGGCTGTATTGCGTTGCAGTTCCGCCTTCGGTTCCCCATGCCATACTGCCGCCGGCGCCATAGCTGGATGTTCTGTGGGTCGCATCTCCGCCGCTGAAGCCGCCTCTCATGAAGCTGCTCTGATCGAGCACATACTGGCTGCCGGTCCATTCCGAAGGAATGGTCACCGTAATGCTGTGTTCCGTTGTGGTAAAGGTGTAAACACCAAAGGCCGCACTGACGGCTTCCGTAAACTGTGTACCATCCTCGCCCTTAAGGCTTATTTTCCAGTTAAAATTATATTTTCCGGAGAATTTCTCCTGAGGAGTTACAAGATCACTAAATGTTATGGTCACCTTGTCTCCGGGAAGGAACTTGGTATCTGCAGATACTTTATTTCCGCCGGCGTCCTTAAGGGTATATGAAGTTTTGCGGGCAGTTATTACCTGGTAAGTAGCGACTCCGTCCTTTTCTGCCTTAAGGATATTTCTTCCGGCCTTAAGCCCTGTAACAGTAACCTTTCCCTCTGCATCCGTCGTAACACCTTCGGATGTAAAGCCGCTGAAGCTGAGAGTGGGGCCTGCGATCTCGGGACGCGCAACCGTAACCTCCACACCGCTCTCGGGAGTAAAGCTGTATTCTGCTCCCTCATCACCTGTAAAGTAAAGAGTATCGTGTTCTGCATCGATGGCTCTTTCCTGACCCATGGGACTGATGTTTGCATTTGTTGCTATGCCTGTTCCGTCAAGGCCTACTGTCACCACAAATACGCCCGTTCTTTCAGGCCAGATGGCTCCGAATTTAGGTCCGTAATTGGTCCTTCCTTCTATGTACATAGCATCGTATGTTACAAGGACGATAGCTGTGCCTGTTTCCGTTCCGGCTTTCATGGTTGCAACGCCGGGGTTATACTGATCTGTCTCTATGGTGATAAGATCGCTGGGATTACCGTTTTCATCAATAACCTGGTAATGGAAATCCGGTATGCCCTCTTTATCGTTACTTATTGTACTGTCTATAGGAAGCCAGTTTCTGAAGAAGTTCATGGTACTGCTGGCTTCGGGTGCAATATTTACATAGCCCTTGGCATTTATAGGCATGTAGATATCAGCAATATTTCCGTCATTGCCTCTTGTGGTGGTCTTTGTAAAGCTTGAGTCACCGATGAACAGTTTGTCTTCTGAGACTTCTATTACATCACCCCTGTTAAGGGCTTTTATATAACACCAGTATGTTACTCCGTCAGGATTCTGGACCCTGTAGAAAAGCTGAGCATTGGATACTGTATTATATGTATTCTTTACCCGTCCGTCAGATAGAGTCTCAACGGAAACGGGATCTATCCATATCTTTTTGAAATATCCTGTCTGATAACCGACTGTTATAACGGATCCTTCGGGAGCGATTATTACAGGCTTGACCTCGGTGATACCCTCAACAGTTATAGTCTTATCCTCTGTTATTCCGGATATGGTGTAGCTGTTTTCTGATCCGCTGTCCTCTGTTAAAGCCGTTCCGTTTGCCTTGATGGCAAAAGAAGCACCCTTTGCATAGCCTGATGTAAGATTAAGCTTTACTGTATAGCTGCCGCCTTCTGCAACAGGTGAATGTGAGCCTTCTGCCGCTTCTGTGGAATAACCTGTTCCCGATGCCAGTGTTACATAATATGTACCCGGCTTTCTCTCCACAGTAAGATTAACTGTGTATTTCTCTGATGTATCCTTTCCGTCTGTTGCTGTAAACACCAGAGTATAGGTACCCATCTGATCATTGGTGTAAGAATATGAAACATCTGTATCAACAGCTGCAGCACCGTTTACGGATACCTTATATGTTAACGGGTCTCCGTCAGCATCTGTAAATACGGAAGAAAGATCCAATGCATATTCGTCTCCGGCTATGACGGATTCATTTTTCGTAGAACCAAGGCCGTCAACTATCGTAGGTACCTCATTCTTTACCTTATAATTAAGAACGATAGTCGTATATACATTGCTTCTGGCAGTGGGAGTCGCATTGTATACATAAACGTTCTGCTTTGCAGCTCCGGCTGAAAGGGTATTCGAGTAGGTATCTGTTTTATATCTTTCAGCTCTGTTGAAGCCGTTATTGGAGGTTAAAAAAGGAAAATCGCTGGAATTGGGAGTGCGGCTGAAAACTGCCTTTACAGCTCCGTTCAGGGGATAATCCTTGGGCAGGGTAACATTTATTGTATAATTGCCTGCTGATCCGGGCACCAGCTCGTAGGAAGCTCCGGATATGGGTGCATTGGCGGAATCAGTGATCGTTACGCTGTCTATGGATCCGTTGGAGGTTACATATCCTATCTGGACAGTGTTTGAAACCTCTTCGGGCTCCGTTACAGTAAGTGTTACGGTATAAGTACCGGTGGAATCATCTGTACCGTCATTTGCCGAAAATGCAAGTGTATATGTACCTGCATCGGAAGGTGTAAAGCTGTAGGCTGCATCTGCAGCTGCGCTTTCTCCTCCGTCAACTGATACCTTATATGTAAGGGCGTCGCCGTCCGGATCAGTAAATTTTCCGGAAAGATCGACTTCGTAGCTCTTTCCCTTTTCTATTGATGCCGTATCTTCCGCAGAAACACCCTCTGCCAGTACAGGAGCCTGATTTGCCGGGGCAGCAGGTGCAGTTACTGTTACCTTTGCATAAGCGGAAGAAGAAACGCCTGTTCCGTTTACCCAAAGATCATATACTCCGGGTTCATTAAAGGTAAGTTCGAAAATACCGTCGCCGCTTTCAGATTCAAAGGAGCCTTTCTCGTCATAAAGGCTGGTTCCGTAATGGATGGTATTAGTATCATCCTCTATAAGGGTATATCCCGTGCCGCCGCCTGACATAATATCGCCGTAAGCACGGACCACTCCCACCTTAAGGACCTTTCCGGCTTCTACCGTAAAATCCCATACCACATATCCCGGATTGGAATCCACATCGGATGTTCCAACACTTCCGGCATCATTATCCGCTATGTATTTTTCCCCTACGAAATAACGGAAACCTGCTTCGGGATCCGTCCAAAAATTCCAGTCGGAAAAATGCATCACATCGATAAAGTCTCCGTTGTGAAGAGTTATCTGATCAAGAGTGGCACCTATTCCGGGCTTTCCCAGGGGATAAGATCCGTTTACATAATAATTAAGATTCTCATCCCAAGGCTCTCCTGCATCATCATGCCATGTTCCGCTTGTCATATATGCAGAGCCTGATCCCACTCCCGTTACATTCCAATTATCCTTTCCGTAGGGATCATAGTTCTCCAGGCAGTATGCGAACAAATGATATAGGGTAACATCATTCGTTCCGTCACCGTCTGCATCATATTCGTATTCGTCAGTTTCTGCATATCTGCAGACATCTGCCAGATCTACAGCGATGTGGTTCATATAGCCTGTGTCTGTATTTCCCTTGGCATATTCACCGTCATGGCTGTAGGAGATAAATACTGTTCCTTCTGTATCACTGGCAGCATCGATGGCGCTGGCATATGCCGTAAACGCTGACTGAGGCAGTATCCCCAGCACCATGGCCAATGTAAGAAGAAAACTTAAGAGTTTCTTTTTCATTTTTTTGTCTCCTTCCTGTTTTGGTTACAATAAAAAAGGTATGGCCACGCCATACCAAAAGAAAATCTGCATTTTAAGCAGTACTCAAAATAAAAAATCCGCATAAAAAGCCCGCGGATCAAGAGTAAGGATTCTGCCCCGGTAACCGGCGTGGGCAATGGATAGTCTCCTCCGTATCTGACTTATCCCGTTTATACGGGCATCACAGTGACCGACTCGCGAAGCTTCTCACTTCATTCCGTGTGCAGGATATACCTGCGTGTACTATCCAGCTATTAAATTCGACCTTATTATAGTATTTACATGTTATAGTGTCAATAAATGTATAAAAGACGGAGCATTGTATGCTCCGCCTTTTCGCTTTAAATACCTTTTATTTCTTTTTCGCCAGATATTCATCTATGGCCTTGGCCGCAGCCTTACCCTCGCCCATGGCAAGGATAACGGTAGCAGCTCCCGTTACGGCATCACCGCCGGCATAGACGCCTTTCTTTGTGGTCTTTCCCGTACCTTCCTCCGTAACTATGCAATTCCATTTATTTACTTCAAGATTCTTTGTGGTGGAAGAGATAAGGGGGTTGGGAGATGTGCCGAGAGCCATGATGACCATATCGCACTTAATGTCGAATTCCGAGCCTTTGACCTCGACTGGCCTTCTTCTTCCCGACTCGTCCGGTGCCCCAAGCTCCATCTTGATGCATCTTATACCTTTAACATTATCCTTATCGTCTGTAAGTATCTCCACGGGGTTTGTAAGGAGTTTAAAGATTATGCCCTCTTCCTTTGCATGATGGACCTCCTCCACTCTTGCAGGAAGCTCTTCCATGCTCCTTCTGTAAACGATATATGTTTTTGCACCGAGACGAAGGGCTGTCCTGGCTGCATCCATGGCCACATTGCCACCGCCGACAACTACTACCTTTTTACCCACATAAACGGGTGTGTCATATTCATCCAGATATGCCTTCATAAGGTTGTTTCTCGTAAGGAATTCGTTGGCGGAAAAGACGCCCAGTGCCTGCTCTCCCGGAATTCCCATAAACTTGGGAAGTCCTGCGCCGGAGCCTATAAATACGGCATCAAAGCCTTCCTTTTTAATAAGATCGTCTATGGTAAGAGTCTTTCCGATAATAACATCTGTTTCTATCTTTACTCCAAGCCTTTCCACGTTTTCGATCTCTTTCTTTACGACCCTGTCCTTGGGAAGCCTGAACTCAGGGATCCCGTATATAAGGTCTCCTCCGGGCTCGTGGAGAGCTTCGAATATGGTAACCTTGTGGCCCAGCTTAGCCAGATCTCCGGCACACGTAAGGCCTGCAGGGCCTGCTCCTATAACTGCTACCTTGCGTCCTGTGCTCTTTCCTGTCTTTTTGGGAACTATGCCCTCTTCCCTGGCAAAGTCAGCAGCAAATCTCTCAAGCTTTCCTATGGCTACGGGATCGCCCTTTATGCCAAGTACACATTTCCCTTCGCACTGGCTCTCCTGAGGGCATACTCTTCCGCAGATGGCCGGAAGGCTGGAGCTCTCAGAGAGGATCTCGAAGGATTTTTTATAATTCCTGTTCTTTATCTCTTCTATAAATCCGGGTATATCTATATTTACCGGACAGCCTGATACGCAAAGAGGATTTTTGCAGTGAAGGCATCTCTTTGCTTCCTTAACTGCCTCTCTTTTGTTGTATCCGTAGCAAACTTCTTCAAAATTGGTTGCTCTTACTTTAGGGTCCTGTTCTCTTACAGGAACCTTAACAAGATCTAATGCCATATGATCCCCTCCTCCTTAGCTGCAGCTTCTGCATCCGCCGTGATGAGTTTCCTTTTCCTGCAATTTAAGCATTGCACGACCTTCCTCGGTCTTATATTGCAGGGCTCTCTTCATGGCTCCGTCGAAATCCACAAGGTGTCCGTCGAACTCAGGTCCGTCCACGCATGCGAACTTGACCTCGTCTCCCACCATGAGTCGGCATGCACCGCACATTCCGGTTCCGTCAACCATTACCGGGTTCATGCTGACTACAGTAGGTATGTTCAGATCCTTTGTGAGAAGGGATACAAATTTCATCATGATCATAGGGCCTATGGCCACCACATGGTCATAACCCTTTCCTTCTGCCACCAGTTCCTTTAATTTATCTGTAACAAGTCCCTTGTCTCCGTAGGACCCGTCATCGGTACATATGTAAAGATTCCTGCAGGCCTTTTTCATCATGTCTTCAAGTATTATAAGATCCTTATTTCTGGCTCCCATTATTACATCACAGTCTATGCCGTTGTCATGAAGCCATTTTACCTGCATATATACAGGTGCGGTACCGACGCCGCCTGCAACGAATACTATTTTCTTCTTTTTAAGTTCAGACTTTTTAAGCTCCAGAAGATCCGTAGGTCTCCCCAGAGGTCCGACAAAATCTCTGAAGGAATCCCCTTTCTCCATTTCGGACATCTTCTTTGTAGATGCCCCCACCACCTGTACAACGATGGTGATAGTGCCGTTCTTTTTGTCAGCATCACAGATCGTAAGAGGGATCCTCTCCCCTGTATCATCTGCGATCACAATAACAAATTGACCCGGCAGGCAGCTTTCAGCCACCTTTTTAGCCCTTACCTTCATCATAAAAATGGTGTCGGTAAGCTGCTTTTTGTAAGTGATCTTAAACATCCTTTGCCCCATACCTTTCTTTTGTTTTATCAACCAGTTCCTCCTGATGCATTCCCCTTGAGCCTTTAAAAAGCACCGCATCCCCCTCGGATACAGACTCCTTAAGAATTTTCCAGGTCTCACTGTTTGTTTCGTTATAAAATACCTTTACTTCCGAGTCTTTAAGGGCGCGGGCAGCCTCTTTCATTTCCGCACCTGTTAAAAAGACCATATCTACGGGATTCTCTCTTATCCATTTTCCCAGCTCGTAATGTATATCTCCCGAAGCCTCGCCAAGCTCCAGCACATCTGCCAAAACGGCTATCTTCCTTCCGGGATTATCAAGCATTTTTAAAACACGGATGCTGCTTTTCATGGAATCCGGACTGGCATTATATGTATCATCTATGATGATCATATCTGATGAAAGCCTTATGAGATTCTGTCTCATGGGCAGTCCCTTATATTCCGTCAGCTTCCGGGCTGCCATCATAGGATCCACCCCGTATTTTAATGCCACAGCCAGGCCTGCCACCGAATCGGCAGCATAATGATCTCCCAGCATCGATATGGCAACCGGGATCTTCTTAAGCTCCCCGTCTTCCCTGTAATTAAAGGTGAAATTATAAAGAGCATCCTTTACATGTATATCCGTGGCATAATAATCAAGATCTTCATCTCCTATGCCGTACCTGCATACCTGTCCGTTTGGCTCTGCGTCTTTTAGAAGATCATCGTTGCCGTTTAAGAATACAGTGTCCCCGCCGCTGAAATCCCTGGTTATGCGAAGCTTTTCCCTTAAAGTGGTTTCCAGCTTTTTAAAGTTAAGTATATGGGCTACACCTATATTCGTGACAACGGCGCATTCAGGAGCAGCAGTATCCACAAGGTCATCCATTTCACCCATGTCTGAAATGCCCATTTCCACTACGGCTATCTCGTGGTCTTTTTCTATGTTAAACATAGTAAGCGGAACACCGATCTGGGAATTGTAATTCCCCTTTGTCCTCATTACCTTATATTTTGCCGACAAAGCCTGGGCAACCATCTCTTTTGTGGAGGTCTTTCCCACGCTTCCGGTAATGCCGATCACGGGGATCGGGAACAGTCTCCTGTACCAGGATGCCAGCTTTATAAGTGCCCTTTCCGTATCATCTACAAGAATAAGAGCATGCTCTCCGCAGGAGATATCCTCCCTTTGTGTAAATGATGCAGAGGCTCCCTTTTCAAATACATCTGCAATAAACTTATGAGCATCCACCCTTTCTCCCACTATGGGAACAAACAATGCTCCTGCAGATGCTTCTCTGGAATCTGTCGTAACACCGGTAACTCTTGTATCAGGATCTCCCGATAGAAGTCTTCCTCCCGTTGCCTTAAGGATATCCGAAACAGTTATGGTCTCCATAATTTCTTCCTTAAAATTATTATTTGTGATCTAAGATCATCAGTCTTTAAGAAACTTTCTTATCTTATGGCTTATGGCCTCTCCCGAAAGTCCGTAAGCATTTATAAGCTCTTCGGCTGATCCGGAAGAGCCGAAAACATCTTCGACCCCTATCTTTAATGCTTTAACGGGACATTTCTGTGAGAGCACGGAGCATACTGCATCACCCAGGCCTCCTAATGTACTGTGCTCTTCAGCGATAACTATCCTTCCGGTCTTTTTTGCACATTCCAGGATCATATCCTCATCAAGAGGCTTTATGGTATGCATATCTACGACCTCTGCACTTATCCCGTCCTCAGAAAGAAGCTCTGATGCTGCAAGAGCCGTTGAGACCGTAAGGCCTGTCGCGATTATGGTGATATCCTCTCCGTCTCTTACTCTTATGGCCTTACCCACTTTAAAATCCAGTTCCTCCGGATCGTATATCACAGGTACGGGAAACCTTCCGAGCCGGAGATATACAGGTCCGTCTATCTGGTAAGCAGCTTTTACTGCAGCCTTTGCTGATGTATCATCTGCGGGGCATATTATGGTCATGCCCGGGATAGTCCTCATAAGGCCTATATCCTCGTTGCACTGATGGGTGGCCCCGTCTTCACCTACTGATATGCCGGCATGGGTAGCCCCGATCTTAACATTAAGATGAGGATATCCAATGGAATTTCTTATCTGTTCAAAGGCTCTTCCTGCCGCAAACATGGCAAAGGATGATGCAAAGGGTACCTTCCCCGTAAGGGAAAGACCTGCAGCGATACCCATCATATTGCATTCTGCTATTCCGCAGTCTATATGCCTCTCGGGAAAAGCCTTCTTAAAGGTTCCCGTCTTCGTGGCTCCCGCAAGATCCGCATCAAGAACATAAACATCTTCATGTTCTTCTCCCAGCGCCTTAAGGGCGTTTCCGTAGGATTCTCTAGTGGCTATCTTAATAATATCTCCCATTATTCTCCCTCCGTAAGCTCCCTCATTGCCTGAGCAAATTCCTCGTCATTGGGCGCCTTTCCGTGCCAGGAGACCTGATCCTCCATAAAGGAAATACCCTTTCCCTTTACTGTCTTGGCTATTATGACAGTGGGACAGCCTTTGTTGTTCCTTGCAACGGAAAATGCTTCCGCCACCTGCTCCATATCATTTCCGTCTATTACAACAGGAGTCAGGTTGAAAGCCTTTACCTTTTCGTCTATGGGATAAGGAGAACATATATCTCTAATATCGCCGTCTATCTGCAGATTGTTGTTGTCTATTATGATGCACAGGTTATCCAGATTCCTCGTTCCTGCAAACATCATGGCTTCCCAGACCTGTCCCTCCTGTATCTCTCCGTCTCCAAGCAGGCAGTAAACTCTTATGTCATCACCTGAAAGCTTGGCGGAAAGAGCCATTCCTACGGCAACGGACAGCCCCTGGCCCAAAGAGCCTGAAGACATATCTACACCCGGTGTTTTTTTAAGATCAGGATGTCCCTGGAGGATGGAGCCGAACTGACGGAGGGTCAAAAGAAGCTCCTTGGGAAAGTATCCTCTTTCAGCCAAGGCTCCGTAAAGGACAGGAGCGCAGTGGCCTTTGGATAATACAAATCTGTCTCTCTTGTCCCAGTCAGGATTCTTGGGATCTATATTCATTTCCTCAAAGTACAGATAGGTGACGATATCCGCACTTGAAAGAGAGCCTCCCGGGTGCCCTGATCCTGCAGCATGTGTTGACGTGATGATATTTTTTCTTACTTCACATGCTGTCCTTTTCAGTTCCTGAAGTTCCATTTTTCCTCCCTTATCTGCCGCACTTTTGAATAAATGCCAAAAAGCCCAGATATGCGCAGTAGATATCTGCTTTACTCGTTATCTCAAAAGGTGAATGCATGGACAATACGGGAACTCCGCAATCTATAACGTCCATTCCCAGCTGAGCCATATAAACAGCTATGGTCCCGCCGCCGCCGGCGTCGACTCCGCCCAGTTCTCCCGTCTGCCAGGGAACTTTGTCCTTATCGAATACATTTACCACTTCCCTGAAGAATTCTCCTGAGGAATCGTTGCAGCCGTATTTGCCTCTTGATCCGGAATATTTAACTATGCCAACGCCTTTTCCCAGATATGTGGAATTAAGCTTATCAAAAATATCAGGCACCTTGTAATTGGGCTCGAATGCTGCAGTAACATCAGATGAGAGCATCTTCGAGTTGGCAAGCATGGTCCTGAAATCCATATCATTTGCATTTTTCTTTGATTTGTAAAGAAGCTCAGCCAGCACGTTTTCATACAGCCTGGAGGTAGCTCCCGTATTGGAATTGGAGCCTGTCTCCTCTTTATCTGTAAAATATGCGGCGCAGGTGATCTCCGGATCCTTTACATCAAGAAGAGCCATAAGCTCCGTATATGCGCAGACACGATCATCCTGTCCGTATCCTCCTACCATGGAGCGGTCTATGCCCACGTCTTGCGCCTTAAAGGCCGGTACCATCTCAAGCTCAGCAGAGATAAAATCTTTTTCGGTTATTTTGTATTTATCGTAGAGAAGCTTAAGAGCCATGGCCTTAACCTTCTTTTTCTCGTCCTCGTCCTCTATGGGCATTCCTGCAAAGAGTACATTCATCTCCTCGCCCTTTACCACCTGGCTGCCCTTCCTCTGCATCTGTGTCTCAGCCAGATGTATAAGGAGCTCTGTTATGGTAAATACGGGATCTCCGGGTTCCTCTCCGATGGAGATAGTCTTCTTTTCTCCCCTCTCGTTAAATATGATGCCGTGCATGGAGAGAGGGATAGTCGTAAACTGATATTTCTTTATGCCGCCGTAATAATGGGTCTTAAGAAAGGCCATATCATCAGATTCGTACAGAGGCATGGGTTTAAGATCGGTCCTGGGAGAATCTATATGTGCACCAAGGAGATTTATACCGTCCGTTACAGGTCTTTTTCCCATAACTGCTGCCACAAGACCCTTTTCTTTTATGATGCGGTATACCTTATCGCCTTCCTTAAGCGCCTTTACCTGATCAAGATCCTTATATCCCTTCTTGTTAAGAACATCCACCATAACGGTAACGCATTCTCTTTCCGTTTTTGCATCATTAAGGAATTCCTTATATCCTTCCGCAAATTTAAGCGCTTTTTTTGAAGCTGATTTTCCAAGTTTTGTCCATGCATTGTCAAAAGTGAAACTTAATTTTTTCTCGCTCATTCCGATTCCTTCGCCCCTTTTGCTATTATCCCGGGGCCACCCTTTCCTTCAATATAATCTTTGGTTATTATCACTGTTCCTATGTTTTCATCCTTGGGAGTCTCATACATGATGTCCAGCATGAATTCCTCGATTATGGACCGAAGAGCTCTGGCTCCCGTGCCTCTCTTTATAGCCTTGTCAGCTATGGCAAAAAGCGCGTCGTCTTCAAATTCCAATGTGACTCCGTCAAGTTCCATAAGCTTTTTGTATTGCTTAAGTATGGCATTTTTAGGTTCCTTGAGGATCTTGACCAATGCATCCCTGTCCAGTCCCTTTAAGGAAAACACCACGGGCAGCCTTCCGATAAATTCTGGAATAAGGCCGTATTTCCTAAGGTCCTCCATAGTGACTTTGGAAAAGATATCCTCATCGTTGTCATACTTATCCTTCAGATCCGCCTCGAATCCCAAAGAACTCCTCTTATTAAGTCTTTCTTTGATAACGTTCTCCAGATCAGGGAAAGCGCCTCCGCATATAAAAAGGATATTCGTAGTATCCACCTGGGCCATGGGCACCATGGCGTTTTTGTTTGTGGCTCCCACGGGAACCTCCACCACACTTCCTTCCAGAAGCTTAAGAAGTCCCTGCTGTACGGATTCTCCGTTTACATCCCTTGTGGTGGTCCCTTCCTTCTTGGCGATCTTGTCGATCTCATCTATAAAAACAATACCTGTCTCAGCCTTATCCACATCATTATCTGCTGCCGCAAGAAGCTTTGATATAACGCTCTCGATATCATCGCCTATATATCCCGCCTCCGTGAGGGCTGTGGCATCCGATACGGCAAGAGGCACATCAAGCAGTTTTGCCAGCACCTTTACAAGATAAGTCTTTCCTGATCCTGTTGGTCCTATCATCAGGATATTGGATTTGTCTATTTCTATTTCCTTAAGGGTATTTGTCGCGACTCTTTTATAGTGGTTGTAGACAGCTACGGAGATGGCCTTTTTGGCGTGTTCCTGACCAATGACATATTCGTCCAGCTTCTCCCTGATGATATGAGGAGCCGGTACCTTCTTAAGATCTATAGGCGGCTCCTTTTCCTCGTCGGGAGTACGTTTTTTGATCCTGTTGGCCTTCGGCATCTCCTGGTTCATGGCAAAAAGATCCGTCATATCCACAAAATTTACGTTTTTCAGCATATCTTCCAGATTCATTCCGGAATTCTTTATGGAATCCACACTTCTCTGGAAGCAGTCGCTGCAGACGGCTATGGATGTCCCGGGCATGTGTATCATGGGTCCTGCCTGGGATTCCGTCCTTTTGCAGACATAACAATATTCTTCGTAGTCCCTGTCTTTATTAAGATCATCCTCTGATGACTTTTCTGTTTTCTTTTCTTCCGTGATGTCCGTCACCTTTTCCGTGCCGGTATTAATGATTTCTTCTGACATATTCTCTTTCCTATGTTTAAATACTTCAACAGTTTACCATAATTTGCTGCTTTAAACTATATGCTCCGGTATATAAAATGCAGAAAAAAGCCTTTCCCTTTCGGGAAAGGCCTCTTAGCTTTGTCTGCATCATTACTTAATTTCCGAAATCATATCCGTAATAGTCGTCATAGCCGCCGTAACCGCTGTTGCCGGTGGATGTCTCCTCCGGCTTTTCCGTAAGGATGACCGTAAACTTCATCTCTTCCTCATAATAGCCTCTTACATCAGGCATACATACCTTTACATCGACAGAGTCTCCCGGTGCATGCTGACCTATGGCTTCCGTAAGTTCCTCCATGGTCAGTATCCTGCTGCCGTCAAACTCAGTGATTATAAAGCCTGCTTTAAGTCCTGCCATGGATGCTGCGGAATCCTCAACTATGGCGCTGATATATACGCCCTGAGGACAATCGTACTGCAAAGCCATGGATTCAGTAATGGTGCCGCCGTGGATACCCAGAAATGCCTCTTTTTCCTGAGTCTGCACAGGGCTGTCTCCCTTTGCTATTATCTCGTCGACTATCTCCATAGCCCTATTGATGGGAATTGCAAAGCCCATACCTTCCACTGATTCGGATGCATATTTGACACTGTTCACACCGATGACCTGACCTGAAGTATTCAACAGAGCACCTCCCGAATTTCCCGGGTTGATGGCAGCATCTGTCTGAAGCAGGGTCATGGTGCCGTCAGTCAGTGTAACAGTCCTTTCCACGGCACTTATAATACCTCTTGTTACTGACTGGCCGTAGCCCAGAGCATTACCTATGGCAATGGCCCAACTTCCTACCTTTACCTTATCGGAATCACCCAGAAGAGCGACCTTCAGGGCCGATCTGGTTTCGCTTGAAATGTCCTCGCTGTTTACTACTATTACAGCCACATCCTCATCTGCCTTGTATCCCATCACAGTAGCCTTGGCAGATGAATTATCCTCAAAGGTTACGGATACATCCTTTGCGTCCTCTATAACATGATGATTAGTCAATATATAAAGCCTTCCGCCCTCATCCTTAATGATGATGCCGGAACCGGCTCCTGCAGATTCCCTGGAATATGTCCTGCCGAAAAAGTCCTGAGTCGTCGTCTGAACAACCACATTAACAGCGACGATGCTTGGCATGACTTCCTCTACCATAGCTTCCAGATCCGTTTCTCCAGATGACGGAACAGGTGACACGCTGGCTATGGGTTCCTGAGGCGTTGTTTCTGTCTCCTTCTCATCTTTGGCGGCAGTGCTTTCTGATGTGACTCCTGACTCTCCTGAAGTTGTGGATCCGGACCTGTCAAAGAGCCTTCCCGCACTGTAATTTACCCCGTGGAAGACCACTCCTGCAACAATGCCGAAGATCAAAGCCAGAGCGAGGACCTTACCGGCCATTCTGAAAAAGCCTCTTTTCTTTTCCGGTTTGGATTCTTCCTTCTGATCGGTACTCTCTGCGCCTCGTTCATAATCCTCCGGTACATCATAATAAAATGATGTCTCTTTTTTATCTCTCTCATTATCCTCGTCGGATATGGGATCTCTGAAAAAATCGTCTGTCATAATAATGCCCTCCTAACATATCCTGCATTATTCTAGTCTTTAGAAGAATAGTTTTTCTATGTGTATTTTTTGTGAAAAACTATTGAAAAAACTATTATTTTTTACTTTTTTATCAGCTGTCCTTGTGAAAAATAACTAATTTGCTGAACAGATAATTGATGATGAGAACTATGATCTGGGCACCTGTCTTAACAATAATGGAATCAATCTTCAAAAGATCCACGCCCGCAAAAAGAACGGCCTCTTCTATGGCAAGAGATGTGATCCTGGCTCCCACAAAAAGAAGGAATTCCTTTAAAACACCTTCCCCTCTCTTTTTCTTGCTTTCAAACACCCAGATCCTGTTGATCACATAAGCAAAAAGAACCGCAAATATCCATGACAGGATATTTGCGATAAGGTGATCTACGGAAAGTATCCTTTCAAAAAGATAAAAGCTCCCGATGGAAACCAGGGTGGTCAGGGCTCCCGCTATGATGTATCTGATCAATTCCCTGTGCTTATTAAGAAAGTTCGTTTTCCTTATCCTCCTTTTCGGCTTCTGAGTCCATATTAGTCTCATCCACCAGATAATGAGGCCTTCCCTTCACCTCATAATATATCTTACCGATGTATTCGCCCAGAACACCTATAGACAAAAGCTGAAGTCCTCCCAGGATCATTATGGCGCATATGGTCGTAAAATATCCCGGAACGGTTATTCCGGATATGATTATCTGAATAAGCGTAACTATCATATAAACAAGGCATAGGAATATAGAGACGCCTCCCAGCACAAAGCATATCCTTAAGGGCTTGTCGTTAAAGGACATTATGCCGCCAATACCGTAAGACAAAAGCTTTCTAAAGGTCCATTTTGTCTCTCCGGCAGCTCTCTGCCTGTTCTCATATTCTATGACCTTTTGCCTGAATCCTATCCATGAAAACATTCCCTTGGAAAACCTGTTGTATTCATCCATGGAAAGCAAAGCATTTACGGCTTTTCTTGAAAGCAGACGGAAATCACCTTCTCCGTCCGGCATGTCCACATCAGTCATACGGTTTACCATTTTATAATATCTTCGGGCAAAGAAGCTGTTTCCTGCCTTGTCGCCTTTCCTGTTTCGTCTGGCTATTACCTGATCATAGCCCTCCAAAAAACCTTCCACCATCTGAGGGATAAGTTCCGGCGGATGCTGAAGATCTGCATCCATTATGATCACGCAGTCCCCGGAAGAATAATTGAGACCGCAGAGCATGGCCGCCTCCTTCCCGAAATTTCTGCTGAAGGAGATATATCTGACAATCGGGTCCTTTTCTGCCAGGCTTTTCAGTATATCCCTGGTATTGTCACGGGAACCGTCGTCAACAAAAATAAGCTCCGCGTCAAAACCGGATGCTTTAACGGCATCACAATTGACCCGGAGGCTTTCATACATATCGTTTATTACCTTTTCCTCGTTATAACAGGGAATTATTACGGATAATAACATCAGACCTCCATAACTTCGGCAATAATGCCCTTTTATTTATCAAGTCCGTTCTTAAAGAGATCCAAAAGAGCTTCCAGGGCTTCCTTTTCGTCATCGCCTTCGCACTTGATCTCCACTGTGTCTCCGTCATCCAAATGCGCACCTATCAGGCTGATGATGCTTTTTGCATTGGCGGTCCTTGATCCCACAGTAACTATTATTTGTGATCTGTATTTCATCGCCTCTGCACAAATGAGGCCGGCGGGTCTCAGATCTATACCGCCTTTTTTTCTGATGATCACAGAGTCCAGGACCATTGCTACTCCTCCGTTTCCTTGGAAGTTACCTTAACACTTACATTTACTCTGTTTTTAAGTTTGATATTGTCCGCCAGTTCTTCTATCTGCAACTGCACCTGACCGGTACCGGATGTAAGTCCTGCTACATCCAGAAATACCTTGATATCGCTGTTCTTAAGCTCGCTTAAGGCCGTCTTTCCGCCGGTCAGCGTTATTGTGATGTCTTCTCCGTTATTTATTTCATATTCCAGAGACGGGGAGCTGTTTCTGATCTCTGCATTTTTAAGCTCTATCTCAAACTCCCTTTCATCCTTTTCGTCAACTTCTATATTTACGGCAATGGCCTTTTCCGGATCGCCGTCAGTAATCCTTATGCCGCTGGGCAACTGGTCCGTAACGGGCACAGTCTCCTGAAGGGATTCTTTGATCCCTGTATAATCATAGTCGGGAAGCCTGATCTCGGATATCTCCTTTAATGCATCAACGGTTCCTGCTATTTCCAGTTCCTTGGGGCCGTATCCTGTCCCTGTTACAGCAAATCCGTCTGCAGGAGCACCTGTAAAATCAAGCTCCACAGGAACTGTCTTTGTCTTTAAAAGAGGCACATTTGTAACAACCTCTTCCGCACTTAAGGTAAATCTGGACGGATCCAGAGTATTACCGGCGCTGTCAAAAAGGCCGACTTTTTCAACGGTGGATATATCTTCGCTGACTCCCCCGATGTTAATGGTAACAGCCACCTGAGCGAGAGTATTTACCGAAGTCTCCGAGCCCGTAACGGTTATGATGTTCGGAGAACTGGTGATATCACCTGCTATATAGCCCTCCTCCGGGGTACCCTCAGTTATGAAGTTTATCTTGAAGTCTTTAGTTACGATATCCTCTATGTCCACATTCATGGTGGCATTTCCCGTATCTATCTCCAGCTGATCCTGATATTTCTGGGCCGTAACTTCTATGGGCACTGCATTCATAAGGGACAGCTTTGTCATATCTGCCACAGCAGTAAGATCCGTGGACCTTAGCTGATTAAGAAGAGAGCTTTTGCCTGAAACGGACACAGTAACGGTATCTCCGCTCAGGATCTCGTAGGTCTTGCCGAAATCCTCCAGCTTGTCTTCGTTTATTATGGACACAGAAAGAGTATACCTGTTGGTTGTAACAGGATCTTCTATATCGTAGATAACAAACCATATGATTGCAGCTATAATAAGCGACAATATTTTTGTCCCGACATTATTTGTCAGAAGTTTCTTCATTGTCTGCCTTTCTTTCCACCTGGGCGGCACCTGTCCTGCCCTCGGTCTTATCCTTTATTCCGATAAATCCGATAAGTTCGTTTTTGAGATGGTCCTGTGTAAGACCGTTTTCAAGTTCTCCCTCTCTTGCAATGGAGATCTCTCCCGTTTCTTCGGAGACGATGACCGTAAGGCTGTCCGATACCTCGCTTATGCCCACTCCGGCCCTGTGCCTTGTTCCAAGGCTCTTGGATAATTCGCTGTTATCGGTCAGGGGAAGATAGCATGTTGCCGCTACGATCCGGTTGCCTCTTATGATAACCGCTCCGTCATGGAGAGGAGTATTCTTCTGGAATATATTTACAAGCAGCTGGCTTGATACCTTGGAATCTATCAGGATGCCCGTTCTTTCATATTCGCTGAGCATAACCTCTTTTTCTATGACGATAAGAGCTCCTGTCTTTGTCCTGGACAGCTCTATGGCAGCCTTCCTTACGGATTCCATAACCTTTTCGCTTTCTCTTATGGATTCCTCGCTGCTTCGTCTGCCGTTAAAAATATTTCCGGCGATGCCTCTTCTTCCCAGCTGCTCCAATGCTCTTCTGAGCTCTGGCTGGAAAATGATAAGGATGGCAACTACGATAACGCTGAACAGGTTTGTAAATATCCATAGTATTACCGACAACTGGAAAACATAGGAAACAATGGCAAAAAGAAGCACTATAAGAAGGCCTCTCAGCAGCATCCATGCTCTCGTCTGCTTGATCCAGTGAAGCATGAAATATACTAAGACGGCTATTATGAGGATCTCGATTATGTAGCTTATCCTGAAGGATGTAAGCGTTTTCCAGATCCATGCAAGCTTATCGCCTATAACATTGCCTATGGTTGCCATATCGTCTCCCTGTCGGATTATTTATCAAGATGATCCCCGATATCTTCGGAGGTGATCTCATCAAAGCTTTCACCGTCCGGATCAAGGAAAAATGATCTTTGATCTTCTTTTACCATGGGGATATTATCCCCTGATGTCTCCGCCTGATCTTCAGGCAGAAGCTCCTTTATATCTTCCGTATTTTCTTTATATTTTTTGCCTTCTGCTCTTCTTCTCTCCGCACGTTCCAGACGCTTTCTCCGCCTTTCGGCATAGGCCGAATCAGCCGTTGTATCCTCTGCGGCTAATTCCTCTTCCAGTATATCGTCTATATCTTCGGGTTCCGCGGCTGCAGCTGCTTCTCTTTCCCTGCGTCTCTTTTCTCTTTCTTCCCTGGCCTTTTTAAGCCTCTCGGCTCTTCTTTCTCCGGGAGTCTTTTTATCCTTTTCCTTTTTATTGCTCTTTATCTCAGGTATGCCGCCAAGGTCTTCCTCTTCCAATATGCTTGTTTTATCCCGTTCCGGCTCTTTTGCATCTTCGAAGGGGATCTCATCCTCCAGAAGGTCAGGCATGTCATCCTTTTCCGTTTCAACAGCCTTTTCAGCTTTAAATGTATCCTTTTTCCTTCTGTTTCCCGTATGACCCGCCACGATGGTGTCTCCGGTTGCAGGTGCAGGCTCTCCTTCTATCTCCGCTTTTTCCTTCTTATCCTCTTCCTTCTTATCCTTCTTTCGGAGCATATTAAGGGCATCCTTTATACCGGTTTCCTCCTGCTCCTCGAATTGAATCTTCTTAGGCAGTGCCTTTACATAATAAACATATTCCTCGTCCTCGAAGGTAAGAGCCTCCCTCTTGGAATAATGGACATTGTGGAATAAGAACTGAAGTACCCCGATAATGAGCGCTCCTATTATAAGACCCACTGCAGTCTTTCCTACAGGAAGGTTTCCGTTAAGCATTTTGTTGAAAACGTTAACTGCAATGATGCCGCCTATTATACCGAGGCCAAGGCCTATATACCATGCAAAGGGAAAGCTTCTCTTTCCCACCAGGAATACGATTATGATGACTGTAATGAACACCATGCAGAGGACAGCCATGTCCTTATTATCCATGATGCCGTCGAATATACCTTTTACGGAGGAGATTATATCCCTTATCTCCGTGCTTGATCCCACGGAATCAGCCGCTGTTTTAAGGTAATCGATGATGTAGTATATGATGACTCCGCCGCAGGCAGGCACGATGGTAAAAGGATTTACCATAAGACCTGCTCCCATGGCCAGAGCAAAATGCAGATTAAAGGGTATGAGGGCGGGGACCGCGACCATCAAAAGACCCTGCTCCGGAGCAAATTTCAGATACATAAGGTATATAAGAAGGAGCAGTATACCTGCTATTACGCAGATAATAAGTGAAAGTCTGTAAAGATGGATAAGGGTAACCATACCCACAATAAGGGCAAAAAGATTTGAAGGTATAACGGCACATGCCAGAGACAGGCCGAAGATAATGATACCGTTATTAAAAAACGACGAATATCCCAGGTTGTTTTTTAACTGGTTGAAGATAATGATAGCCAGAACGAATTTGACCAGCATCATGAAATAATATTCGTATTTTTTTAAGAAAAGGGCCACGGAATTTATGGCATTGCTTATGTTATTCATTTTCCGCTCCCTCCCTTTTTCTTCTGGTTTCTTTCTTTATTGCCTGATTTCTTTTTGTCCTTTATATGAACGCCGTTATATTCGTTGACCTTGTCCAAAAGCTTAACGTAATTTTTGATCCTTTTATTGCTTATATGATATTGATATGCATAGAAAATAATGCTGATGACCGTGTAAATGATAAGTACGATGATATAATAAACGGCATATTTGCTGAAAAGGCCCTTGAAGTCAAGTTCCACCAGTTTTTCCAGCACTTCGTCCGTGGAGAAAATAAAGAGAGCTCCCGAAATGATAATAAAGCAGATGGTTACGCCGATCAGAGTTTTAAGAAGATTATATCTGACGTAATCGCTGGCAAGATATGATGTTCGTCTCATGTCCTCGGTGCCGTATTCTTTTTCGTAAATAGCACCTTTGCACATAAGATGCACTTTTTCTTTATCTACCATTTGATACCTCTTATAAATAAAGTAAAGATATTCCGTAAAATTATATCATGCACTCCTTTTCTTTTCAATAAAAAAGGCCTGCTTTTCTTTGGAAAAACAGGCCTTTCTGCAACTCAGTAAGGATTGATCACATCCTTATCCTCATCTTTTATTTTTTCTATTTTTTTGATCACCACGTGGTATACATATCCGGTCTCAGTCTTTATCTCCACACGATCTCCCTCTTTTTTTCTCAGAAGGGCCTTGCCCATAGGAGAATCAATGGATATAAGGTTTTTTGTGACATCGGATCGTATGGTTGTCACGATCTTAAATGTGTCATCCTCGTTATCCTCTTCAAAGTGCACGGTAACGAGATTATTTATTCCGACCTGGTCTTTTTTCGTGTCATCCTCGATGATGATTGCGGTCTTAACCATATTTTCCAGGTATCTTATGCGGCTCTCATTTCTGTTTTTTTCGCGTTTTGCAGCATAATATTCAAAATTTTCGGAAAGATCACCATGAGCCCGGGCTTCCTTAAGAGACTGAAGAAGCTTGGGCCGAAGCTCAAGCCTTCTGTACTGTATCTCCTCCTCCATTTTCCGGATATCTCCCCTGGTTAATTTATCATGCATGACTTACCCCCATGACTAAAAGTCCCAAAATCAATAAATGAACAGGATAAAAGGTATAAACGAAATACTGGAAGAACCTGCCTCCCGGACCCTTTTTCCCGTTATAGAAGAATATGGGTATAAGGGCGATCGCTGCAGGGATCTCCAGATAATTCATCTGCACGAGACAGCATGCGGCAATGGCAATAGCGCATATGACCGTATTTTTAACTGGATGCTCCTCCGCCTTTTCAGGGAGCATAAAGCCCATTATCCCTATCTGCACCACTCCGGATGCTCCGTAATCCGAAAGTAAAAAGGTCTCTGCCGCCATGGCTCCAACAATGACAAGGGCTATATACCCTGCCGTTTTATCCCTTCCTTCATAAAGCTTTAGATATAAAAGGGGCACCATGCCAAGAAGCAGTGTCCAAAGTACATTCTGATACCCCCAGTTAAAAAGCTTACCGTTCAATGCCATGTCGAAGGGTATCTCCGATATCAGAGCAAACACAGCTACCCGGAGCACATACCTTTTCCAGTTTCCGGTATGTTTTATCCCCTCCACCATAAGAAAACAGAATATGGGGAATGCAAGGCGTCCTATGGCTCTTGCCGCTTCATATGATGTATTGGGATCAAGTCCCAGTAATCCGTTTGGATAAAAACGGCGCAGAAGACCTGATGCCGCCACATGGTCCACAAGCATGGAGATAACCGCTATTATCTTTAATGCAAGGGCGTTTATGCCACCTCTTTCCAAATCTCTTTTCCTCCGCTGCTGTTTTGCCGCAAGCATCATATACGGCAGGACCTCACCCCATAGTAAACTGAAGTCTTTCGATTATATCACAGCAAAATAAAAAAGGGTATGGCCTGTGCCATACCCTCTATCTGTTATTATCTCTTTATTCCTTCGGCAAAAAGTGCAATGGTGCCGGGGCCGGCATGAGCGCCTATAACGGGGCCGATCTCTGAAATAAGATCTGCTTTGACGCCTGTCCTCTCTTTAAAGTATTCAGCCGTGAATCTGGCATCATCCAGGGAATCGGCATGGCTTATAAAAACTGGGCCCTTAAAATCTTCGGGAAGATTTTCCACGCATTTATCAACGATCATCTTAAGAGAGCCTTTTCTGTTCCTTGCCTTTGTCATATTTATAAGATGGCCTTCATCATCCACATGAAGTATGGGCTTTACACCAAGAAGATTTCCCACAAAGGCGACCGTGGGGCTTATCCTTCCGCCTCTCTTAAGATAAACAAGATCTTCAACGGTAAACCAGTGGCTGAGCCCCATCTTTCTGCTGTCCAGATCTTTTGCGTTTTCCTCTATGGACATGCCTTTATTCTTGTTGTCTACGGCAAATTTTACCATCAGTCCGGCTCCGGATGATGCAGAAAGAGTGTCTACCACGATTATCTTTCTGTCGGGATATTCGGTTCTTAATTCTTCTGCTGCGGACTGAGCGCTGGAAACCGTGGCGCTTATGCCGGAGGAGAATCCGGTGTATAAAACATCTAAACCCTGATCCAGGTAAACTTTGAATTTATCCTTAAATCCTTCGGAATTGATGGCTGATGTCCTTGCCACACCGCCTTTTCTCATTTTGTCGTAAAATACCTTGGTGTCCATATCGAAATTTTTATATTCTGTTTCTTCACCGTCAAATTTAAAGGTAAGCTGACAGTAATCCACATCCCATCTCTTTAATATCTCCTGGGAAATATCGGCACCGGTATCTGCTATTATCTTATAATCACTCATGATAAATACCTCTTTCATTTGATTATTTCTCTGGTATGGCAAAAGTATATATGTTTTTTCGGCAATTGCTACCGACAGACCTTCAACCCCGGGAAACCCTTTATTTAAGCGGAACTCTACTGCCGGTAGAGTGCCTTTCTACTGCCGGTTTACCTTATTCTTGAACAGCTCGTGGAAAAAAGTTATAATGCTACAAAACTAGTTTGATCTTCAGATAGTCTTGATCGGAGCAGCTATGTCTGACATAAAGGATATTATTGCGGAGAACATTATAAATCTGAGAAAGGCATCCGGAATGACCCAGGCAGAAATGGGTGATCTGCTAAATTATTCCGATAAGGCCATTTCAAAATGGGAACGGGGTGGCTCCACTCCTGATATCTCAAATCTCAAATCCGTAGCGGATCTTTTTAATGTTACGGTGGATTATCTCATCACGCCCCATTCCGGGGATGATGTCCCTGTCCCCAGAGGAAAAGCCAACGGGCTTTACAAAAGACATATTTATATTACTGTGATGAGCATACTTATGGTCATATTTACTGCCATAGCCCTTTACGTAGTCCTTAATTCCCTGGCTCCCCATATGCCCCATAAGTGGCTTATATTCCTGTATTTTATTCCTCTGATAATGGTCATATGGCTGATATACAACAGCCTCTGGTTTAATCAGAGAAAGAATTATCTTATTATCTCCCTGCTGGTGTGGTCTGTCATGGCGGCCATTACAGTCCACATTTCCCTTTTTACGGAAGGATTTGTCCCCTGGTTTCTCTTGGTGGGACTGGGAGCCCAGGCCATCATCATATGGTGGTCTGCCATGGGAAGATGATCTTTTGCACTAAAAAAGGCAGCATAAGCTGCCTTTTTATTTATATGATGCATGTTTTTAATATTCTTTTCTCTTGGAGTATTCGGATATGATTACTTCACCTGCTTTCAGGGTGGCAGGCACATCGATAACTCTCTGATTACTGCTCCCTCTGAATCTCAGCATTATATCTTTCTTGTCCAGGATGAATTCTCCGTCTACCAGAACATCTGTGATCTCCAGTATCTTTTCCGTGTCCTCGGAATGACATCTTGCATTATTCTTATCCAGAAGCTCCTCCCATGTGTATCCGGAATATATCCAGATATTTTTGTGGGGAAGCTCTTTTTTTATCCGCTGCAGGAAGGGCCTTAAAACCTTCTGGTTTCTGACTTCCATAGGTTCTCCTCCCAGGACCGTTATGCCGGATATGTACATTGGCTCAAGGGATCTTATTATATCGTCCTCGGTTTCCTTGGTAAAATCCATACCATATTCGAAATCCCATGTCTCGGGATTGAAGCAGCCTTCGCAATGATGGGTGCATCCGCTGACAAAAAGAGATGTCCTGCACCCTTCTCCGTCAGCTATATCGTTATATTTGATATTTCCGTATTTCATATGCCTTTCTCCATTTCCGGAAAATAAGAGCCGGGCTGTACCCGGCTCTATCTATATAAGCGGCGGGTGACTGGCGCCGCCTTCTAGATCATTATCAAAGGTGCAGTACCCTGTCCTTGATCTCCTGTGTCCTGCCCTGATTCCAGTACTGAGTACCTATATAACCGCAGGTCCTTCTTGCTACGTTCATCTTGGACTGATCCCTGTTTCCGCACTTGGGACATTCCCAGATAAGCTTTCCGTCTTCCTCGACGATCTTTATCTCTCCGTCATAGCCGCATACCTGACAATAATCAGACTTGGTATTAAGCTCAGCATACATTATGTGATCGTAGATATACTGCATAACGGCAATAACAGCTTCGATATTGTCCTGCATGTCGGGAACTTCCACATAGCTTATGGCTCCGCCGGGAGAAAGCTTCTGGAACTTAGCCTCGAATCCCAGCTTCGTAAATGCATCGATCTCTTCCGTTACATGTACGTGATAACTGTTTGTAATATAATTCTTGTCTGTGATGCCGGGAACGATGCCGAATCTCTTCTGAAGAGCTCTGGCAAATTTGTATGTGGTGGATTCCAGAGGTGTGCCGTAAAGAGAGAATGCCACGTTGTGTTCAGCTCTCCATGCAGCACATTTTGCATTCATGTATTCCATTATGGAAAGAGCAAAAGGTGTTGCCTCTTCATCCGTATGAGATTTTCCGGTCATATATTTTACGCATTCGTAAAGTCCGGCATAACCAAGACTTATGGTGGAATATCCGCCGAAGAGGAGCTTGTCTATGGTCTCTCCCTTCTTAAGTCTTGCAAGAGCTCCGTACTGCCAAAGTATAGGAGCCGCATCGGAAAGAGTGCCTTTAAGTCTTTCGTGTCTTGCAACAAGAGCTCTGTGACAAAGCTCCAGCCTTTCATCGAATATCCTCCAGAATTCCTCGATATTCCTTCCGCTGGAAAGTGCAACATCAACAAGATTTATGGTAACGACGCCCTGGTTGAACCTTCCGTAATACTTGGGTTCCTTCGTAACGGGATCCACATAAGGAGTAAGGAAGCTTCTGCATCCCATACATGTATAGCAATGTCCCTCGCCGTTCTCGTCAACTTTATTTTTGATCATTACCTTCTCGGAGATATAGTCGGGAACCATTCTCTTGGCCGTACACTTTGCAGACAGCTCCGTAAGGTAGAAATAGGGAGTACCGGGTCTGATGTTATCTTCTTCAAGTACATATATAAGCTTGGGGAAAGCAGGTGTTATCCACTCTCCTGCCTCATTCTTTACGCCCTGGATCCTCTGACGGAGCATCTCTTCGATGATTATTGCAAGATCCTTCTTCTCTCTTTCGTTCCTTGCCTCATTAAGATACATGAAGACCGTAACG
The DNA here is from genome assembly GCA_902797845.1 of uncultured Eubacteriales bacterium. Taxonomy (GTDB): domain Bacteria; phylum Bacillota; class Clostridia; order Lachnospirales; family Lachnospiraceae; genus RUG14319. Next base: position 18,892 of record CADBUJ010000046.1, on the reverse strand, counting down.
AAGGGAGCCTGTCCGTTGGTGGTCATAAGAGTTACTACCTGATACTGTATGGTCTGCACACCCTTCTTGATCTCGTCAAGAAGTCTGTCCTCAACGATCCTTGAGATAGTATCGTCGTCGACCTTAACGCCCATGATCTCGGCTTCCTCTTCCACTTTCTTCCTGATGCGCTGACGGCTGACGTCAACAAAAGGAGCAAGGTGTGTAAGGCTTATGCTTTGTCCGCCGTACTGGCTGGATGCAACCTGCGCGATTATCTGCGTAGCAATGTTGCAGGCCGTTGAAAAGCTGTGGGGCTTGTCGATGGTGGTTCCGCTTATAACTGTACCGTTCTGAAGCATATCCTCAAGATTTACCAGATCGCAGTTATGCATATGCTGAGCGTAATAATCCGCATCATGGAAATGGATGATGCCTTCTGCATTTGCTTCCACCACATCCTTGGGTAAAAGGATCCTGTTGGCCAGGTCCTTGCTTACCTCTCCTGCCATATAATCCCTCTGAACGCTGTTTACGGTGGGATTCTTATTGGAGTTCTCCTGCTTTACATCCTCGTTGTTGCATTCTATAAGAGAAAGGATCTTGTCGTCTGTGGTATTCCTTTTTCTCTTAAGGTTCTGAATATAACGATAAGTAATATACTTTCTGGCAACCTGAAAAGCGCCTCTTTCCATGATGCCGTTCTCGACCATATCCTGTATCTCTTCCACATTAAGGGCGTGTAATGCTTCCTCACACCTGTGCATTACATCGTAAGAGATATCCATGATCTGAGTTTCTTTTAATCTTTCGTCCTCGTCTACTTCTGCATTTGCCTTCTTTATAGCGTTGGCAATCCGAAAGATATCAAAGGGAACTTCGGAACCGTTTCTTTTGATGATCTTCATGCTCTTTCCCTCCCTGTAAAACTTTGATAAAAAAAGCGCAGCCATAGCCGCACGTAATTACACCTTGTGTCGGTGAAACATAATTTATCATAAGGGTTATACCATGTCAACAGAAAAATACAAGATATTGTGGTTTATTTTATTAAAAAACACCATAACTGGGTGTTTTGTTTGTATCACAATTTGGACATCCGTAACAGGTTTTTCCCCGCAGCTGCGGGGAAAACTCACATTTTAGTTTTTATTTTATTAACATTTCTGTAATATATTGTATTTTATTCCATTACCGCGTTGAAGGTTATCTTGTTGCCCGAAATGGACACATTTATATCTCCCTTGTGTCCCCTGGCTACTGCCCTTGCTATGGAAAGGCCTATGCCGAAGCCTCCCGTTTTAATATTTCTTGAGCTGTCAGGTCTGTAAAATCTGTCAAACAGCCTCTCCGGTTCCTTTATGCCGGAAAGATCTCCCGTGTTGGAAACATCAACATGAACTTTCTTGCCTGATTTATAGACCTTAAAAACAATATTTCCTTCATCGTCGGAATACTTGACGGCATTATCCAAGAGAATGGACATCATCTGCTGTATCATGGCCCTGGCGCCTTCCATGGTCATGCCGTCTTCTATGTCACATTTAAAGCTCTTATTAAGCCCTCTTGCAGCCATCTCAAAGGGCTGCATTGTCTCCCAGGCAGCATCACTTATAGAGAATGTCTCTTTGTCAGGGATAGGCGATTCCTCGTCCATTCTTGAAAGAGTAAGCATCCCTGCCACCAGCTTTTTCATATGCTCTGTCTGGTCCTTTATATTAAGGAGCCATTCGTTCTCTTCATCCATCATAAGCACATCCGTACTGGCTGCAATGGAAGTGAGCGGTGTTTTGAGCTCATGCTCCGCATCAGTAATAAACTGTCTTTGCATGGCCATGTTTCTTGCATACGGAGCTATCACCCGTCTGGAGATCAGAAAAAGTGCCAGTACGATAAGAAGCATGCTTGATGCCCCTACTATGATCGAGACCCTAAGTATGGACAACATGGATTCCTGGTCCTGGGAGCAGTTAAGGAACGCCATAAGATACCCTTCATCCGTTGTCTTTACGGCGTACCGGTATTCTCCGCTGTAGCCCCTTTCGCTGCCTTCGGAAAGGACCTCCTCAGCCATGGTCTTTCCATCCTCCTGTGTCACGGACCCGATGTTGTCAATAGATACTGAAACAACATTCTTTTCCGCGTCAGCCGTCACGGTAAAATATCTTGTGAGGAAAGGCGCTTCAGGAGACATATTGCCGTCAAATGCTATGCCGCCTTTCGGATCCTGCCCTCCGTTTCCGTTGTTCTTTCCCGGATCATTACCGGTTCCGGGCTTTGGCTCCATCTGGTCCCCGGGTCCTTCTCCCGGGACATTGCCGCTCCCGGGTCCTCCGGGGCCCGGCTGCCTCTCACCGGACATTATGGAATCTATGGTATTATCCTCCCTTGTTATAAGGACTCTCCTGTATGAAATATTTATGATCAAAACGATCATGGATATCACTGCAAATATAGCCAGAGATGTCCATATCACGAATCTTCTCTGCAGCTTTTTAAGCATCATATCTCCTCCAGGGAATACCCTGCGCCTCTGACTGTTTTTATTTCCACAGTGGCGCCTATCTTCTTAAGCTTTTTTCTTATAAATCCCATATAAGTCCACAGCACATCTATTTCTGCATCAGATTCCGTCCAGATCCTTTCCATTATGTGGTCGGCGGAAAATACCTGCTTCGGATACTTCATAAAAAGCTCCATAAGCTGGAATTCCTTGTTGTTAAGCTTCTCCACGGCTTCCCCTCTTGAAAGTTCAAAGCTGTTAAGATTAAGCTTTGTGCCGTTTATATCCAGTATGTCAGGAGAAAAGCTTTTCCCCCTTCTGGAAAGAGCCTTTATCCTGGCCAGCAGCTCGTTCATATCAAAAGGCTTTATAAGATAATCATCTGCACCGGCCGTAAGGCCGTTTACACGGTCGTCTATACCGCTTTTTGCAGTAAGGAGAAGTATGGGTATATCCATATTCTTTTCTCTTACCTTTTTAACGACAGTCACTCCGTCCACTTTCGGCATCATAATATCGAGGACGGCTACATCATATTCCGCATATTCCAGGTAGGAAAGAGCAGATTCCCCGTCCTCAACAACATCAGCATTTATTTTATTGCGCTCAAGGAATACCTTTATCGCTCTGGCTACGCCCGCTTCATCCTCTGCAATAAGAACCTTCATTCAGTCAACCCCTTGCATCACAGTATATACATCTGTATTCATGCCTGCTTTTATCCGTAAGCCTGAACACGTGCCTGATCTCCTGCTCCGTGGAGGTTATGCACCTGGGATTCTTGCAATATATTACATCCGTAAGTATCTCAGGCTCCTCTATCTTTCTCTTCTCCACGATCTGTCCGTTTTTTATGATGGTAACGGTTGCCCCCGGATCCACATATCCTATGGCATCAATATTTATATCAACCTCTCCGTCGATCTTTATGATGTCCTTTTTGCCTGTCTTCCTGCTGAAAGCTCCCATTATCATGGCCACGGGCATATCCAGCTTATCAAGCTCCAGAAAATGGTAAAGATCCATTCCTTTTCCTGCCTGTATATGGTCTATAACGAATCCGTTCTGAATACTGTCTATATTCATACCTCTACCTCCAGAAGCTTTAAGATAAGGGCCATCCTCATGTATTTCCCGTATACGGTCTGTTTGAAATAGCAGGCCCTTTTATCCTTGTCCACTGCTGTTTGTATCTCGTTTACCCTGGGAAGAGGATGCATAACGATCATATCCTCCCGTGCATCCTTCATCTTTTCCTCTGTGAGTATAAAGCAGTCACGGAGCCTCAGGTAATCTTCCTCATTGAAGAATCTTTCCCTCTGTACCCTTGTCATATAGAGGATATCAAGTTCGCCTATGCAGTCCTCCAGAGATCCCGTTTCTTTATAGGGGATATTCTTATCTATTATATATTCGTTCTTAACGAATCCCGGCAGCTTAAGCTCTTCCGGGGATATAAGATAAAACTCGTTGTCATCATATCTGGACATGGCTTCTATAAGAGAATGGACGGTCCTTCCGAATTTAAGGTCTCCGCAAACTCCTATCTTAAGGCCGCTCATCCTTCCCAGTTCGTGCCTTATGGTAAGAAGGTCTGCCAATGTCTGTGTAGGGTGATAATGTCCTCCGTCTCCGGCATTTATAATAGGAACAAGAGCATGCTCCGCTCCTATTACCGGTGCTCCCTCCTTGGGATGCCTCATGGCTATGATGTCGGAATAACCGCTTACGACAGTGATCGTATCCGCAACACTCTCACCCTTTGCAGAAGAGCTTGATGCAGCCTCCGAAAAACCCAGGACCTCTCCTCCCAGAGAAAGCATGGCAGACTCGAAGGACAGCCTTGTTCTCGTTGACGGTTCGAAGAATAAAGTGGCCAGGATCTTATGCTTACAGCTTTCGTTGTATTTTTCCGGATCTGCCATGATGTCATCTGCAAGATCCATAAGTCTGTCTATCTCCTCCACAGAGAGGTCAAGAATGTTTATAAGGTTAGCCATTGTTTCCTCCTATCCAGCTTTCATCAGACGGATCATTCCTGAAGGCCATAAGCCTCTTTACATCGGAGCTCTTTATATATCCCTCCTCTGCTGCTTCAGAAACTACCGTATCAAAATCCGTAAGGCTTACATTCTTTATGTTATGCTCCGAGAGCAGATCCAGTCCCTTTTGCATGCCGTAGGTAAATATGCTTACTATGCCAAGCACCTCTGCGCCGGCTTCCCTTAATGCCTCTGCTGTCTCTATGGCGCTTTTCCCTGTGGAAATAAGATCTTCCACCACAACAGCTTTCTGTCCGGGAAGGAGTCTTCCCTCTATCCTGTTCTTTCTGCCGTGATCTTTTGCTCCTCCCCTTACATATCCCATAGGGATGCCCATCAAATGCGCGCATATGGCCGCATGAGCTATTCCGGCTGTGGACGTACCCATAAGCACCTCTGCATCCGGATAATTCTCTTTGATCAAGGAAACAAGACCTTCTTCAACATCATTTCTTACATCGGGTGATGTAAGGATAAGCCTGTTATCGCAGTAAATGGGGCTCTTTATCCCGCTGGCCCAGATAAAGGGCTCGTCAGGGTTTAAGAATACCGCCTTTATGGACAACAGATCTTTTGCTATAAGCTCTTTTACTCCGTTCATTATTCTCCCAAAAACTCCTTTCTGCATCTCCTGTATGCCTCTTTAGGGTCATCTGCCCTTGTAACAGGCCTTCCCACTACTATATAATCGCTTCCTGCCTTACTTGCCATTTCAGGCGTCATTATCCTTTTCTGATCGTCTGCACTGCTGTCTTTAAATCTTATGCCCGGTGTGACTGTCAGGAAATCATCTCCGCAGACCTTATGTACATCTTTTGCCTCAAGAGGCGAGCACACCACTCCGTCAAGACCGGAGTTCCTTGCATTTAATGCATAGTGCATTACCGTCTCTTCCATGGAGCTGTTTATAAGGAGCTCCGACATAAGGGATTCTTTTCCTGTTGATGTAAGCTGGGTGACTGCTATAAGAAGTGGCCTCTCCTCCGTCCCTTCCGACAGGCCCTCAAGAGCAGCCTTCATCATTTCCGATGTGCCTGCCGCATGTACGTTTACCATGTCAACGGAAAGCCCTTTAAGGACCTTCATGGCGCTTTTAACGGTATTCGGTATATCGTGAAGCTTAAGATCCAGGAATATCCTGTGACCCATGTCCTTTATCTCCCTTACGATATCCGGCCCCTGGCTGTAAAAAAGCTCCATGCCTATTTTTAAAAAAAGCTTTTCATCCTTGAAATCTTCAAGGAATCCGAGTGTTTCCTCTCTGCCCGGAAAATCGCAGGCAATTATCACATCTTTAGCCATCAGACTATCCCCTTTACATCCATTAGATCTTTTATGCCGTATTTATCAAGGGCCTCCGGCAAGGCTTCTATTATATTCTTGCAGGCGTAGGGATCCGTAAGATTGCAGGCTCCCACCTGCACCGCAGAAGCGCCTGCCATGGCCATCTCTATAACATCCTCTGCAGAAGCTATGCCTCCCATACCTACCACAGGGATCGTCACCCTTTTGTAAACGTCATTGACCATGCGAAGGGCCACCGGAAATACAGCCGGGCCCGAAAGACCGCCTGTCCTGTTCTTCAAAACAGGTTTCCTTGTCCTAAGGTCTATCCTCATGCCGAGAAGGGTGTTTATAAGGCTGATGCCGTCTGCTCCCGCATCCTGACAACTTTCCGCTATTTCCCCTATATCCGTAACATTGGGAGAAAGCTTTATGATGACGGGTTTTTTTGTTACAGCCTTTACCTCTCTCGTAATAAGGGCTGCCTGATCCTTATCCGTACCGAAGCTCATGCCTCCCCCGTGTACATTGGGACAGCTTATATTTATCTCAAGCCACCCTACCATATCTTCCCTGTCCAGTTTTTCGCAGCTGTAAACATAATCCTCCACGGAGAAGCCGCTTACATTTGCCATCACTTTTTTGGAAAATACCTTTCGTAATCTTGGAAGCTCCTCTTTGATGACTAAGTCTGCACCGGGATTCTGAAGCCCCACTGCATTAAGCATACCCGACGGTGTTTCTGCTATACGCGGCAGAGGATTACCGTATCTTTTATCTTTTGTGGTCCCTTTAAGGGAGATGCTGCCGAGGATATTTATATCGTAGTATTCGGCAAATTCATACCCGAATCCAAAGGTACCGGATGCGGGGATAACAGGATTTGAAAGCTCTATGCCGCAAAGCACCGTACTTAACCTTCCCATATTATTTCCTCACTTTCCAGTACAGGTCCTTCCCTGCAGATCCTTTTGTATCCGCTCTTTGTTTCCATGGAACAGCCCATACATGCGCCGAATCCGCATCCCATTCTGGATTCGAAGCTGTACTGGCCCTTCGTCTTAACTATATCCTTAAGTGCCCTGAACATGGGCTCCGGTCCGCATGTGTAGAAATAGGAATAGGACATGTCCTTAACTATATCTGTGACAAAGCCCTTTTCTCCTTTACTCCCGTCGGCAGTGGCAACAATGACTTTCGCTCCCAGCTTACGGAATTCATCTTCGTAAAAGACATCATCCTCCGTATTAAAGCCCAGGACCGTGCTTACCTGCTTCCCTTCCTTTACAAGTTCTTTGCAAAGGCCGTAAAGAGGGGGTACCCCAACGCCTCCGCCTATAAGGATGGGATCCTTTCCTGAAAGAGAGGTGTCAAACCCGTTGCCCAGTCCCGTAAGGATGTCCAGTTCATCCCCCGGTTGGAGCATGCTCATTTCCAGAGTTCCTTTTCCCACCACTTTATAAATAATGGTGATGGAATCATCATAATGATCCGCAACGGAAATGGGACGTCTCAGAAAATTGCTTCCTACTTTTATGTTTACGAACTGACCGGGTCTTTTAAGGTCGCTTCCGTCACCCGACAGAATCATCCTGTAGATCCCGTTTTTGGCCAACGCCTTATTTTCTTTTATCTCAAAGATCTTCTTATCCATGTGATTATATCTTTCCCCTGTGTTCAAATAGTGACCATATCAGGCATCTATGGTGGAAACTCCCATGGTAGTCTCCTCAAGTACATCCAGGAGCACCTTTACGGTATCCAGAGAAGTAAACACCGTTATATTATGCTCTGTGGCCATGGACCTTATCTTATATCCGTCGGAGATGCGGCTTGTGGATGCCACTGCGCTGGTATTTATCACATATGCAATGTGGCCCTGCTTTATGGCATTGGGGATATCATCCCCCTCCTTGATCTTGCACAGTATCCTTGTTCTTATGCCGTTTTCTCTCAAGAATTTTGCCGTTCCCTCCGTGGCCTCTATATTAAATCCCAGATTGTAGAACCTGCGTACAAGAGGAAGTGCTTCCTCTCTGTCCTTTTTCGATATGGTAACGAAGACCGTTCCGTAATTCCTTATTTTCATACCTGCTGCCTGCAGTGCCTTGTAAAGGGCCCTGTTAAGCTTGTCATCGTAACCTATGGCTTCTCCTGTGGATTTCATCTCGGGAGAAAGGTATGCATCTATACCCTTAAGCTTGTTGAAGGAGAATACGGAAGCCTTAACGTACCATCTCTTTTTCTCCTCCGGATATATGTCGAAGATGCCCTGCTCCTTAAGGCTCTTTCCGAGTATAACGTCTGTTGCTATATCTGCAAGGCTGAAGCCTGTGGCTTTTGAAAGGAAGGGAACTGTCCTTGAGGATCTGGGGTTGACTTCTATTATAAATACCTTGTCATCCTTATCCACTATAAACTGGACATTGAACAGACCTATGATGCCGATACCCAGTCCCAGCTTCTTGGCGTACTGAAGTATGGTCCCCTTTACCTGGTTGGAGATGCTGAAGGTGGGATATACGCTTGTAGAGTCTCCGGAATGGACTCCCGTCCTTTCCACCAGCTCCATTATTCCGGGCACGAAAACATCTCTTCCGTCGCATATGGCATCGATCTCAACTTCTTTTCCCTGTATATATTTATCCACAAGCACCGGCTTATCTGCATCGATCTCCACTGCGTTCTTGAGATAATATTTAAGCTGCTCCTCATCTGCCACTATCTGCATGGCCCGTCCGCCCAGAACGAAGGAAGGCCGTACCAGCACAGGGTAACCTATGGTCTCTGCCGCCTTGATGCCGTCCTCAACTGATGTGACAGCACATCCTTCCGGCTGAGGAATATCAAGATCCACAAGAAGCTTCTCGAAATAATCTCTGTTTTCTGCCTTATCTATGGCATTGCAGTCGGTGCCGATAAGCTTTACGCCCCTGTCATAAAGAGGCCTTGCAAGGTTAATGGCTGTCTGTCCGCCCAGGGTGGCAATTACTCCCTCGGGATTTTCAAACAGAATGATGTTCATAACATCTTCCGGCGTAAGAGGCTCGAAATACAGCTTGTCTGATGTGGTGTAATCCGTGGAAACAGTCTCCGGATTATTATTTATGATGATGGCCTCATAGCCCGACTTCTTTATGGTGGTGACTGCATGTACCGTTGAATAATCGAATTCAACGCCTTGTCCTATCCTGATGGGGCCCGCTCCCAGTACTATGATCTTCTTTTTATCCGTTACCACGGATCTGTTTTCTCCTGAGTAGGAGGAATAGAAGTAAGGGATGTAAGCTCCTGTATGAAGCGTGTCTGCCATTCTGAATATGGGTATGATGCCGTTCTCTCTTCGAAGGTCAAAGATCGCAAGCTCGCTGGTGTTCCAGAGCTTCGCGATAAAGGGGTCAGAAAATCCCATTTTCTTGGCTTCTTCTAAAAGGCCGATGTTGCCCGGGTCCTCCGACAGCTTTACTTCCATATCCACGATATTTTTAAGTGCATTAAGGAAGAGCTCTGTTATCATCGTGGCCTTATGTATCTCGGCTATGTCCGTTCCAAGCCTTAAGAGCTGCGCTACTGCAAAGATCCCGTCATCCCTGAATTCCGAAACATAACTAATAAGCTGTTCTTTTGTCAGTCTGTCGAATTTCGGCATGTAGAAATGGTTTACGCCTATTTCAAGGCACCTTACGGATTTCAGGAGACACTCCTCAAGATTGGAGCCTATGCCCATTACCTCTCCGGTGGCCTTCATCTGTGTTCCCAGCTTATTGGAAGCATAAGAGAATTTATCGAAGGGGAAACGGGGAAGCTTAGCCACTACATAATCAAGGACGGGAGCCGTTGCCGCAGTAGTATTTGCTATCTGTATCTCCGAAAGATCCATTCCCACCGCAACCTTTGCGGTAACTCTTGCTATGGGATAACCGCTGGCCTTTGATGCCAGTGCGGAGGATCTTGAAACTCTGGGGTTTACTTCGATCAGATAATATTTGCTGGATTCGGGATCCAGGGCAAATTGTATATTGCAGCCTCCTTCGATCCTTAAGGCTCTTATAAGCTTTATGGCGCTGTCATTCAGCATCTTAAGATCAGCATCATTAAGGGACATGATGGGTGCCACAACGATGGAATCTCCCGTATGTACTCCGACGGGATCCACATTCTCCATACCGCAGACAGTTATTACATTGTCGCTCTTGTCCCTCATCATTTCGAATTCTATTTCTTTATAGCCCTTTACGGACTTTTCCACCAGTACCTGATGTACAGGCGAAAGATCGAAGGCATTAACGGCAATGTCCACAAGCTCATCTTCGTTTTCCGCGAAGCCGCCGCCGGAGCCTCCCAGGGTAAAGGCGGGTCTTAAGACCACAGGATATCCTATATCGTCTGCCGCCTTAACAGCCTCTTCTACAGAATATGTGATCTGAGAGGGGATAACAGGCTCTCCTATCTCTATGCAAAGCTCCTTGAACTTTTCCCGGTCTTCAGCTCTTTCGATCGATTCTCCTGTGGTTCCCAGCAGCTCCACCTGGCATTCCTTAAGGATACCCTTCTTCTCTAGCTGCATTGCAAGATTGAGACCTGTCTGCCCTCCAATGCCGGGTATAATGGCATCCGGACGTTCGTATCTTAATATCTTTGCTATAAATTCCAGTGTAAGGGGCTCCATATAAACCTTATCGGCCATTATGGTGTCCGTCATGATGGTGGCAGGATTGGAATTGCAGAGAAGCACCTCATAGCCTTCTTCCTTCAGGGCTATGCAGGCCTGAGTGCCGGCGTAATCAAACTCGGCCGCCTGTCCTATTACTATGGGTCCTGATCCTATGATCATTATCTTTTTAAGGTCTGTTCTTTTTGGCATTTCTTATTCCCTCCTTACCACCTGTAATCATATACTACACGGCCCTTGCAGACCGTTATCAACGTTTTTCCGAACACCCTCTTTCCTGCAAAGGGTGTTGCCCTTCCTTTTGAAATAAAAGTTTCGGGATCTATGTTAAAAGGCTCCTCAAGATCCATAAGCACAAAATCCTGTTCAAGATCTATGCCGAATCTTTCCCGGGGATTTGTGCTCATAAGCTCTATAAGTCTTTCCAGAGAAATAATGTCCTTTTTTACCAGTTCCGTATAAAGTACGGGGAATGCTGTTTCAAGGCCCACTATGCCGTTAAGGCTGTTTCTTAATCCGCCGGACTTTTCTTCTGCGGAATGAGGAGCATGATCCGTTGCGATCACAGAAACCGTTCCGTCCTTTATCCCTTCAATAAGGGCCGCTCTGTCCTCCTCTCCTCTTATGGGAGGATTCATCCTGAAAGAGCCTGATTCCTCAAGCATGTCATCAGAAAGGGTCAGATAATGGGGCGTGGTCTCGCATGTTACATTGGCTCCTCTTTTCCTTGCCTGCCTTATTATCTCCACCGATTCCTTGGTGGAAACATGGCATACGTGATATGCGCACCCCGTCTCCTCCGCAAGGCCCACATCCCTTTCAACCTGCTTCCATTCGCTTTCGGAGGGATTGCCCGTATGGCCGTGCATGGCCGCATATCTGCCGTCGTGTATGTAACCGCCTTTTACAAGCTCCATATCCTCGCAGTGGGCAACTATCATCTTATTTAAGGATCTGGCCTTTTCCATGGCCATTCTCATCATGTCTTTTCCCTGAACGCCGACGCCGTCATCCGTAAATGCGCATACATAAGGGCTTAGCGCTTCCATGTCGGAAAGATCCGTCCCCTTCTCTTTCTTCGTAATGGTCCCGTAAGGAAATACTCTTACAACCCCGTCCCTTTCAATGATGGAAAGCTGTTTTTCCAGATTTTCAAGAGAATCCGGCATGGGATCCAGATTCGGCATGGTGCAGACTCCCGTAAATCCTCCCCTGGCCGCAGCTCTTGTTCCTGTATAAATGGTTTCCTTATAAGAAAAACCCGGTTCTCTTAAATGTACGTGAACATCAAGAAAACCGGGTAAAATAGCTGAACGGTCCAGGACTTTTGAGGGTATGTCCAGACGGGACAAAACATCCTCGGCGAATTTGCGTGTGTCCTTACTGAGTTTTAAATCAACATTCAACATATTCTTCTCCATAAAAAAACTTACTGCATCGCAAGAAACAGTAAGTGAATACCTTTATTCTAAGTCTCCATTATACTGATCTTGCCGGCATCTCTGTACCGTTTTAAAGATCTTAGTTATTATATAGCTTTGTCATAAAATAGTCAATGTTTCAGGGTTTAAGTATTCTCCCCTTTTCATCTTTATATATATCCTCAAAATGGTATAATAATCCGCGTAAATACTGAATCTTCGGAGATATGACTCATTGGAAAGAATTAAGAACTTATGGATGAACATTAAAAAATACATAAGTCCCGGTCAGGGCCTTGCGGCATTTACCGCAGCCCTTTCCCTTACTGCCTTTTTTTGTGCATTTAAAGAAGGGACCGTGGATCTTTCTCTTGTCGATTCCGTATCTTTTCCTTTATATCTTGCGGCAGCGATCCTTATCTTCATATTACTCGTATCTATCGGAGCATCATTAAAAAGCAAAGCATTTATCCCTTCCGTGCTCTTTACGGCCGCCTTGATATATGCTTCCTATGCCGCTTATAAATGGGAGAAAAATGTCTGGATGTGTCTGGGGCTTATGCTGGTAATGGCCCTGTCTGCTCTTTATCTGGTTAAAAATATACGTGAGATTGATCATATAAAGATCTCTCCCGCCGTATGCCTTGTCTTTTGTATAGGTGTCTTTACAGTGATGACGGTTTTCTTATCCTATGTATCTGTAACGAGATATGCATCCTTTAATGCTCCTTCTTATGATCTTGGGATATTTACCCAACTCTTCGAATATATGAGAAAGACCGGTCTTCCCCTTACAACTATCGAAAGAAACCAGCTTATGTCTCATTTCGGCGTCCATTTTTCTCCGGGTCTTTATCTTTTGCTTCCTTTTTATATGATAAAACCTGCTCCCGAGACGCTTCTTATACTTCAGGCTGCATTGATCTACGGAGCAGTCTTCCCTCTTTATATGATCCTTAAAGAGCTTAAGCAGGACTATCTTTCGATCATTCTCTGGATATCCGCCTATGCCTTATATCCGGCTTTCTTCGCCTCAGGCATGACTGACTTCCACGAGAATAAGCTCCTTTGTTTTCTCATGCTGTTCCTTATCTACTTTATACTTAAGGACCGCACAGTACCAACTGTCATATTTTCGATCCTTGTTCTTTCCGTAAAGGAAGATGCAGTTATTTATGTGGGTGCCTTGGCTTTATGGATGATCATCACCAAAAAGGAAAGCAGGAAGACGGGATGCATCATGCTTCTTCTCTGCATCATCTGGTTTGCATTGTCCGCGCTCATCATAGGATATTACGGAGAAGGAATGATGACATCACGTTTCAGTGATTATCAAACAGAAATGCATTCGGAAGGATTATCATCCGTCATAAGAAATATACTTATAGATCCGGCATATTTTGTATCAAGACTCTTCACCGCGGAAAAAGCATCTTATCTGATCTGTATGCTGCTTCCATTGGGGCTTCTTCCCTTATTTCAAAAAAAGGCGGGAAATGCCGTGCTCTTCATTCCTCTGGTCGTGGAAAACCTGATGTCCGGCTGGCAGTATCAGGCTGATATAGATCATCAGTACAGCTATGGTTCAGGCGCTCTTCTCATTTTTCTCGCTCTCCTTGCACTTAATGGCAGCAGCTTTTTAAAGAAGAGATTTTTCAGCCTCCTTGCCCTGTCCTGCGGCCTCATCCTTTTTATAAATGCAAATACGTCAAGAATACACAGGTATCTGGAGGGAGCAGAGGATAATGCCGCCCTGATAGAGGAAACTGCAATTGTCCTCGAGCGCATTCCCCAAGGGGCTGTAATGGCATCATCCATGTTCACACCCCATCTTTACGACAGAGAGGTCCTGTACTCCGGGGCTCCCGTTTATTACGAGGAAGAGCATGCTCCGGATTTTATGGCGGTGGATATAAGATACAGAGATAATCATCAGGCTTCCCTTGAACTGGCACAGCTTTACGGGCTTGAGCTTATTGATAAGGGAGGATATGCCCAGATATACGGCAGGAAATGATGTAACGGATATACTCTTTTATACCTTCTTCTATTTATGATTGATTTAAGAATAAAACTGTTCTATCCTAATCAGTAGTTTTAGTGATAATCTATGCAAAGGATTTTTGATAATGTGGCTTAACGTTTTTCAAGGAGTGACTATACCGTTTCTGGGGACCGCCCTGGGGGCAGCCTGCGTATTCTTCCTTAAAGGAGAGATGAGCGAGAAGGTCAAAAAAGCTCTCGGAGGATTTGCTTCCGGAATCATGGTATCTGCTTCCTTTTTCAGTCTTATCCTACCCGCTCTGGAACAGTCTGACGACATAGGGACACTTTCCTTTCTCCCCTCCGTCATAGGCTTTCTTGCAGGGATGCTCTTCCTTCTGTTTCTTGATATGCTTATACCTCACATACATCTTGATGACTCGGAGGAAGGCCCTAAAAGCGGGATAAAGAAAACTACAAAGCTTATATTTGCCGTTACCCTTCACAATCTTCCGGAGGGTATGGCCGTAGGCATCGTTTATGCCGACTGGCTTTACGGAGGCACTGATATCTCTCTTATGAGCGCTCTTGCCCTTGCCATAGGTATAGCTCTGCAGAACTTTCCGGAAGGCGCCATCGTATCCATGCCCCTTATGGCGGAAGATGTTCCGAAATGGAAAACTTTCCTTTACGGAGTGCTCTCCGGTATAGTTGAGCCTTTGGGCGCCCTTCTGACCATCTTCTTTGCATCATTCTTCTTACCCATCATGCCTTACCTGCTCACATTTGCTGCAGGAGCCATGTTTTATGTGGTGGTGGAAGAGCTTATCCCCGAAATGGCAGAAGGCATCCATACAAATGTGGGTACCATATGCTTCGCCCTGGGATTCGTATTGATGATGGCCATGGATGTAGGTCTGGGATAAAACATTAAAAATAAAAAGAGTATCGGTCCCAATCCTCTTGGGCCGATACTCTTTTAATTTATTTTTATTTCTTACTTTTTGCCCTGTTCTACCTTTTTGATATCATCATTGGAGGCACTTTTAAGCGCATATGTGTCAAAAGCGGGATCCGTAGGCATTTGTATATCTATCCTGCTTATCTTATCCAGATACACATGGCCCCTCTCCATTTGCAGATCAAAAACATGTCCCCCTTTTTTCTTATCATCGGAAATAAAGTGGAAATGCCATCCTGCGGCATTTATCCCCTCCATATAGTCAGGATAATAAACGCATACAAGGCTTCCCTTTATATCTTTGAAAAAGAATTCCTTCTGGGTATTTTTAAGTATGTCCTTAAGCTCCACATGATGAGAACGAAATCCGGATTCTGATCTGGCAGAAATGCTCCTGAAGCTTCCGTCTATCTTCACCATATGCATGCTGTTAAGTCCGAAGTCTTCTTCTATCCTGAGGTTCAGTTCCTCCTTGAGCTTATCGATGCTCTCTATATCCTCAAGAAAGAATTCTCTTGTGCCGTTAAGGAAGGAAACTGAGGAAAAAGGCACCCCTGAATTAATGGGTACCCGGGATGCATTTCCCTTTTCGTCGGCTCTGTAGCAGTTGCCGTCAAGAAGGATCATCTCCCCGTCCACATCCTCATATGTTCCGAGTCCCGTATCTCCGTGCTGCAAAAGCTCCTTTACAGTAATAACAGGTTTGGAATATCCAAGCGCCAAGGCTGACAATGTGGATATCTGATACATCTTTCTGGCAGTAAGGCTTCCGGAATTTATGACGACCTCTTTATTAAGCCTTTTGTTAAATTCCTTTCTTGTATATCTGTAGATAAATCCGTTTTTTTCCTGAACTCTTTTTGATGCCGGATTGTCTTCGTAATACCCGCACCAGAGCCTGGATACATTAAGCACATTAAAGCAATAGGAGATCGTGCCTTTTAAGGCCTCTGTCATAAATCCTTTGTTCCAGTACGGATAGCCGAGCCAGAATCCCAGTTCCCGTTCGTTTGCCCGTATCTTTAATCCGGGATCATGGACACTGTCGATGCCGATGTTGCCTATGATATCTCCCGATTCTTTCTCGATTATGCAGAAGGTATGGTCATTTATCAGTTTATTGTCCAGTATCTCTTTTGTTTTTTCCAGAGAGCTATGGGGAACAAAGCCGCAGGCGGGCCCCACATGCTCATCTTTTGCAAGCATGAAGCATGCCTCTGCATCATCCATTGTCCAGGGTCTGAAATACAGCCTCTTTGTTTCGTAAGTCATTTATCTTCCTCCCCTAAATGTATCTGATCTTTCTTCATGGTCGGTCTTTCCCGTGCCAAGTATCAGTATCTGTAACAATATAAAGTCAAAAGCAGGTAAAATACCACCATTCCCAGAAATACCAAAGCCTGCTTAAGCCTGTGCTCTGTCAGGAGTCCCACGAATTCCCGTACAGCGGCATTGGGCCAGAAATACCATTTGGTCTTTGCTCCCATGCCTACAGCTCTCATCTTTACCCTCCTGGCATTGAGCCCTCCGCGGAACACATGATAGTTTGTAGTCGAGAAGACAACATTTCCCTCAGGGTCTGCCTCCCATATCTTTTCCTTGGAAAATGCCATGTTTTCGAAGGTACTGGTGGACCTGTCCTCTTCTATTATCATATCATCCGGTATTCCCTGTTCCATCAGATATTTTTTCATGGAAAGACTTTCTGATATAACTTCATCAGGTCCCTGACCTCCCGATGTAACAAAGATCAGATCCCTGCCGGTCTTTTCAAGCTGACGCTTTCTGAAATCCAGAGCCTTATCACATCTTCCCCTCAGCAAGGGAGACGGGCTTCCGTCCTTTCTTATGCCGCACCCCAGTATTATCAAAAAGTCACCGTCGGGATCCGGTTCATATCTGGAGACAAGAGCCATGGCGATCATCGAGCCTATGATCATACATTCAAAATAAAGATATAATGCAGCAAACAGATTTATTATCAGCTCATGTCTCCTTATATCATCCAGAGAGCCTGATGCATAACGATCAAAGAAGAAAAGGAATATCTCTCCTCCTATTAAAGCAACGGAAAGCAATATGCCGAGAATATTTACAGGTCTTTTCCCCTCATGGCGTATAAGAACTATATTCGATATACAAAGAGCCGCGGAAAAGACAAGTATAAAAGGAGCAGACAGAAGCATATATTTTTTTGCAGACACCAAAAGGCTGTTGGCTATTATATCCCAGCTGTTCCAGGCGTACTCCGTGCCGCCGAATTCGTTTATCATCCTCATTGTAAGTATCATAAACGATATTAAAAGAGATATGACAAACAGGGAGAATCCGGCATAATAAATGGTATTGTAGGAATACGGATTATACTGAAACTGTTTTATAAATGCGGATATAAGGAATATGAGCACCAGGATGAAATATACGTCCAAAAGTATACAAAAAGGAAAGGCATATCTGTCTCCGCCCCAGATCATAAAAAGAGCTGTCAGAAATACCAGCACGGAAAGTGCCAAAACATTCCACAATTTAGGTTTTTTATCTCTGCTGTTTATCTTTAGCCTGCTCATAATTCCTTTCAGCTGATGTCACTTTTGCAAGGGATCATATTTCCTGATCTAAGATACTTTAGCTGTTTATTATAGATCTTACAAGAGTCTATTCCAGTATCCTTATCCTTTCCTTACCGTAAGGATCTGCATATTCTTCCCCGATAACGCCCTCTAAGGCATCATTTATATAATCCATAAGGACCTGATGGTCCACACCGAAATTCTCTGAGATAATGGTGGCTCCGTCAAAGACGGAATATCCGTCCCCGTGATCCTGCAGTATATAATGAGAGGATGCCACGGTATATATCTTTCCCGGATCCAAAAAACCGCCCCTTCTTGTTTAACGGGACCTTAGCCTCCCTTCCGTTGTTCTTTTTGTGCTTAAATCCTACAAAAGCCTCATGCTGCTTTTTGTTAGGCAGTACAAGGCTTATTGGTATTGCTGTGTTGTCGATCCGTCTAATGACGCATAGGTTTATTAACTTACATACCGTTGCCGTAACGGAGCGACAAAAATCTTTTTATTACCACTCTATCGTTGCAGAAGGCTTGGGTATTTTTAGTACAATTTTAGTACAAAATCTGTCCAAACTTTATCTCAGGATCCCATTTATATGCATATAAGCATCGCTCGTCTTCATCGTAAACATAAATATCTATAAGTATTAGTATTTTGCCATATTAAAACTGACCCCCTCCGGCTGGATTCTTGGTCCAGCTTTTGGAGGTCAGTTCATTTCCGGTTTTCGTGTTTTCAGCCGATTATTTTTCGATTCTGCGGCGGCGGATCAGGGCGAATCCTACAGCCAGCGAACAGATAAGAGCAGAAATCCATGGAATCAGCATGATGCTGTCTCCTGTTTTTACAACTCCGCCGCTGTGGCTTGCGTTGCTGTTTCCGCTATTCTTGTTTCCGCTGCCATCATCTCCTGACGAAGAATCGTCTTTGTCGTCCGGTATCTTCGTGTCTTTGTACGCCATTGCGTATGTGGAAAACAGATGCGAATCGACCGAGATGTTAGTATCAGCGGTCCGCTTTATGATGGAGGCTTCACCTTCGTGTGCTCTGCCGAAGTAGAACTCACGGGTATATCCGCTCGGTGCACTCTTGTACTCGTCGGGCACCTCAATATTAATACTGATATCCGTTCCGGTATCATGCACCTGCACGGCGGCATCGTTTCCGACCTTCTTCCATACAGTGATGTCAAACCAGCATATATCCTTTGCTCCTTCGGTCGTAAACTCCTCGTCCAGAAGCGATTTGTCTGTGCTGTTTACTTCACTCTTGGGCTCTTCCCGAACCTCCAGATATACCGTCACGTTTTCCCCCGCGTTGTATCTGGCAAGTTCTTCGTCGCTCAGCAGTTTCTTGGCCATGTCGATCGTAAAGCCGCTTACGCTTATGGCCTCGGTATTCTGATTGATGTCCACGAAAATCTCGAAGTCGCCTCTGCCGTCTGTTCCCGGCTCTTTTTCATTATTCGATTTCTCG
>CADBUJ010000045.1 GCA_902797845.1 uncultured Eubacteriales bacterium | reverse complement strand
TAAGGTCGCCCTTCTTAAGCTCTTTGAAAAGATTCTTATAGCTTACGGAAACTCTTTCCCCGTCTCCCTTAACATCATCACAGGTGAAGGTAAAAAGATCGCCTTTCTTTAATTCCACAGGGCCGTCCTTAAATATCCCCGTTCTGTATTCAGGCCCTTTTGTATCCAGCATTATGGCTACAGGCACATTAAGCTGGCGGCTTACCTTTCGGATCATGTCGATCCTTCTCTTATGCTCCTCGTGACTGCCGTGGGAAAAGTTCAGCCTTGCCACATTCATGCCCGCTTTAATAAGCCTTTTTATCATATATTCGGAATCACATGCAGGTCCAATGGTACAGATTATCTTTGTTCTCCTCATCATCAGCCCTTACCCCCAAATTAATAATTTTAAATATCGTATATATACTGTACGGAAATCCATTATATCACATTTAAACTTAAATGCTTGACATAAATATCAGACATGTTTATTATTCTTGTCAGACATCATACAATAGGAAAAGGAGATATTATGTCTGAACATATTTCCACCCTTTCCCAAAAAACCGCGGATATCCTTAAAAAACAAATCACGGATAAAAAGCTTTACAAGCCGGGAGACAGGCTCCCCAATGAAAACAGACTGTCGGAAAGCTTCAGCGTCTCCCGTACCACCTTGAGAGAGGCGATAAAGATACTTGTATCCGAAGGCATACTCGTGGTCAGAAGGGGTAAGGGCACATATGTTAACGATACCTTCGACAGAAGTCTCGGAAATGCTCCTCTCCCCACAGGATCCGTAACCTCGCAAAAGGTCACCTTAAGAGATCTTTACGAAGTCAGGCTCATAATAGAACCAAAGGCTGCAGCCATGGCTGCCAAAAGAGCTACCGACGGAGAGATAAAGGAGATACTTAAGCTGGGCAAAAGGGTCCAGGCGGAAATAAAAAAGAATGCTGCCGGAGACGGCAGGATGAGGTCGGAATGTGATTTTCACACAGCCATCCTTAAGGCATCCCACAACGATTATATAAGCTCCTTCTCTCCTGTTCTTGTAAAGACCATAGAAAATACCTTCGAGCTGAACGAGAATCTGGAGCTGATCGCCAAGGATGCATACCAGGATCACATAACCATCATGGGATTTCTTAAGAGCAGGGATCCGGAGGGCGTGGAAAGCGCCATGATTATACATCTTCGCCATGCCATGGAGCACGAGGATCTGTCCTTCTGATCTCTTACAACAAGTTAATAATTATACTCAATCATATATTTATTTCTAAGGAGGAAAACAATATGTCACAGGCAAGGATTTTTTACGAAAGAGACTGCGACCTTTCTTTACTTGACGGTAAAAAGATCGCCATAATCGGATACGGTTCCCAGGGCCATGCCCATGCTCTCAACCTTAAGGATTCAGGTTGTGATGTAATAGTAGGCCTTTATGAGGGATCAAAGTCTAAAGAAAAGGCCGAATCCCAGGGCCTTACGGTATATCCTGTAGGAGAGGCCGTAAAAATGGCAGACATCATAATGATCCTTATCCCCGATGAGCTTCAGGCATCCATGTACAAGGAAGATATCGCTCCCAATCTGGAAGCCGGAAATATGCTCATGTTCGCTCACGGCTTCAATATCCATTTCAATCAGATCGTACCTCCCGCAGATATTGATGTTACAATGATCGCACCCAAGGCTCCCGGACACACCGTAAGGAGCGAGTATCAGGCAGGAAAAGGAACTCCCATGCTTGTGGCTGTTTATCAGGATGCAACAGGCAGAGCTCTTGATCTGGCACTTGCCTATGGCGCAGGTATGGGCGGTGCAAGGGCAGGCATCCTTGAGACCACCTTCAGAACAGAGACGGAAACGGATCTTTTCGGAGAGCAGGCAGTCCTTTGCGGCGGTGTATGCGCCCTGATGCAGGCAGGTTTCGAGACTCTTACGGAAGCAGGATATGATCCCAGAAACGCATATTTCGAATGCATTCACGAAATGAAGCTCATAGTGGACCTTATTTATCAGTCAGGTTTTGCGGGAATGAGATACTCCATCTCCAATACTGCGGAATACGGCGATTACATAACAGGTCCCAAGATCATCACTGAAGAAACAAAGAAGACCATGAAGCAGATCCTTAAGAACATCCAGGACGGAACGTTTGCCAAGGATTTCCTTCTCGACATGTCTTCCGCCGGCGGCAAGGCTCATTTTAACGCCTTAAGAAAGCTTGCTTCAGAACACCCTGCAGAGGAAGTCGGTGCAGAGATCAGAAAGCTTTACAGCTGGTCTGACGAATCAAAGCTGATCAACAACTGATCCTGAAAACCCGTGCATATACTGCAAAGATCGGATTGTAATTAAATAGCATGATACTTAGAGGACCGGACATATATCCGGTCCTCTTTTTATGTAAAATTTGTTTGTTAAAAAAACCTCAATTTCCTTCCGGCCGTCATTGACTGCGGAATACTTCAATGCTACTATATAGAAATCACAGTATTTTAGTAGGAATTTACATGTCCGTATTTTAATTGGAATACTACGGTTTTCGGAGGTTTATATGTCTAAAGAACTGCTTAACATAAAAGGTCTTTTTGTGGATGTAAAAGAAAAGGAGATCCTTCACGGAGTGGATCTTACGGTATCAAGGGGAGAGACTCACGTTATAATGGGCCCCAACGGAGCCGGAAAATCCACCCTTGGCAATGCCATAATGGGAAATCCGAAATATGAGATCAGATCAGGGCACATCATTTTTGATAACGAGGATATAACAGAGGAACCCACGGATAAAAGAGCTAAAAAGGGTC
Organism: uncultured Eubacteriales bacterium; assembly: GCA_902797845.1. Classification (GTDB taxonomy): domain Bacteria; phylum Bacillota; class Clostridia; order Lachnospirales; family Lachnospiraceae; genus RUG14319. The sequence continues at coordinate 1,044 of CADBUJ010000045.1, read as the reverse complement.
TCTTTATCTCCTTTCAGAACCCCATAGAGGTGCCCGGCATCACTTTATCAAACTTTATAAGAAATGCTCTTGAGGAAAAGACCGGAGAAAGGCTCAGGCTTTGGGATTTCAAGAAAAAGCTCAATGCTGCCATGGAGCTTCTTCAAATGGATCCCTCTTATGCGGACAGAGATCTTAATGTGGGCTTTTCGGGAGGAGAAAAGAAAAAGGCTGAGATACTTCAGCTTCTTATGCTCAAGCCCGATCTCGCCATCCTTGATGAAACGGATTCCGGCCTCGATGTGGACGCCGTCAGGACTGTATCCGAAGGTATCGATGCATATAAAAAGGAAGTCGGCGGCGCACTTCTTATAATCACTCATTCTACGGGAATACTTAATTCCCTTACGGTTGATAAGGTCCATATACTTGCTGAGGGCAGGATCATCAAAACCGGTGATGCATCACTTATCGATGATATAAACGCCAACGGTTTCGAACATTATCTGGAGCAGGCAGGCCTTAAGGAGCAATAATGATGAAAGAAAAAACACAGGTTCAGGATATAAACAGAAGTATGTACGACTTCCGTAATGAGGAAGTTGATTCATACAGAGTGGAGGGCGGCCTTACACCTGAGATCGTTCTCCAGATATCCGAAGAAAAAAATGATCCTGACTGGATGAGGGAACTTCGTCTTAGATCTCTCGACCTTTACAATAAGATACAATTCCCCCAGTGGGGTCCTTCCATAGACGGTCTTAATATGGATTCCATAGTCACATATGTAAGACCCAATACAGACATGAAAAACGACTGGAAAGAGGTTCCTGAAGATATAAAGGATACCTTCGAAAAGCTTGGCATCCCCCAGGCTGAGCGTGAATCCCTGGCAGGAGTCGGTGCTCAGTATGACTCTGAGCTCGTATATCACAACGTAAAAGATGAGGTATCAAAGCAGGGAGTCATTTATTCTGATCTGGAATCCGCTCTCCACGGGCCTTATGCAGATATGATAAAGGATCATTTCATGCACCTTATACCTCCTACGGATCACAAATTTGC
>CADBUJ010000044.1 GCA_902797845.1 uncultured Eubacteriales bacterium | reverse complement strand
TGGTCGCTGGATCCAGGGCAGTCATCCTTAAGGGTACTAAGCCTGAGATAATAATGAAGGCTGTTTCAGACGAAAGGTGTACGATCGTTTGGCTTCTGGTTCCCTGGGTACAGGATATACTTGATGCCATCGACAGCGGGAAGATAAATCTGTCAGATTATCATCTTAGTCAGTGGAGGCTTATGCACATAGGTGCTCAGCCTGTTCCTCCGTCACTTATAAAAAGGTGGAAGAGCGTGTTCCCCGATCATGATTACGATACCAATTACGGTCTTTCCGAATCTACAGGACCCGGCTGTGTGCACCTTGGAGTGGAAAATGTTCATAAGGTCGGCGCCATCGGTATTCCCGGCTGGAGATGGGAATGCAAGATCGTGGATGAAAATGCCAAGGAGGTGGCTCAGGGCGAGATCGGAGAGCTTTGTGTAAAGGGCCCCGGGGTCATGACATGCTATTACAATAACGAGGAGGCCACGAAGGAAGCCATAAGAGACGGATGGCTTTTTACCGGAGATATGGCCAAGCAGGACGAGGACGGATTTATCTTTCTTGTGGACAGAAAGAAGGACGTTATTGTAAGCGGAGGAGAGAACATTTATCCCGTTCAGATCGAAAACTTTATCAGAAAAAATGATAAGGTTAAAGACGTGGCAGTTATAGGCATCCCTGACAAGAGGCTGGGAGAGAAGACGGCAGCCATTATCGAGACGAAAGAAGGCTTCACGCTTACAGAGGATGAAGTAAACGAGTTCTGCAAAGAACTTCCCAAATATAAAAGGCCCAAGGCAGTTTTCTTTGAGGAGATACCCAGGAATTCTACAGGGAAGATCGAAAAGCCTACGCTGAGGAAGCGTCACGGTGCGGATCTTTTGGTTGCCAAGGAAGTGGAAGCAGAAGTGGACGGCTGATCATAAGGGCCATTTAATAACAATCTTTGCCTTTATAGGCTTTGGGGTGTAAAATAATAGTACCTTTAAACAGGAGGTATGGGACATGAGGCGGGTAATAACCATTGGCAGAGAATTCGGAAGCGGAGGCCGGGAGCTTGCAAGAAGACTGGCTGAAGGACTTGGGATAGAATACTACGACAGAGCGATCGTCAGAGAGATAGCAAAAAGGACTGAACTGGAAGAGGGATATGTGGATTCCGTACTGGAGAAAGCTTCCCTTTCAAAGTTCCCCATTACAGAAGGCCGTACGTTTTACGATCTTAACGATCCGGTCTTTGATATGCGGCAGTCCATATATCTTACTCAGACAAATATTATCAAGGAAATGGCTGAGAGAAGCGACTGTGTTATAGTAGGCCGGTGTGCAGAGCATATTTTAAAGGATTACGATCCTCTTAAGATATTTGTCTATGCAAGTCTGGAAAGCAGACTGAAAAGATGCCGTGAGAGAGGCCCCGAGGAGGAGGACCTTACAGATAAAGAGCTTCTTAAAAAGATAAAAGGCATAGACAAGAGAAGGGCTAAATTCTATAAAGGCTTTACCGGAGACGATTGGGGGGACAGAAGGAATTACGATCTCCTTATAAATACTTCCTTCCGCGATATTAAATCCATAATACCGCCTCTTATAAATTACATAGAGGAATCGGCAAAGGTATATTTTAAAGCAGATTAAGGATCAGAAAAGGACGGGCAAAGACCCGTCCTTTTTTATTTCCGTATCAGAATTGGGAAAGATAAAGCTCTCTGTAAAAACCGTTTTTTGCAAGGAGCTCCTTATGGGTTCCCTGCTCGATTATGGAGCCGTCTTTCATAACAAGTATAAGATCGGAATCCGTGATGGTGGAAAGCCTGTGAGCCACTATAAATGATGTCCTTCCTTCCATAAGTTTCAGGAAAGCTTCCCGTATCTTTTTTTCCGTCATGGTATCTATATTGCTGGTGGCTTCATCAAGTATGAGAAGAGGAGGCCTTAAGACCATGACTCTTGTTATGCAAAGAAGCTGGTTCTCGCCCTGGCTGAGGGAATTCTCCGTAAGAACCGTATCAAGTCCCAGGGGCAGCCTCTTTATAAGATCGTAGCTTCTTGCAGCCTTTGCTGCTTCAAGGATATTTTCGTCTTTTATATCATCCCTGCCAAGAGTGATATTGTCTCTTACGGTAGCATTGCGGATCCAGATATCCTGCAGGACCATACCGTAGTTCTTCCTGAGAGAGCTTCTGCTGCATGAATAGATATCCTTTCCGTCCATTCTAATAGTACCGGCATCCGGATCATAAAAACGCATAAGAAGGTTTATTATGGTTGTCTTTCCGCATCCCGTAGGTCCTACGATGGCTATACGGTCACCGGGGGATGCTTTAAGATGAAGGTCCTTTATAAGAGGCTTTGATTTATCGTAGGAAAAGCTGACCTTGTCTATTTCCACATCACCTGTGCAATAAGGAAGCTCTTCGTTCCCTGTTTCCTTTTCCGGCTCCTGCTCCAGAAGCTCGAATATACGGGCAGATGCAGCCAGAGAATTCTGAAATTCTGTCACAACGGAGCTTATGTCGTTAAAGGGCTTCGTGTATTGATTTGCGTAATAGAGCATAACGGAAAGACCGCCTATGGTAAGGCTTCCGCTTATGCACATCCATGCTCCGGCAAAGGCCACTGCCGCATAGATAACGCTGTTTACAAATCTGGTGGACGGGTTTGTAATGCTGGAGAAAAATACTGCTTTAAGCCCCGCATCCGTAAGGTCTTTATTTATTGCTTCGAATCTTTCCTTTACGTTTTCTTCGTATCCCAGAGCTTTAACAAGTTTCTGGTTGCCTACGATCTCCTCCGTAAATGCAGTCTGTATGCCTCTTAACTCGTTCTGCCTTTTGAACATCTTAAATGTCTTCTTTGCTATAAATCTGGCAAGGATGAAGCTTAAAGGAGTGAGAAGGACCACAAGCACAGTAACAGGTACGTTTTTACTGAACATAAAGATCAGAGTTATAAGTATGGTTATGATTCCTGTAAAGAAGCTGTAAAGCCCCAAAAGAAGCCCCTCTGACAATGTCTCGGAATCGGTTATGACTCTGCTCAATAATTCTCCCGTATTCTTTTTATCAAGATATCTCAGGGGAAGATTTTCGATGTGGGAAAACGCCTTGTTCCTCAGGTCTTTAACAAGATGATAGGAGATCTTATTGTTGATGATGTTCATAAGCCACTGGGAAAGGGCTGTTACTCCCGCGAATACCATGATGCGTATAAGAAGTGATACGATGCCTTTTATATCCACATAATCCTTTCCGGATATGAGATCTATGGCATCACCGAAAAGCATGGGGATATAAAGGCTTAAAAATGATATCACAAGAGAAAGTATCAATGTCAGCAGAAGAAGATACTTATATATGCCTGTGTATTTCAAGAGTTTTTTAAATGTCTTTCCGGAGGTATTCATACAAAAGCCTCCGATCTTCCCAATTCTTCGTTTTCGGGGAATTGGGCGTAATATATATCTCTGTATACGTGGCATGATGCCATAAGCTCTTCGTGGCTTCCGAACCCCGCCTGTCTGCCGTTATCAAGGACCAGTATCTTTTGGCATCCCATTACACCTGAGACTCTTTGAGAAACAGATATGAGAGTCTTATAGCCTTTGCTTTTGAATAATCCTTCCCTCAAAAGTTTTTCCGTTCTGAAATCCAGCGCACTGGTGGCATCATCAAGGATTAGGATCCGATTTTTGCCTGTAAGGGCGCGGGCGATTGATAGTCTCTGTCTCTGACCTCCCGAAAAATTCCTGCCTCCCTGTTCCACAACGGCATCAAGTCCGCCTTTTTCCTCTACGAAATCCAGAGCCATGGACGTTTTAAGGGATGAAAGGATCTCTTTATCTGATGCATCCTCATCAAGGATCTGCATATTCGACCTTACAGTGCCGGAGAAGAGAACTGATTTCTGGGGCGCAAGCCCGAATAACCTTTTGCGCTCTCCGGAAGAGATATCAACGGGATCTGCTCCCGAAACGGAAATATTTCCCTCAGAGCATGTATAGAGACCCTGGAGCAGATTTATAAAAGTAGTCTTTCCGCTGCCGGTACCTCCTATTACGCCGAGATCTTCTCCGGGCTTCAGGGTAAAATCAATATTTTTAAGAGAAGGCGCTCCTGCATTCTCGTATGTGAAGGAAACATTATCAAAGGATATGCCTTCCTTATTGCCGACTGCAGATGTATTTAAAGTGGCCGGTTCATCCTTTTCTTCAAGAATGTCCGCTATCCTGTCACAGGATGCAAGGGCTTTTGTGATGGATACTATAAGATTTGCCAGCTTAATAAGCTCTATAAGTATCTGGGCCATGTAATTATAGAGAGCGACTACGCTGCCTTTTGATAAGGCTCCGGAAGACACTTTAAGGGCGCCCGTGTATATAAGGAAGACTGTTGCCAGATTGATCACAACGAATGTGAGCGGGTTTAAAAGAGAAGAGAAATATCCTGCTTTTTTCTGAGCATCCGTGTAGGTGATGTTCTCTTTATAAAAGAGCTTTTCTTCCTGAGCCTCTTTACGAAATGCCCTTATAACGCGCACTCCGGTAAGATTTTCCCTGACCCTTGAAAGCATCTTATCCAGCTTCCTCTGGACATTTTTGTAAAGAGGCGATGTTATCCTCATTATGCCGAAGATTATAAAGGATAAGACAAGTATGGCGGCAGCAAAAATAAGAGCTGTCTCCCAATCTATAAAGAAAGCCATGATCATGGAACCGAAAACTATAAAGGGGCTTCTTAAGAGCAGCCTTAGGGCAAGGTTCAATCCGCTCTGAACCTGATTCACATCAGAGCTCATCCTTGTCATAAGAGTATCGGTGCCCGTTTTATCAAGCTTCGCATAGGAAAGATCCTGAATGCGGAAAAACAGCCTCTTCCTGAGATCTGATGCAAAAAGAACAGATGCTTTGGCTGCAAAATACTGGGCGGTTATGCTTATGGCAAGACCTACGGCAGCGAGCAGTATCAGAACAAGAGACATTTTAAGCACGTAGCTCATATTGCTTTTTTCTATACCATTGTCTATGATGGTTGCCACTAAAAGAGGCACAAAAAGATCGAAGAGTGCTTCGAGCATTTTTAGAGCAGGAGCAAGAGCCACTTCCTTTTTAAATTTGCTTAAATATTTCCATAAGAATCTCATGGGTCACCTCGTAAAATGAATCATAGCATACGTGCGGTTATTCTTCCACATGTCACCATATAAGTAGCACAAAGGTGATATTTATGCATACAACATAGAGCTTGCGGGTCTTTACTCCGCGATAATAAGATCTGCAAAGCATGTGGTGGTACTGGCCGATAACGATAAGATAGGTAAAAAGGCCATGGTATATCTGTGTCCCATGGACAGACATTTTTCCCTGATAACAGATTCGGGATGTCCCAAGGATATAATCAAAAAAAAGATCCCGGGGTACGGAAGTGATAACAGTTAAATAATAAAAACAAAAAGGACTTCTTTTCAGAAGTCCTTTAACATTTCCTGCACTGTATGCCAGCCGAGAACGGCGCATTTAACTCTTGAAGGCATATGGGATATATCTCTTAATACACCTGCCTCTTCAAGCTCCTCGATCTCTTCTTCGGATGCCTCGCCCTGGATCATCCTTAAAAAGATATCTGCAAGCCTTAAGGCATCTTCTGAGGATCTGCCAATTATAAGATCCATCATCATATCTGCTGAGGCCTGGGAGATAGCGCATCCGTCTCCCTGAAAAGCGCCGTCGCTGATATTTCCGTTCTCATCCAGTTTAAGATTTACGATTATATCGTCGCCGCAGCTGGGGTTTACGCCCTCAAGCGTTATATCAGGATCCTTTATTTCCCGCTTATTATAGGGACGTATATTATGCTCGGTGATTATCTCGTTATAAAAAGTATTACTCATATCCCATCTTTCTCCTTATGACTGAAAGAGCATCTGCCAGCTTTCTGACTTCTTCCTCTGTATTATAAAAGGCCATACTGGCTCTTGTGGTTGAAAAGACACCAAGGTATTTCATAAGGGGCTGAGCACAGTGATGTCCGGCTCGAACGCAGATATTGTCGGTATCCATTACAGTAGCCACATCATGAGGATGTACTCCGTCCACCGTAAATGTGATTATGCCGTGATGCATAAGAGGGTCCTTGTTCCCCAGGATCTTTATGCCCGGGATCTGTGAAAGAAGTTCAAATGCCAACTCCGTAAGGTGATCCTCCCTTGCTCTTATAAGATCGAACCCCACACCTTTTATGTAATCTATGGCGGCATGAAGGCCTACGGCACCTCCTGCATTTACGGTACCTGCCTCGAATTTATGGGGAAGGGGAGCATATTTTGCATCATACCTTGTGACTGATTCTATCATTTCTCCTCCGTACAGGAAGGGAGGCATCTTATCAAGAAGCTCAGTTTTGCCGTACAATACTCCTATTCCCATGGGAGCGTACATCTTGTGGCCGGAGAAGCTGAGGAAATCGCAATCCAGATCCTGAACATCAACAGGAATATGGGGCACGCTCTGAGCACCGTCCACAGCCAGCAGTGCGCCGGCATCATGGGCGATCTTTGCAAAGGATCTTATATCGTTTTCCACGCCTAAGACATTAGAGACATGAGTGATGGCAACGATCTTTGTCCTGTCTGTTATGTTCTGCTTAAGCAGTTCGGGGGTTATTATAAAATCTTCGTTCGGCTCCACATACTTAAGCACAGCTCCGGCCCTTGCAGCAACCTGCTGCCAGGGGAGAAGATTGGAATGATGCTCCATGATGGATATGAGTATCTCGTCCCCTTCTGACAGAAAGTTCATGCCGTAGCTGTAGGCGATGAGATTAAGGCTTTCCGATGCATTTCTTGTAAAGATCACGGAAGATGCGTCCTGTGCATTTATAAATCCGGCAACTGCCTTCCTGGAATCCTCGTAAGCGCAGGTTGCATCAACGCTGAGCTTATAGAGCCCTCTTAAGGGATTGGAATTCGATGTGCTGTAATAATCAGCCATGCTGTCCAGTACCTGTATGGGCTTCTGAGTGGTGGCGGCATTATCAAGATATGCCACATCATCTGTAAGGATCGGGAAATCCTGTCTTATTTTTTTGTCGTCATCTCTGTTATATGTCGCCTTCATCTGAATACTCCTTACCGTGAAGGTAGTTTTCTATGGTCATTCTTGTTTCTTTGTCTTCGATCAGAGCTGCTACAGCATCTATTTTGGCTGCGGCCATCATTTTATATATATCCTCGTCCGGTATGCCTCTTGAAGACAGATAGAACAATATATCCTGATCCAGCCGTCCTATGGTTGCTCCGTGATCTCCTTCCACATCCTCTTCGTCGCAAAGGATAAGAGGGATGGTCTTGTTTACAACATCATCATCCATAAGAAGGACTTCTTCGTTTTCGGATCCCTTGCTTCCGCTGCAGCCCCTGTGGAAATCTATGGTGCCTCTGAAAAGCTTGTATGCATCTTCATAAAGGACTCCGCCGGCATTTATTCTTGATAAGGTATCCTTACCTGTATGATCGGCAATATAATTCATATCCAGGAAAGATCCTTCAGGGGACAGATAACCGAGGTCTGCTTCCATCCGGGAACCGTCTCCCGAAAGATCGGCCCTAAAGCCGTGAACCGTACGTTTTCCTTCCAGTATGATCTCTATAAGGTGTACTCTGCCTGATCTTAAGACTGTTCCACCTATATCGTTAAGAAGGGTGAAATCCTTTCCGGTCCGTTGGATCTGGACGATAGTAAGGTCAGCCTCGTCTTCCACAAGATATCTTGTCTGCAGGGCGGAACTGCCTGCTCCTGCAGCCGATGAAAGATCTGCTATAAGAGTAAGGCTGCTTCCGTTTTCGACCTTTATCTCAAGGGAATTAACGGTATTTTCTTCGGGGAACATATACGAGATACGGGCAGGTGATCCTTTTTTAAGATCCTTTGGGCAGGTGATCTGTAAAGTTTTGACGCCTGATCTTGTTATAAGATCGTCCATATCCTTTCCCAGAGCTGTCTTTTCAGGCTTTATCTCAGGGGAATCAAGCCAGCTGACATCAAGACCGAAGGCCTCTGTAAGCTCGTAATCCGCATCTGATCCCTTATCAATATCAAAATCTATATTAAGCTGGTTCATCTCCAACCTGTTCCAGGTAGGAGCGGGGAGATGATTTACATTAAGATTCAATGTTTCCATTTCTCCTCCTTAACCTATGGCACCCTTCATCTCAAGACGGATGAGGTTGTTCATTTCCACTGCATATTCCAGCGGAAGCTCCTTTGATACATTATCTGCAAAGCCAGATACGATCATGGCCTTTGCCTCTTCTTCCGAGAGGCCTCTGCTCATGAGATAAAATACCGTATCGTCGCTTATCCTTCCAATCTTTGCCTCGTGGCCGATATCAGCCTTGTCTGTACGAATGTCCATAGCAGGTATCGTGTCTGATCTTGATATGTCATCCACCATAAGAGATTGGCATGACACGGCAGATCTGCTGTTTTCCGCATTTTTGTTGACGATTATCTCTGATCTGAAGGTGGAGATACCGCCGTCTTTGGAAATGGATCTGGTGTTTACGAAGGATGAGGTATCAGGTGCATTGTGCACAACCTTGCATCCCGTATCAAGATTCTGACCCTTTCCCGCGAAGGTGACACCTGTAAATTCGCTGCTCGATCCCTCGCCCTGAAGGATGGACATGGGATAGAGGTATGATGTATGGGAACCGAATGATCCTGATACCCACTCGATCTTACCGCCTTTTTGAACGATGGCCCTTTTGGTGTTCAGGTTGTACATATTTTTGGACCAGTTCTCTATGGTGGAGTAGCGCAGGGTCGAGTTATTCCCGACGAATAATTCAACTGCACCGGCATGAAGGTTTGCAACATTATACTTCGGTGCGGAGCATCCCTCTATAAAGTGAAGGTAAGCATCATCCTCAACGATTATAAGGGTATGCTCAAATTGTCCCGCGCCCTTGGCATTAAGTCTGAAGTATGACTGCAGAGGGATATCAAGATGAACCCCCTTAGGAACATAAACGAAGGAACCTCCTGACCAGACAGCTCCGTGTAAGGCCATGAATTTATGATCCTGTGGGGGCAAAAGCTTCATGAAATGATCTTTGATCATGCCCTCGTATTCTGAGTGAAGCGCTGATTCAAGGTCAGTATAGACAACGCCCAGGGCAGCCACTTCTTCCCTCATGTTGTGATAAACCACTTCTGAATCGTACTGCGCACCGACACCTGCAAGTGACTCTCTTTCCGCCTGCGGTATTCCGAGTCTTTCAAATGTATCCTTTATATCCTGAGGTACATTTTCC
>CADBUJ010000043.1 GCA_902797845.1 uncultured Eubacteriales bacterium | reverse complement strand
ACGGGGATAAAATGCTCGTTGCAGCATGGTGTTTGTACATTATACGTAAGGTTCTGAAAAATAAGCCTTTCATATAATGCCCTGAATGATGCTGTCATTTCTGACAGATAATTAGGTGATCCGATTATAAGTCCGTCTGCTTCTCTTATGGCATCAAGTACGGGCTTAAGACCGTCATGGCATATGCATTCTCCCTTATGACGTTCCGTTTTACATCCGAAACAGGATACACATCCCGTATATCTGACCAGTTTAAAAAGATCGAAATGCTCTATCTCCGCTCCGGAGGATATTGCTCCTTCTGATGCTTTCTTTATTAACGTATCCGTATTAAATCCCTTTCTGGGCCCCGCATTTACAGCGACTACTTTCTTTTTCATGATTATCACTCCGTAAAAAATGTTTATTGGTTATAACAAGTATCAACCGAATATCGGTTTATTAAAGATCAACTGTTTTATGTTCAATTATTATACATCTTCTTCATCCGGCCGGGCATATGCTGTAAGAAGGTCATAAATACCGTCCTCGGACAAAACGCCTTTTTTAAGATCCTTTGGAAGAAGGCCGGCTTCATCATCGCGATAATCCTTCATCCACAGTGGACCTGTGTAGTAGGCTTCAAGCCTTCCGGCAAGTTCGTCGAGCCTTTCATCCCTATTCCCTTTATTTAAAAGGTCAAGAGCCTCGTCAAGCATGACTTCATATTCCTTTATCCGTTCTATTTGTTTTCTTCTGGTCCTTAACTTTAACATTTTTACCGCCTCTTTAATGATGATCGAAATCTTGTTACAGATCTGTTTGATATTCGGGATTTATCTGATCATTATGATTCAGCTTAAGATATCCTTGTATGCCGGATAATCCGGTATACTCTCAGCGTTTTTTACGCCGTTGTTTATTGCTTCAGCCATAGCATCGGCAGCCACTATACCGATATAATTTACAAGGTCAAAGGAGCTTAATGCCAGTTTCTTCCGGTTTTTGCCATGAGGTGATATGGAAAAGATAACATCACCGTCCCAATTGGTATGGATAGGATAAATGGCTCTGGCCATTCCGTCATGGGCCATCTCCGACACTTTGATCAATTCTTCTCTGTTCATCTGAACATTTTAGTTCAATATACCACACTGAATTGATTTTCAATAATCCGAATAAAACCTTATAGCAGCAGAAATCTATTAATGTTCATTTTTTTGTACCATTGCATCGAAAAATAATTGTCAGAGTTAACGGTGTAAGGATATATCGATAACCTTCTGGATGCATGTCTTGCTGTAAGCATTGAAGAGGTATATAATGTTCGAGGATATCTCTCATAACAGTATGATCAGCTGCTATATAAGTATCCTATGATCAAGTTCATAGAGAATCCCGTATACAACGAAACCAATAATATCTCTTCCGCTATCGCCGCAAGACACCTTTTCGAAAATGCATATGTGTGCGAGGCCGATATCCTTATCAGCAATCCTTTTGGTAACAAGATACCATTTCTCCTCCGGAGTTCTCGGAATAAGGAGAGAACGTACAGACGATTGGTGTTTTAAAACAGATGGCGGAATCATCACATCACAACAGGTCGGCGGCATGAACTGCTATCAGGAGATAGGCGTAACCTACATCAGCGGTGAGGACGGCAAAAAAAACTGCGGCCATCTTAAAGAGTTCTATGAAAAGCCCGGTGGCAGGGAAAGCTTCTGGGACTGTGAGCTTTATACGGATTACAAAAGCGAATACAGGATCGCTGTAAAAGAATGCAAAGAGTCCGACATAGTTGAGATAGATACATTCAACGAGCTCAAGGCCTTAGACAAGGCTTATGATGTATAAACAATATTAAAACCAAACGGAGACCTAAAATGATTAAGAAAGCTTTAACAACCATTATGTTGCTTGCTCTTCTCTGTTCTATGCTTACCGCATGCGGCAAGAAGGCTGACAATTCCATAGTAATATGGACCAGTGGAGAGGATTATAGAAACGAGTTTTATCTGACCTCTCTTCAGGAAAAATTCCCCGACTACGACATCACACTCGAGTACATGAGCAGCAGCGAGATCGCAGCCAAAGTCATCGAAGAGGGAGAAAACTGCTCCTGCGATATCATTCTTTCAGAAGAATACGGTTATCTTGAAATGTGCAGCGACAATCTCGTAGAACTTGAAGGATTTGATTTCTCGATCTTCCTTGACGATCTCGTTCCTGAAAGCCACAAATATACTCCCGAAGTTAAAAACGGTGGCTGCATCATTATAAATAACAAGGTTATTGAAGAGAATAATCTTCCTGTTCCCGAAAGCTACGAAGACCTTCTTGACCCCGTTTACAAAAACCTTATCTCCATGCCCAGCCCTGCTTCTTCAGGTACAGGTTATATGTTCCTTCGTCAGCTGACGAACGAATGGGGCGAGGATGAAGCCTTTGCTTACTTCGAAAAGCTTACCGATAACATCCTTCAGTACACATCATCAGGCTCAGGTCCTGTAAATGCTCTTATACAGGAAGAAGTTGCTGTCGGCCTTGGCATGACCTCTCAGGCAGTTACAGAGATAAACGACGGTGTAGATCTCTCCATTCTTTTCTTTGAAGAAGGTTCACCCTTCAGCATGTATGGAAATGCCATCCTTAAAGGAAGCGCTGACAGAGAGATCGTTCGCGAAGTATTTGATTATCTCGCTGTTGACCTTGTAAAGGCAGACAACGAGCTTTTCTTCCCCGATCAGATTTTTAAGGATTTCGCTCCTGAAATAGAAGGATACCCTACGAACATCCACTACGGTAACATGAAGAATGATACAAGAACCGAGAAAGAAAGGCTGCTTGCCAAATGGACGTTCTCATAAAGAACAAATTAGAAATAGAAAAGATAACAAAGAATTATAAAGAAGACGATGTTTTAAACGAAGTCAGCTTTCAGGTCCGGGACGGAGAATTCCTCTCCATCCTCGGGCCTTCTGGCTGTGGAAAGACAACTCTTTTGAGGACCATAATCGGTCTTTTGGCTCCGGATTCCGGAAGGATCATCAAGGATGGAGTCGACATCACCAATTACAGGTGTGATAAAAGAGGCATGGGTATCGTCTTTCAGAATTATGCTCTTTTT
>CADBUJ010000042.1 GCA_902797845.1 uncultured Eubacteriales bacterium | reverse complement strand
TTCGATGTCGAATGCCTCGGCTGCATTGGATGCACTGTCGATCGTTCCGAGAAGTTCCCTTGCCCTGTCATATATGACATAATCATCCGGATTCTGGGAAGTCGGTTTATCGATCGCTGTCCATGTACTGTCTTTATTCCCTTCTGTGTCGCCTTCTGCTGTCACAAAATAACTGCCATCGAGTGTCATGGCCCACAGACGGTCATCTGCAATGGCTCCGCGCACGACTTTTTTGGTCTTACTGTCACGCAGACTTTCGAACTTCGCTCCCTCTCCCACATAGGAGAACTTCATGGACGAGGATATTTCTGCATCTCCGATCGTTGTAACATCGGAAACAACGCCTTCGTTGATCTTGGGATCGCTGTATACCAGATCGTAGGATCGCCCATCGGTATCGGTGATCTCCGTCTCTCTTGCCAGATAAATATACCCTTTCAGACGGGGCAAACCCGTTACCGTCGCCTTGGACTCGTCCTTATCCGTCGTTGCCGGATCGTCTCTGGTCAGCGTGATCGTCCACTGCTTTGATCCATCAGGTTTCGTCCCTGCAACGCCGACCACCTTATTATCATCATCCACATAGACCGGTTTGATCTCATCGTTTCCCGGGATCGCATAGATATCGAATGCTACCAATTGGACTTCTTCCGGCCAGTTTCCCTTTCCATCCGCACCCCAGAGCTTTTCTACCTGGATTTCTGTGGTCTCCGGTTTGACTGTTACTGTGTTGGTCTTATATGTCTTAGCGTCAGCATTGTTACCAAACTTAACACTATATACTCCCTGATTGGCCATACCCTCATGCTCTTCTTTGGATATCACAGGCCAGTTTTTCCCTGTCTCGGAATTCGGGTCCAGAGTAATCGTATCGCTTGTAAGATCGAGCATGCGGATCGTGTAGCGGTCATTTGAGAGACGACCCTGCGCCTGGATATATTCGTCACTTAATGTATCCTTGACTTCATGCCATGTCAGGCTGTCCAGCTCTCCTTTATCAGTAGCCCAGATGTGCACTCCACTTTCAGCATCCGTGACTTCTGCAAAGTATCTCGTAGCACCCTCTGCCGCTTTTGTTACTTTTGAGCCTACCATAAGCGGCATCCCCTTGAGACTATTAAGCTCGGAATCTTCCAGTCCTAACTGTCTCCTGGTATTTGATACATGGGGAGCGCGTCCGTAATATCTGTTATCTGCATTGATCCATACGGGCTTTCCATATCCGCTTTCATCGCCGTCATCCAGATCTTTGTCAAGACGCGTCCATGTGTTTCCACTCTTATCATTCATCGGTGTTGCATAGTAATCACCCTTCGCAGTACGTGCAAAAAGCCTGCTCGGTGCTTCAACGGCCCATATGACAGGATCCGGTCCTACCTCTGCAAGTATAGGAGCAACGATCGCCTTGTCGCCATTGGCTACAAGATACGCGTATGCCGGATCGCCTTTCTTATCGGTACTGGTTCCTTCCCAGCTCTTGTCCTTTCCGTCTACACCAGCGGAGAGGGCTTTCAACGCGTCGATATTCCTGTATTTATCTTCAATACGTGCACCGAATGTGACCTGGATCCATTTGCCCTTCAAGAGATCAAGCGTATCTCCCGCCGGTACGGTTACGGTGAGGGTTTTGCCGGAAATATCAAGCTGTGTGTTTACGTTTATAGTTTTTCCGCCCGGGAGCACAGGGGACTGGCCCGGTTTAAGGTTCATGGGATTTCCGTTTCTGTCCGGCTCTCCCGGTCCGCTTACGGTTCCTTCCTCACCCGGTTCGTGATTGTTCAGAGTTTTTACTGCAATAGAGCGCACGACCTGTTCAGGATCATTATTTTTGTTGCCTCCTGGGCCGGCAAATTCAAGACCATCCACCAGCGTATCCGAAATGGTGAACTCCTCGGCCGTCAGCGGCACATATGCCATGATGTCGTATTCAAAGTCCTGATCGAAGTTGACGATATCCGAATGGACCTCTTTGTTTACGTATTTCTCGGTGATCGGATTGTTGTCGTTTTGGGCGTCCAGTGCGAGCTCAATACCGAATACATGCACCTGATATATCTCCACCGGTTCCATCTGCCCGGTCTGTTGGTTATACTCTTCACCGTAGAACGATGTGCTCTGAAGATCAAAGCTCGCTTCGCTCAGATCCACATCCTTACTTGTGAAGGTGTATGATGATGACTCGACAGGCTGTCCTCCCTCGGTCTTTATTGTCCACTTTTCGGAAACATCATCGTATACCATCTCATACTCTTTGCAACTGAGTTTGAGATTATCACTAAACTTGATGCTGATAGCCTTATTGATCTCTACGATCGCTTCTTCATCAACCTCTCCGCTGATCGGATCTTTATGCTGTTCCTTTATACTCTTGATGGCTTCTGCAAGCTTGGTTCTTCCTTGCAGCGTGGTCGGGTCGATGATCCCGTCGGTATCTCCGTCTTTTCGATAGTCCTCTTTCAGAACAAGCGTAAACACTTTGATCTTGCCCTCTGTGCCGTTCAGCTCTATGGGCAGTTTGAATCGCCCGTTCCATGCACTTCCTGTGGGGGCAAGTTCTTCGACCGCATCATATTCGGATATGGGCGCATTGGCCTCACCGTCCAAAGGAACGTCAGCTATAACAGCTGTATTAGTGCCCTGCACTGCGCTTACGCGAATGGAGACAGGCTTCCTTTCTGCTGTTGCGTGCCATACTTTCTTAAGATCCACGGCAGATTCCACATTTGCCTGATCGTCCCGCATGCCAAGCATGAAAGTTCCGTTAGCAGCCAGACCGCCGCCGCGTCTGGATACGTTCCCGGACACCTCTACCTGTACATTCTCTGGAGGCAGCATCTCTTGTGCCTCTCCGTTGTTCACGATGTTTACACGGCCTTCGGATACGGGCAGATCATATCGCACCTCTTCTGATGTGCTTGCGTTTTCATCTATCCAGCCGGGATAACCACTTTCATTTTTAATGATAACAGAGCCCGAAGATCCGGTATCCGCATGAAGGTCGTTACCGCCGGTCCTTCCCGTGCCTGTCGCTTTCGACGATGCAGTATTATATGCAATATCTTCACGAATAGTTTTTCCGTCTGATGAATTATTTATCCATCTCGGATAATTATATTCATTAAGCGGCACTGCACCCGTTGCATAGTTCTTTGCTATGACCACCTGAGATGTGGCTCCTGCATTGAAATATGTGGTTCCGTAGGCACAAAGCCACACGCCTCCGCCTGTTCCGTGGGTGCCCCAGCCGTCGTTCATATCGTCACTGTTGGGGGTGGTAAATACGTCTCCCAAAATATCATCGGGCACATCTCCGCATGCCGAAGGTGCCGTCAACGTCCGCTGTAGACTGCTGTTAAAGTTATCAAGTTGCGTCTTGTTGTACATGCTGTAAGGACCGTTTGCCGCGCTCTCTCTTGCCTTTTCAAGACCTGAGACCGCAACATTGTGATGTACATATAAACCGGTCAGATACATGGTATATGTGTACTTAGGATGGTCTCCCATTACATATACCGCACCGCCGAGCATGCGGGACATATTGTCTTTGAGCGCACCCTTCTTGACATCCACGGCATCGGAGTCAGCGAGAATGGCACCTCCCCTGGTCAGAGCTGTATTATTATTCAGGGATCCACCGTTCATCAAAAATCGTCCGTCCAGACGATCATCGAACTGTGGATGCAGGCCGTCGTTCCCGTTCATAAGGCCAAGGAGCCAGGCGACACCATTTTCTGTCGCATATACTGCGCCGCCGCCAAACCAGGCAACGTTCTTTTCCATCTTTCCGTCCGTCATTTCGATGGTTCCGCCCTGCTCTGCTGTGGAGCCTCCACCAAACTGAACGCCAACGTTTTTGGATATAACGCCGCCTTTCATATTAACTGTTGTTCCTTCGCCGGACACCATGATCCCGCCTGTGTCTCCACGGTTATTGGTGATCGTCCCGCTTGTGATCGTCCCCTGGGCTCCGCCCTTGTAAATAACGGCACCTGCAGTAGCGGTAATTCCTGTTCCCGGCAGTCCTCCGTCGATCCCGGCATCTTTGTTCCGCGGGCGGTCGAAAGAGTCTTTATTTTCTTTCTGAACCGACGCTTGCGGAACGCGCGGGACGTTAGGACCCGCTCCTTTCACATACTGCTTTATTGACTGCGCATCTTTATTTGCTTGTGAATCGTCAACAATATAGCCAACCAGATTGTTCCTGATGGTCCCGCCCTCAAGATCGAAGACAGCATTGTCTCCATTGGCAACTATGGGCGCCACATATCTCGGGGTTTTGTCCTTGTCTCTGGATGTGATGAAGTCGGAGACCGTCCCCTTCAACGTCGCTTTACCACCGGACTCAACCTGGATAAAGAATCCTTTGGGCTCATAATCTGTGGGGTTATCGGGGTCGTTAAGATCCCCAGTGAAGTTGTCTTTGGTATAGGTCGGCCGACCCTCTTTGCCATCGGGGCAGGTCTGGCCCTGGTCTCCCATTTTTCCTGACAGGGTGACGCCAGACTCAATGGTCAGTTTCCCGCCGGATTTGACCTTGAACATGGAATCGTATGTAGCCTGTTGACTGGAATAAATCGTTCCACTTCCTGTCAATATGATATCCGCACCTTCAGGGATCTCTATGCTCTTTCCGTCATAGGGAAAGTCACCTGCTATTTCAATGACATTATTATCGTAGTCTCCATGCTCAACAGCATATTGAACAGCAGATTGCAATCCATCCCAAGTAGTTACCTGCGCTGCTGCATATACAATGTTCCCGTACGGATGCGCCATCGGAATCACTGATCCGAGCATAAATAAAAATGACAGTAGGATAGTTGCGACCCTACCTCTACTGTTTCTTGCCATTTTCCTACTGTTCTTTCCTGTCCTCATATCCAAGCCCCCCACAATCAGTTGTAACCAAAAGCAAATCGCTTTGTTCTGTTTTAATCTGCTTTTGATATATGATACCACAGATCAAAGATTTTGACCCCCCCTGATAATGATGGACCTGGGGGGAGTCGCGCCGGCGGCTTTGCCGCCTTTCACGCCGGCCTTCGGCTCGAAAGTGCCACCGGCACTTTCTCTCGGAGCTTCGCTCCTCGGCCTCGGCGTTCGACTCCCTTTATATCAAGAAGAACGCCATGCACTTGGCACGGCGTTCTTCTTAATGGAGCTGAGGGGAGTCGAACCCCTGTCCGAAATAGTGCCCGTATGACTTTCTCCCATTACAGCCGTTCATTTAAATTCCCCCTTTAAGTTGTGGGACGGCACACCCCCTAAAGGGGTAGCTTCATATTTTCTTTTACCGTATCAAAGCTTTTACGGCAAAGTTCCTCATCTTTTATGATGCCACTTGCGAAAGCAATGAGCGACTCTCGGGTGACAAACAGCTTACGCTGCTAAAGCGACTCTATTGTCTGCTTTTATATTTAAGGTCTGTTTTTGTGACGCAGTCACAGTCTGCGAATGGCTTATCATACTTCTTCTGTCCCGTCGAAACCGGTACAGCCCCTGATATACGTATTATATATGATTACAGCGATCATTTCAATAAATCAGGGGCTTTGCTCACTGTCTCAGAGCATCTTTATCATCATCAGGCAATAAGTGAAAATAATTACGTATTCTGATAAAATAGTTACATATATAATCATTAACGGAGGTATCACATGAAGTTCAGCGAATTTAAATACGAACGTCCTGATTACGAAGAGTATAAAGTCATATATGAAACTCTGATAGACAATCTGGAAAAATGTCAGGATCCCGATTCCTTTGTGGAAGTATTTCGAAAGATACAGGAGCTGGATAAAGTAATTTCAACTGAATCCACTATTGCTTCCATCCGCCATTCCATCAATACCAAGGATGAATTTTACGACAAGGAAAATGACTATTGGGATGAGCATTATCCGCTTTATAACGTCTTTACTTCAAAGATTTCCAAGATCTGCCTTAAATGCCCCTTTAAAGAGGATCTTTATGACAGCATTCCGAAAGTATACTTCCAGTTACTGGAATGCTTCGACAAATCTTTTGACGAAAAGGCCGTACCTCTCTTCCAGGAGGAAAACAGGCTCACCAGCAAATATGAGAAGCTTAAAGCCGGTGCAGAGATAAGCTTTAACGGAGAAACATATAATCTTTCAACCATATCTCCTTTGACTGAAAGCCTTGACCGGGATATAAGAAAGGGCGCATCAGATGCAGTCCTTAAATTCTACGAAGAGCACGAAAAAGAATTTGATAATATTTATGATGAACTTGTAAAGCTCAGAACAAGGATAGCAAAGGAGCTTGGATACAGCACCTATACGGAGCTTGGCTATCTTCGCATGCAGAGACTCGATTATGATGCCGAGATGGTTGCCGGCTACAGAGAACAGATACTTAAAGATCTGGTCCCCTACACAGTTGAACTTTACAAAAGACAGGCAGAAAGACTTGGTATCCCGTCAATTACTTATTACGATAAGAACATGGATTTTAAAGACGGGAATCCTACTCCCAAAGGGGAATACGATGACCTTATAAGGGCCGCAGAAAAAATGTACCACGAAATGTCCCCTGAAACAGGAGAATTTATTGATGTAATGGTTAACGGCGAGCTCTTTGATCTTAAGAGCAGAGACGGTAAGCAGATGGGCGGATACTGCACATCCATCCCCCAATATAAAGTTCCCTTTATTTTCGCCAATTTTAACGGTACGAGTGCAGATGTGGATGTTCTCACTCATGAAGCAGGCCATGCCTTCCAGTATTACATGTCAAAAGATATAGAGATAACAGATCTTCAGTGGCCTACAATGGAATCCGCCGAAATAGCAAGTATGAGCATGGAATTTAATGCGTGGCCGTGGATGGAGCTGTTCTTCAGGGAAGATACAGACAAATATAAATACCATCATTTAAGCTCAGCTGTTAAGTTCCTTCCGTATGGCATACTTATCGACCATTTCCAGCATGAAGTATATGCCCACCCTGAAATGACAAGTGAAGAAAGAAAAGCATGCTTCAGAAAACTTGAAAAAATGTACCTTCCTGCCATAGACTATTCAGAATCACCTTTCCTTGAAAAAGGTACGTGGTGGTACAGACAGGGACATGTTTTCGGTATGCCCTTCTACTATATCGATTACACCCTTGCACAGGTATGTGCACTTCAGTTCTGGGTAAGGAATTACAATAAAGACGAAACTGCCTGGAGAGATTACGTGAATCTTGTATCTCTCGGAGGCACAAAGAGCTTTGCCGGTCTTTTGGAAGCGGGAAATCTTTCTCTTCCTTTCAACGACGGAAGCATAAAAGATATAGTAAAAGATGTATCCGAATATCTTGACGGTATAAATGACAAGGCCCTGTGATCACGAAGCAGTGCTCAGATAATCACAGGAACCTCATTTTTGACATTTATGCTTTGGGGAGTGATGTCACAGTCAAAGGCTTTGATCATCACTCCCGCTTTTTTTGCTCTTTTTAAAGCTTCGGAAAAAGCGGGATCGGTCTCTTCATTCGGGTAAAACCCTTTTATCCCATCCATCTGAATAATAAAGAGAAGTATTCCTACTGCCCCTTCTTCTACGGCATCTATAAGCCCATAGATATGCTTTCTCCCTCTTTCAGTGGGTGCATCCGGAAAATATGCATAATCATCACGTTCCAGGGTGACTCCCTTTACCTCTATGTAGTACTCCCTGTCTTCCTGATCCTTTCCGTAAATATCGAATCTGGAATCCTTTCTTTTAACTTCTCTTTTAAGGAAAGAAAAATCTATCCCAAGTCCGCCGTTTTTGACAAATTCATAAGCAGCGGCATTCGGTATCTGGGAGTCCATATTTATAAGCCTTCCGTTCTTTTTTACTGCTATAAGGTCGTATCCTGTCTTGCGCGCCGGATTATCGGATTTTTCCAAAAAAACTTCCGCATCTTCCACCAGCAGTTCCCGACATCTGCCTGTATTTTTTACATGGACAGTTTCAGCTTTGCCATTAAGCAATACATTTGCAATAAATCGATTGGGCCTTTCTTTAAATGTGGCTTTATATATGTTTTTGTAATAAAGGGCCATTTAAAAATCCAGCTGCTCCTTTTTATATTCTCTTTCAGCTTCTCTCTTCTGATCCTTTTTCGCCAAGGCATCTCTTTTGTCATAAAGTTTCTTTCCTCTGGCAAGACCTATCTCAAGTTTGACTTTTCCTCCTGAAAAATACACCTTTAAGGGCATGATGGTGTATCCCTTAAGGGCGGAATCTCCGGTAAGCCTTATTATCTCAGACTTGTGAAGCAAAAGCTTTCTGTCGCGCAAAGGGTCCTTATTGAAAATATTCCCCTTTTCGTAAGGACTTATATGCATCTGATATATGAACAGCTCTCCGTTCTTTTCTTTAATATAAGATTCCTTAATGCTGCACTTCCCGTCTCGTAAGGATTTAACTTCCGTTCCTGCAAGTACGATGCCTGCCTCATAAGTCTTCTCAATAAAATAATCATGATAAGCTTTTTTATTATTCGCTATAAGCTTCTGCTTCTTCTCCGCCATCCACTTGCTCCTCTTCAACAGGGATAAAATCCACATTATAAGTGCTGATGTCCGCATTGACCACCTTTATAGTGATCTTATCACCAAGGGAATATATTTTACCGGAATCTTTGGAGACCATCCTCATGCCTGCTTCATCATATTCGAAGAATTCCGTAAGGTCAGAAAGAGATACCAGCCCTTCGCAGGTATTTTCCAATTCGACAAAAAAGCCGTAATTTGTAACGCCGGATATGATTCCTTCGTATATCTCTCCTATATGATCCGCCATATACTGGCACTTTTTCATCTTATCCACTTCACGTTCGCAATCCACAGACCGCCTTTCGGTCGCACTTGAGTTATCGGCCACGCTGTCCAGGATCCTTCTGAAATGCTTTATCCTTCCTTCATCCATCTCTCCGGAAATACATTCGCCTATTATCCTGTGTATCTGAAGATCCGGATACCTTCTGATCGGAGATGTGAAGTGACAGTAATATTTGACCGCAAGGGCAAAATGTCCCAGATTAGCCGTTGTATATCTTGCCTGTTTCATTGATCTGAGCACAAGCCTTGAAATCATAGCCTCCTCGGCACTTCCTTCTATCTTTGCCAGAAGCTTCTGCAGCTCCATGGGATGAACTTCTGTCT
>CADBUJ010000041.1 GCA_902797845.1 uncultured Eubacteriales bacterium | reverse complement strand
TCTCGCAGTTCTTAAGTACAGTCAGCTTTACAAGCTCCCTTGTATTAAATAGATCCGATATGGACTGAATGATCTCCGGTGTAAGTGTTGCTTTTCCTATCTGCATGGATGATGGAATATTTACACTCAGTGAATTGAGATATGCTCTTTGCTTACTGTTTTTTATCATAAGAATTACCCTTATTCATCATAAAATTCAAATCTGTGATTGTAGATCCCAACGGTATCGCCTTCAGAAATACCAAGTTCCCGAAGCCTGTCTATAATACTGTTTTCCCTCATGAAATTCTGGAAGAATTCGAAGCCCTTTTCATTATCCAGATTCGTATATCCAAGCATCCTTTCCACTCTGGGTCCTTCGATCATATAAATGTCATTTTCTTCGTCATAATAAACATTGATCGGAGCGTTTTCCTCGCTGCGGCTGGGAACGAATTCTGCTTCGAATTCCACCGGATCCTTGCCGATCTCAGAAAGCTTTTTAAATACAGCATTAAGGAGTTCGTCAACTCCCTGTCTTGTTGCAGCCGAAATGGGATATACAGGAGTATCAGGAAACTCTGCCTTTATTCTCTTTAATATGTCGTTTATTTCATCGTCTGATATGATATCACATTTATTGGCCGCTATTATCTGAGGAAGCTCTGAAAGGACCTGTGAATATTCCCGCAATTCCCGATTTATGGTTTTTATATCCGATAGGGGATCCCTTCCTTCAGATCCGGATATATCTATAACATGCAGTATCAGTCTTGTCCTCTCTATGTGACGAAGAAACTTAAGACCGAGCCCCTGCCCTTCGGATGCTCCTTCGATAAGACCCGGGATATCGGCCATAACAAAGCCTTTACCGTCAAACATATCCACCACACCCAGATTAGGCTCCAGAGTAGTAAAATGATAATTTGCTATTTTGGGGCGGGCATTTGAAACAACGGATAAAAGCGTCGATTTTCCCACATTGGGGAAGCCTGCAAGGCCCACATCAGCTATACATTTAAGCTCCAGTATTACATCAAGCTCCATAGCCTGCTGTCCCGGCTGTGCGTACTTGGGGGCCTGCATGGTGGGCGTAGCGTAATGCATATTCCCTTTGCCGCCTCTCCCTCCTTTAAGGATGATCGTGCGCTGATCCGGGCTGTTCATATCTGCAATGACAAGACCTGAGGACTCCTCCCTGATAACGGTTCCCTGGGGCACCTTGATTATCAGGTCTTCTCCGTCTTTCCCGTGGCATTTCCTTTTGCCTCCCGGCTGTCCGTTTCCTGCGGAGAAATTCCTTTTATGTCTGAACTCATAAAGGGTATTCAGGCCGTTATCCACCTGAAAGATGACATCTCCGCCTTTACCTCCGTCTCCGCCGTCAGGTCCTCCGGCAGGTATATAGAGCTCTCTTCTGAAGCTTACATGTCCGTCTCCGCCCTTGCCTGATCTTATGTGGATTTTAGCATAATCAGAAAACATATACTATTCCCTCTGATGATATACGTTACGAATCAAAAACAAAACGACCTCTTTATGAGGCCGTTTGTAAAATCATTCTTCAACAGGATAAACAGAAACCTGCTTTCTGTCTCTTCCTAATCTTTCAAATCTGACAACACCGTCTACTGTTGCAAAAAGTGTATCATCTCCGCCCCTGCCTACATTAAGTCCGGGATGGATCTTTGTTCCTCTTTGTCTGTAAAGTATATTGCCTGCCTTAGCAAACTGCCCGTCCGCTCTCTTGGCACCGAGACGCTTTGAATGAGAATCTCTGCCGTTCTTTGTAGAGCCGACACCTTTTTTATGAGCGTGAAGCTGAAGGTTCATTCTTAACATGATCTTACCTCCTTATAATCCAATTTAACATTTGAAGGATATTCTCTTTCCATGGATTCGAAGCCTGATATAAGGGTATTTAACAAGATCTCCGCTTCCCTTGAGGGAGCAGACCTGAAATAAAGCTCGAATATACCCTCATCTTCCATCATGGAAATGTCTGTATTTTTTCCGTCTTCCGTATAAGTAATGATGCCGTTGGCGATCGTTATCTCTAATGCAGATACAGCGCTACAGATGATATCATGCCCTTCTTCAGCGTATTCGCTGTGGCCGGATGTACGGAAACCCTTAAGAATACCTCTTTCGTCTTTGTAAATCTCGATATTTATCATGATCAAAGATTTATCTTGTCGATCTTGACGGTTGTATACTGCTGTCTGTGACCGTGCTTTTTATGATAGCCGGATTTTCTTTTGTACTTGTAAACAATGACTTTTTTAGCCTTAACATCACCCATGGATGTGGCTGAAACAGTAGCACCGTTAACTGTAGGATCTCCTACTTTTACTTCGTCTCCGCCTATTACCAGGACCTGATCGAAAACAACATTATCTCCTTCTGCAACATTGAGCTTTTCTACTCTTAAAATGTCGCCCTCGGAAACTTTATACTGCTTTCCGCCTGTTGCGATTATAGCGTACATCTGGTACCTCCTATTTACTTTACTCGCTGATTACGGTGCTCAAACCTGAGACTTAAACCCCACCATGCGGCACATACTGCATTATAATAACAAAGCAGGCATTAAATGTCAATAAAATACTTAAGACATGCTCTCAAAAAATAAGATACATAAATGCCGCCAATGCCCAGCCTGCCAATATGTCTGTTACATAATGAAGTCCGGTTGCCATACGAATGACTGCAGTAAATATTGCCAGGATGAATGAGCATACGGATAAGGGTATGCTCACTGCTGAAAGTGCCAGAAATATGGCAAGAGCACATGCCGTGTGTCTTGAAGGCATTCCGGGGTCTCTCTCTTTGTCATATCTTATACCCTTTAAGGATGATGCCTTATGATCTTTAAGTTCATCATATTTCTCAAAAGGTCTCTTACGCCCTATAAGCCCCTTAAGGACAGAAGATGTAATAAGCACTGCAAGAGGGTAAAGCACCAGCTTTACAAGCACTTTCCTGTCCTTATTAAAAGCTTTTAGCAATCCTCTTATATATAGGAATCCGAGCAAAAACGGCAGAATATGGTTCAGCTTACCCTGCTTTTCAATCGATCCTGAATCAAGATTTTTTACAACAAGATCCTTATATCTTGGCAGCTTCATTTTCTTCTTTAAACACCTCATGCAGAGGTGCTCTCCTCTTCTGTCTTGTGATAGCTAAAAGATTGACCTGTGAAAATCCTTGAAAATCTACTCTCATACTGTCTCTGAGAGCTTCTTTCTTCATGATGTCAACGATCCTTTCCTGTTCTTCGGGTTCCACAAGGTCTATAAAATCTACGATTATAATACCTGACAGGTTCCTGAAACGTATCTGGTTCATTATCTCCAGAGCAGCTTCCTCATTTATCATATCCTTATTCTTGCTTTTTGGGGATATGTCGGCTTTACCGCTGTTAACATCTATGGATACGAGAGCCTCTGTGGGCTCAATAACTATAAAACCGCCTGATCTCAGCCACACTATCTTTTTAGTGAATCTTGAAAAAAGAGTATCAAGATTAAGCAGGTTCTTAAGGGGCACAACATCATCATAATATTTGGTTATGATGTTTTCAGAATGCTTTAAAGCACTTATCTCCTCATATATTTTCTTATTGTCCGTAATTATCTGAAGCTCTTTATCTTCGTATAATAAGAGCAGTTTCTCATACTCCCGTTTACCTGAATAAACTCTTGTATAAACAGGAGCGATACGTATCCTTTGCCTTAATTCCTTCCAGGTCTTATCAAGCTCCTCTGCCTCTTTTCTTATATCATCTTCGGAGGCGTCCTTTGCCATCGTTCGTATGACGAATCCGTATCCGTCAAGCTCCGTGTCCTGGAATATATCCCTAAGCCTTTGACGCTCGGCTTTATTTTTGATCTTTGATGATATACCTATTACTTCCTTCGAGGGCGACAAAAGCAGATATTTTCCGTCAATAAGAAACTCTGTGGTAAGGCCTGCTTTCTTTGTCTTTATGGCATCATTATTGATCTGAACGGGAATTATATCCTCCGGTTTTAGTCTCCCTTCCAGATTATTGTCCCTTAAATTGAGATATCCGTAATAGCCCGGTGATATTTCTATGAATGCTCCTGACGAACCCTTGTCGAGCCGTATGACCTTGCCCATAAATATATCACCAACATAATAAGGGACATTCTCTTCCGCAAATACATTAAGTATCCTGTCGTTTTCGTAAAGAAGGGTAACAAGCCTGTCCTTGTATTCTGTTATAACGATCCTGTATTTATCACTCATTTATTTATCCATATCTATAAGTGGAACAAGCTGTCCATCAAGAATACCGAACATTTCGGTCCTTATTATCCTCATGTTAATCCTGTTAAGGTCCCTGCCTGCAAGAAATGATATAACTTCCTCAGGCTTAAGGTTTAAAACAGAGCCTGCAGAAAGAGTTATAAGCAATTCACCGTTTTTTTCGGTAAGATCGTATACCGACTCTTTAAGATCAACTGTTTTGGTACCTTTTTTCGTTTCCTTCTCCATTAAGATCCGTTCGGAATTCTTAAAGGAATCGACTATCTTAAAAACATCCTCGGAGCTTTCATCTGATATACCTATCCTGTAGGAAGCAGCTGCCACAAGCGCCATGGAATTTGTCCTTTTTTTATCATCGGGGAGCTCCCTTATCTCAAGGATCTCTATTCCCTTAGCCATGACATCATTAAGCGCGTCCATAGTCTCTTTTTCGCCGGCTGAAGCATTTAAAGTAAGATCCATATATTCACCGGTGCTTTCAACACCGATGCCAAGAGGCAGAGCAAAGGACATAAGCTGATGAGGATTAAATCCTTCCGAATACCTGACATCAAGGCCGGCTCTTTTTACGGCTTTCTGAAAATACCGCATCATATCAAGATGTCCAATATAACAGGTATCCCCTGTTTTTGAGAATTTGATCCTGTATTTCATGTTCTCTCTTCTATGCAGATACCGCATCCGTATGCAGTGCAGCCGCATCCGCTGCATGATTCGCTGCAGTTTTCTGTAACTTTTCCTTTCAGTGCATTTTCAGCTTCTCTTCTGAGGAATTCCTTTGTTACTCCCACATCGATATGATCCCAGGGAAGTATCTCATCATAGCTTCTTTCGCGAAGATAAAATGACGGATCTATACCTTCTTCCTCAAATGCTTCCATCCAGAGGTCAAATCTGAACATATCGCTCCAGGCATCGTATATACAGCCTTTTTTATAAGCTCTTTCTATTACAGCCGATAACCGTCTGTCTCCTCTTGCGAATATCCCCTCCATATATGTTGTGTCGCTGTCATGCCAGTTGTATTTAATACTTTTATGGTTCCTTGAAGTCTTTATTTCTTTGTTTAGTATATGCTGCTTTGTAAGGAATTCCTCTGAACCGTTCTGCCTTGCCCATTGAAACGGTGTAAAAGGTTTCGGCACGAAAAATGATGTGGAACACACAATATCAACTCTGCCCGGGGCAGGCCTCTGATCCTTGGGGATACTGTAAAACTCTTCTGCGATATCATTGCATAGCTCAGATATTGCTTTCACATCATCATCCTCTTCCGTAGGAAGTCCGAACATAAAGTACAGCTTTACCCGGGACCATCCTCCCTTAAAGGCCTCACCGGCTCCTGCCAGGATCTCCTCTTTAGTAAGTCCCTTATTTATAACATCTCTCAGTCTTTGGCTCCCCGCCTCAGGCGCGAAAGTAAGGCTTACCTTCCTGATGTCCTGGATCCTTTCCATGATATCCAGTGAAAAGGAATCTATCCTGAGTGATGGCAGAGATATATTAAGCATATCCTTTTTATGTGTCACAGTTAGATGTTCTATAAGTTCACTGAGCCACGGATAATCAGATGAGCTTAAGGAACTTAAGGTTATTTCTTCATATCCCGTTTCCTTGATCATCTTATCCACAAGATCTTTAAGTTTTTCCGGACTTCTCCTTCGGATGGGTCTGTATACCATCCCCGCCTGACAGAATCTGCAGCCTCTTATGCATCCTCTTTGTATCTCCAGAACAAGTCTGTCCTGTATTGTTTTTGTAAAAGGGATGATGGGCTTATCAGGATAGGGCACGCCGTCAAGATCTTTTACTATAACCCGTTTGATCCTGTCAGGTGCACATCCTTCATCTGTCGGTCCGAAATCTTCTATCGTTCCGTCATCATTATACGAAACATCGTAAAGAGAAGGCACATATATGCCTTCTATGAAAGCTGCTTTTTTAAGAAACTCATTGCGGCTTTTACAGGTCTTATAAAGATCGAGAAGGGCATCATAACAGACCTCTCCCTCTCCTATGTAAAAGAGATCAAAGAAATCTGCCAGAGGCTCGGGATTGTAAATGCAGGGTCCTCCGCCTATAACGATAGGATCATCTTCCCCTCTGTCCTTTCCGTATATGGGTATACCGGACAGATCAAGAATTCCCAAAATATTGGTATAACACATCTCATATTGAATAGTGATTCCCAAAAAATCGAAATTTTTGATAGGTTCTTGTGACTCGAGCCCAAATAATCCTATGCCTTCGGATCTCATTATCGGTATAAGATCCGTCCACGGAGAAAAGACTCTTTCACAAAAAGTGTCCTTTCTCATATTGAGCATATGGTAAATGATCTGCAGACCTAAATGCGACATTCCTATTTCGTAAACGTCCGGAAAGCACATGGCAAATCTGATCTCATATTCACCCGGGCTTTTATGTATTGAATTTATTTCGTTTCCGAGATATCTGGAAGGCTTTTCCACCTCCATCAATATCCTGTGGCTGAGAGCTGTTTTGTTCATAATCAAATATTATATAGTTTTGACATATGGTCTCTTGGTGCTATTTCTACAGAAAACGGCAGTTCTTCCGTACCCATGAGCATCTTAAGGTCGCAGGTCACCGAGCTTAAAGCCAGGTCAGGAAAGTTGTTTTCTTTGCTTAAGTGTCCAAGAATTACATGCTTAAGTTCTTCTCCTCGTGCCTCTTTTATAAGCTTTGCAGAGGATTCGTTGGATAAATGGCCTCTTGTTCCTGCAATACGCCGCTTTAAATGGTACGGATAAGGGCCGACCTGCAGCATGTTAAGGTCGTGATTTGCTTCCACATAAAGAAGGTCGGAGCCTTTAAGTGCATCCACAACATAGTCGTCAAATACTCCGAGATCCGTAGCAATGCCCAGCTTTTTCCCCTGTTGTTCAAACGTATATCCCACCGGATTCTTGGCATCATGGGATACAGAAAAAGGTCTTACTGTAAGGTCCTCAACAAAGAATTCCCTGTCAGGTTCGATAATATATATATTGTGGGTAGGTATACCTTTATCTCCTCCATGCCTTAAGATCTCGTCCGCCGTACCTTCAGTGGCAAAAAGCTTTACATCATATTTCCTTAGAAATACCGCAAGTCCGTTTATATGATCTGTATGTTCGTGAGTGATAAATATTCCCTTAATATCCTCCGGATATGTGCCGAAGCCCGTTATTCCCTCCACTATCCTTTTACAGCTGATCCCTGCATCAACAAGATAAGTACCTTTTACGGTTTTTATATATAAGCAGTTTCCGCTGCTTCCGCTGGCTATTGAGCCGAATTCCATCCTTCACCTCTTCTTTGATAAATGCCGTAAGCCTTTATCAGATTATCCTTAAGTTCTTTTAAAGAACCGTTATTAAGAACGGTCCTGTCACACATTGCCTCAAATTCCCTTGTTTTAAGCTGATTATTTATGATGTTATCGATCTTCTCATCCGAATAGCCTCTTTTGGTCTTAAGCCGCTCTCGTCGTATATGCTCATCCGTTTTTATATACCAGATCTCATCGCATATCTCTTTATAACCGCCCTCCAAAAGAAGAGCTGCTTCTATTACCACAAGCTTCTCAGGCTCTTCTTCTCTTAAAAGCTTTATGGATCCCAATATCTCCTTCTTAACTTCCGGATGAACGATCGAATTAAGAAGATCTAATCTTTCTTTGTCGTTATATACAATGGCTGAGAGAACATTTCTGTCGATCTCTCCCTCTTCTGTAAGTATCTCTTTTCCGAAATTCTCCACTACTTTGTAATAAACATCTTCCCCTTTGCTGTAAAGCTTATGGGGTATCCTGTCCGCAATAATCAAGTATGCGGAAAATTCCCTTTCCATTATGGAAAGCGCCAGAGATTTACCGGAGCCGGCTTCTCCCGTTATGCCCAGAATATTATTTTGCATCATACCAGTTACTGCCTCTTGAAATATCAACCTTCAGCGGGATAATAAGATCGGCAGCCCTTTCCATTTCTTCTTTTAAAAGAGCTTCGATTTTATCAGCTTCTGAAATATCTGCCTCTATAAGAAGCTCATCATGTACCTGAAGTATAAGTCTGGAAAGACTGCTCTCTTTGTTCAGCCTCTTATAAACATTTATCATGGCGATCTTTATTATATCGGCTGCCGTGCCCTGGATCGGCGCGTTCATGGCCACCCTTTCCCCGAACTGCCTCAGGGCAAAATTAGAGGAAGAAAGCTCCGGAATGGGCCTTTTTCTTTTATACATGGTTTCGGAATACCCTTTTTTCTTTGCCTGTTCCACCGAGTTGTCAATAAAGGCCTTTACGCCGGGGAACTTATGGAAATATTCTTCTATGTATTCCTGAGCTTCTTTTCTTCCGATATTTACGTCCTGGCTTAGTCCGTAAGCACTTATACCGTAAATGATGCCGAAATTAACTGCCTTAGCGTTTCTTCTCATAAGAGGTGTTACCTCGTCCGGATCCACATTAAAGACCTGAGACGCCGTAAGAGTGTGAATGTCCATACCTTCCCTGAAAGCTCTGCACATACCCTCGTCCTTGGAAAGATGAGCCATTACACGCAATTCGATCTGGGAATAATCCGCGTCTATAAATATCTTGTTTTCTGACGGCACAAAGGCTTTTCTTATAAGTTTACCGAGTTCCAGCCTTACGGGGATATTCTGAAGGTTTGGATCCTTGGAACTTATACGGCCTGTGGCAGTTACCATTTGATTAAAAGAGGAATGTATTCTTTTGTCCTCTCCGATAAATTCCAGAAGACCCTCGGCATATGTGGACTGAAGCTTTTTAAGGGTCCTGTATTCCAGTATAAGATCGATTATAGGATCTTCAGATCTAAGCTTCTCCAATATTTCGACTCCGGTTGAATATCCGGACTTTGTCTTTTTTAATACAGGCATATGCATCTTTTCAAAGAGAATGATGCCAAGCTGTTTAGGAGAAAGTATATTGAATTCCTCTCCTGCTCTCTCATATATAAGCTTCTCCAGCTCCTCTATGCGCCCCTCCAGGCTTTTCCCGTATGCAGTAAGATCATCGCGGTCTACGCCCATTCCTATATCTTCCATGCTCTTAAGAACAAAAAGAAGCGGCATCTCGATCGTTTTAAACAATTCCTGCAGGTCTTCCTTTATAAGTCTTTCCTTTAGTACGGGATATGCTCTGAAAGCCGTGTAAGCACGCAACGATAAAACCTTTGCTCCGTCATCAGATTTATTCTTTAATTCATCATAAAGAGATCTTTTCTGAAGCAGCTCCTTTATTCCAGGAACGGTCATCCCCAGATAGGATAAAGAGATAAGATCGTAATCATGCTCCGTTATGAGCGGATCTATGAGATATGATGCCAGGGAACAATCAAAAAAAGAATCCGAATGATCTATATCAAACAGATCACCTGTATTTGTGATCTGCTTTTTCATGTCCACAAAAGAAAAGATCGTTCCGCTTTCACGCACATCTGCCAGCTTATCAGCCATGAACCCTTTTGAAAAAGGCCCGTCCTCATAGATCAAATGTACCTTTTTATCTTCTTTGGCTACAGCCCATACGGAGATATCCCCGGATTCAAAATGGCAGAATCCTGCGTAGGAACAAGCCTTCAGATCTTTAATGATATTTTCCGCATCATCAGGGTCATTTACAATTATCATCTCCGGCAGATCATCTTTTTCGTCAGGTCTTTTTTCGAATCTATCCAGATATTTTTTAAATCCGAGCTCCTTGAACCTTTTGTAAGACCTGTCGTTGAATAGATCTTTGATAACAGCATCATCAGGGTCCATCTCAAGAGGAACATTTCTGTTTATGGTGGCAAGGACTCTTGATAATTCCGCCTTGTCTTTGTTCTCCACAAGATTATCCTTTACCTTTGATACCTTAAGAGATGCTATATTTTCGTACAGATTATCCAGAGATCCGTATTCTAGGATCAGTTTTTCCGCGGTCTTTTTACCAACACCCGGAACACCCGGAATATTGTCGGAGCTGTCACCCATAAGGGCTTTTATATCCACAAAGCCCTTTGTATCAACACCGTACTCTGCCTCAACATCGGAAGCATAATACGTCATGGTCTCTGTTCCTGTTTTTAATGTCTTGATTATACGTATGCATGTATTGTCCGTAGCAAGCTGCAGAAGATCACGGTCTCCCGTTATGATCACATTAGATATACCTTTATCCTCAAATGATCCTGCAAGAGTGCCTATTATATCATCAGATTCGTACCCTTCAATCTTGATGCACTTAATATCCATATCCTCCAGGGTACTTCGGAGAAGGGGAACCTGCTGTCTTAACTCCTCCGGCATGGGATGTCTTGTAGCTTTATATTCCGTAAATATTTTGTGTCTGAAGGTCGGCGCATGGGTATCAAAGGAGACCACAAGAAGATCAGGTCTCTCTTCGTCAAGGAACTTGAACATTATATTTAAAAAGCCATATACACCGCCTGTATGCAGCCCTTCGGGGTTCGTAAGATCAGGCAGTCCGTAGAAAGCTCTGTTGAGTATGCTGTGACCATCTATGATCAATGCTTTTTTTGACATGAAATACCACCAATCCTTTAAACTGACATTATATTTTAGCATGGAAAAACCTTTCATTCAATTGAAGGCATACCTTAAAAATGGTATTATATTTCAGGTTTGGAGGGCATATGATACTATCTTTGAACACCATCAAAAAATCTTTCGGTGATGAACTTCTCTTTGATAACATCACTTTTCATATAAACGAAGGCGAAAAGGTTGGCCTAATCGGTGTAAACGGTGCAGGTAAGACTACCCTTTGCCGTATAATACAGGGATCAGAACCCTATGACAGCGGGGACATCACCGTTAAAAAGGGAGCTCATATAGGTTATCTTTCCCAGCATGAGGAACTTGACTCTGATCTTTCCCTCTACGAAGAGATGCTGCTAAGCAAAAAAGACATCATCCTGATGGAGGAAAGGATACAGACGCTTTCCCATGAGATATCTTCCTGCCAGGATAAAGACAAGCAGGATGCTCTACTTCGGGAATATGATTCATTGCAGAATGAGTTCCTTCAGAAGGATGGATTTTCTTATAAGAGCGAGGTTACAGGCGTCCTTAAAAACCTCGGTTTTTCTGAAGAAGAATTCCACAATAAAGTAAACACATTCTCAGGGGGTCAGAAAACAAGACTTGCTCTCGGCAAGCTTCTTCTTGCGTCCCCTGATCTTCTCATACTTGATGAGCCCACCAATCATCTGGATCTTAAAGGAACCTTATGGCTGGAGAATTATATAAGGGGCTATAAGAATGCCGTAATACTCATATCTCACGACAGGTATTTCCTTGATAAATGCGTTAACAAAATAGTTGAGATCAGAGAGCACACATGCATAGATTTTAAGGGTAATTATACTGAGTTCGCCCAGAAAAAGCAGGCTCTTGATCTTCAAAGGATAAAGGAATACGAGAATAACCAAAAAGAGATAAAGCATCAGGAAGATGTAATAGCCAAGCTAAAGTCCTTTAACAGACAAAAATCCATTAAAAGAGCTGAAAGCAGGGAAAAGCTTCTTGAGAAGATGGAAAAAGTGGAAAAGCCTCAGATCCTCGATAAAAAGATACATTTTACTCTTACTCCCAAGATCGAGAGCGGAAATGACGTGCTTTCTGTTAAGGATCTGTCTATGGTATACGGAAACAGGACTTTATTCTCCGGTCTTTCCATGGATATTAAGAAAAAAGAACGTGTTGCTGTAATCGGCAGGAACGGCATAGGAAAAACGACCCTTATGAAGATCTTAAACGGAAATACAAAGCCCACTTCAGGTAGCATAGTCCTTGGAAGCCGTGTCAACATCGGTTATTACGATCAGGAACAGCAGCAGCTCTCA
Organism: uncultured Eubacteriales bacterium; assembly: GCA_902797845.1. Taxonomy (GTDB): domain Bacteria; phylum Bacillota; class Clostridia; order Lachnospirales; family Lachnospiraceae; genus RUG14319. The sequence goes on along the minus strand of CADBUJ010000041.1, from coordinate 13,810 downwards.
GAGGATAAAAATGTATTTGAGGAGATATCCGATTCCTTCCCTGATCTTGACAATACCGCTATCCGCACTGCCCTGGCATCATTTCTTTTTATAGGTAATGATGTTTTCAAGCAGGTAAAGGACCTGAGCGGAGGAGAAAGAGGAAGGCTCTGTCTTGCTCGGCTAATGCTGGGAAACTCAAACTTTTTAATACTTGATGAGCCTACAAATCATCTTGATATTTATTCAAAGGAAGTACTGGAGTCCGTACTGTCAAACTACCAGGGTACTGTCCTTTTTGTTTCCCATGACAGATACTTTATAAATGCTGTTGCAACAAGGATCTTCAACATGACTGAAGATGGTGTTTTCTGTTATGAGGGAAATTACGACTATTTTATAGAGCACATGGATACTCCTTCTGCTTCCCTTTCATCCAAAGGCGTATCAATCACTTCAAAAAACGATCAGAAGGATCTTAATTCCAAGGAAGATTTTATGGAACAAAAACGCCTGCAGTCCGAAAGACGCAGGCGCGAAAATATGCTTAAAAAAACCGAAGACCGTATAGAAGAGATCGAAGACAGATTGTCATATCTGGATAATATACTTACCAGAGAGGATATCTATACGGACAGTCAGAAGCTGTTGGAGATCCATCAGGAAAAGGAAGAGCTTTCAAAAGAAATGGAAGAACTCCTTATGACCTGGGAAGATCTAGCTTAATTTATCCTCAAGGGTCTCTCTTATGGCCTTTATAAAGGCTTCACTGTCAAGGACAACAGGATCCTTAATGGTTGTGATAAGAGCAAGATCCTTTGTCATTTTACCGCTTTCTATAGTGTCTATAGTAGCTTCTTCAAGTTTATCGGCAAATGATACAAGTTCATTTATTCCGTCCAGCTCTCCTCTCTTTCTGAGGGCTCCTGTCCATGCAAATATAGTGGCAACGGAATTGGTGCTCGTGGACTCACCCTTAAGGTATCTGTAATAATGCCTCATTACCGTTCCGTGAGCTGCCTCATATTCGAAGCATCCGTCAGGAGATACAAGAACTGATGTCATCATGGCAAGTGATCCGAAAGCTGAAGAAACCATGTCGCTCATTACATCGCCGTCATAATTTTTGCATGCCCATATAATACCGCCACTGCATTTCATTATTCTTGCAACGGCATCATCTATAAGAGTATAGAAGTACTCTATTCCGGCAGCTTCAAATCTTTCTTTATATTCAGCTTCGTATATCTCGTTGAAGATATCCTTGAATCTGTGATCGTATTTCTTGGAGATGGTGTCTTTTGTGGCAAACCATATATCCTCTTTCTGATCAAGGGCATAATTGAAGCAGCTTCTTGCAAAGCTCTCTATGGAGCTGTCTGTATTATGCATTCCCTGGATCACACCGGGTCCGTCGAATTCGAAAACCGTTTCTTCTATGGTTGTGCCGTCTTCGCCCTGAAAGACAAGCTTAGCCGTTCCCTTACCGGGCACCCTGATCTCCACATTCTTATATACATCACCATAAGCATGACGTGCGATTGTGATAGGCTTTTCCCAATTCTTAACGCAAGGTTCTATTCCATTGACCTTAATAGGTGTTCTGAACACAGTTCCGTCAAGGATAGCCCTTAAGGTTCCGTTGGGACTCTTCCACATCTCTTTTAAATCATATTCTTTCACTCTTTCAGCATTGGGAGTGATGGTGGCACATTTTACGGCAACTCCGTATTTCTTTGTGGCATAAGCAGCATCAAATGTGACCTTATCATCAGTCTCGTTTCTGTAGGGAAGGCCAAGATCATAATACTCTGATCTAAGATCGATGAAGGGATATATAAGCTCATCCTTTATGATCTTCCAAAGGATCCTTGTCATCTCATCTCCATCCATTTCAACAAGGGGTGTCTTCATAATTATCTTTTCCATGTTTTACTCCTTAAAAAGAGAGCCTTACGGCTCTCTTACAATTGCATATCAGTCTATATCTTCGTAATCGAAATCGTCAAGCACTACCGTTTTATCTTCATCCAAGGCTTCTTCATCGTCGGAATCCAATTCCTCCCGGGAATCATCATCCTCTTCTTCATCCTCTTCAACTTCTATATCGTTCTCTGTATCTCCGTCCTCGTCTTCGTCAGAAGATTCCTCATCTTCGTCAAGCTCGTCAAGATCAAGGTCTAAATCCTCCGAGTCATCCTCGGGAAGGTCTTCGTCTATTACAGGCAGTTCTTCTTCATCAGAAGATGATCCGAGGGAATCCATTTTAGGAACATTAAACTCATCCTCTTCTTCAGTGCTTAACTGTTCCTTTATTGATTCGCTGTTGTCTTTAAGAACACCTATATTAAAGGAGAGATCCTTAAGCAGGCTGTCAGAATCAGTTCTGAAAGCTTCGTATGTATGATCAAGCATGTCTTTAATAGTGCTTACAAGGTTATCTGCATATTCGAGAGCACTTCTCTTGATCTGCTCGCTTTCTTCATTGGCAGCAAGGATTGTCTCTTCAGATCTTTCGTTTGTTGTATTTATAACTTCCTGAGCACGTGCATAAGCCTTCTGCATGATCTCATGCTCTTCTATGAGTGAGTTTGCATACTCAGTAGTTTCGGCGATCATGCTCTCAGCCTTTTCCTGAGCATCGGCAATGATCCTGTCCCTGTTTGCAAGGACCTTTTTATATTGCTTAACTTCTTCAGGTGTTTTAAGACGAAGCTCTGTAATAAGCTCCATAAGCTCGTCCTTGGGAACAATAATGTTTGACTGAGAAAAAGTCTGACGTTTGCAGCCTTCAACAAACTCTTCGATCTCGTCGATAATCTGTTCGATCCTACTCATATTGATTCTCCTTTGTTTTATAAATTAATTTAAGTTTTTTATCTATACAATCAGGTACGAACTTGGAGTTGTCCCCGCCGTATTTCGCTATGTCGCGTACTATGCTGGAGCTTAAAAAGGAGTATTTTGAGCTCGTAACGAGGAATACCGTATCAACAGCCGGATATACAGCCTTATTTGATTGAGCAAGCTGTAATTCGAATTCGTAATCTGATACAGCCCTAAGGCCTCTTATTATTATCTTTGCATCCTCTTCCCGTGCAAAGTCTATCAAAAGTCCTTCAAAGGATTTAACTGTTACGTTGCTGATATCCTTTGTTACCTCTTTAAGCATAGCTACTCTTTCCTCCATTGAGAAAAGAGGCTTTTTGGATGAATTTATAAGAACTCCTACAACTAATTCATCCACCATTGCAGCCGCTCTTTGAATTATATCTACATGCCCGTTCGTTACCGGGTCAAAACTTCCGGGATATATTGCTTTTTGCATTATTCGACCTGCCTTAAAAATACATGTTTATTTGTCTTATATTCCTTTATACGGGCAACAGTAAAAGCCTCAGGCATAAGATCTTCATCTGATCTTTCCATAGTGGCTTCTATAATAAAGATCGTATCTTCTTTCGTTAATCCGGCATTTTTAAGCTCCGAAAGAACATCTTTCTCGCGTCCCCATGCATACGGAGGGTCCAGAAAAACTATATCGAATTTAAGATCCTTATCTTCTGAAAGCTTATGGATCCCCTTAAAAACATCCATTCCCACTAAAAAAGCATTTTCAGAAAGGTTTGTTTTTATGAGGTTTTTCTTAATGCATGTTAAAGCATTCCTGTCGTTTTCTATAAAGTAGGCCTTATCCGCATCTCTGCTCAAGGCTTCAATACCTATGCCTCCACTTCCCGAAAAGATATCAAGAAAAACACTGCCGGGCACTTCTCCGGCAATGAGATTGAACAGCGTTTCCTTTATCCTGTCTGTGGTAGGTCTGGTATTTTCACCAACCGGCGAAACAAGTCTTATACTCCTTGCTTTACCTGCAATAACCCTCATTTTTTCACCAATTCTATTGTATTATGATTAACATTTTTGTCAAGTTAATACAACACAAAATTAACATTTATAATACTATGTCTCCGTCCCGGAAATAGCCTGCATCAGAAACCTTTTTAAGCAAACTCTTATAGGAATCTTCGTTTCCGCAAGATATCTCTTTATTTATGATATCACAGGCCTTTGAAGCAGCCTTAAGTATGTCCATATCGGATACCATATCAGCCACCCTGAATTCCATTATTCCGCTCTGCCTTATACCGAAAAGATCTCCCGGGCCCCTTAACTTAAGATCTTCTGAAGCTATCTCAAATCCGTCATTACTGTTTTCCAGTACCTTAAGCCTTTCGTTCTCGGAATCGCTTCCGCTGCCGTCTATAAAAATGCAGTATGACTGGGCATCTCCTCTTCCGACTCTTCCCCTTAACTGATGCAGCTGTGCAAGACCGAATCTTTCGGCGTTTTCGACCATCATTACAGTGGCATTAGGAACATTTATACCCACTTCCACTACAGTCGTTGAAACTATGATCTGTATCCTGTTCTCCTGAAAAGCCTTCATTACGGATTCCTTCTCAGATGCCTTCATCCTGCCGTGAAGGCAGGAGATACTGTATCCGCTTCCTAATTCTTTTTTCAGGTCCTCCGTATAGTCAGTGACGTTTTCTATATCAAGAACTTCGCTCTCTTCGACCATGGGGCAGATTATATATGCCTGTTTACCCCTATCAATCTCTTTTTTTATAAATGCATATGCTTTTTTACGATCAGATTTTTCTATGACTACATTTTTGATAGGCAAGCGGTTTTCCGGAAGCTGCTTTATAACTGAAATATCAAGATCTCCGTATATGATGATGGCCAAAGTCCTGGGAATGGGCGTGGCACTCATTACGAGTATATGAGGATCCATTCCTTTTTCTGAAAGGAAATTTCTCTGTGCTACGCCGAACCTGTGCTGCTCATCCGTCACAATTAAAGCAAGATCGCGGAAAATAACCTTATCCTGAATAACAGCATGAGTCCCGATAACTATATCTGCATCACCTTCAGATATTTCCTTATATACGATGTCTTTCTGTTTTTTCGTCATGGAACCGCTTAAGAAAGCAACATTTACATCATATTCCCCAAGCATTTCCTTAAAGGTCTCATAATGCTGCTTTGCCAGTATCTCAGTAGGTGCCATAAGGCATCCCTGATGGCCTGCTTTAACTGCATTCAGGAGGCTTATCAGTGCGATTATAGTCTTTCCGGAACCGACATCACCCTGAAGAAGCCTGTTCATCGTCCTTTTTGACATCATATCTTTTGTGATGTCAGAAAGAACAGTTTGCTGGTCTTTTGTAAGTTTATAGGGGAGAGACTGTATAAGTCTTTCTGCATCATTACTGAAAGGTATCCTGTAATGATTGAATACATCTCTGTCATCTTTTTTTAAGGAGCGTATCTTTAATATAAAGACAAGGAACTCGTCAAATATCAGCCTCTTTCTGGCCAGTAAGAGTTCTTCTTCGTTTGCGGGAAAATGTACGGTCCTTAAGGCCGTCTTATAATCTATAATATCGAATTCTTCTTTGATCTCAGGCGGATAAAAGTCTTCTATATCCTCAACCTGCGAAACGGCCTTTTTTACAAGACCTGAAATCATATTTAAGGATACGCCTTCCGTCAATCTGTATACAGGCTGAAGAGAAGACATTTTTTCCCTATAATCACTTATATCAATGATCCTGGGGTGATCAAGTATAAGTCCCTTCCCCGTATCGGTGACCCTTCCCCTGTATATCATTTCTTTATTGATGCTTACAGCATTTACAAGGTATGGTGCATTAAACCATATGGCGCGTATAGACCTTTCTCCGGATTTTATATATGCAACTGTATATTTTTTCCTTCCCTGGCCCAGGAACTGAGGTCTTTTTAAAACTACGCCTTTAATGGCATTTATCTCTCCGGGGCAGATACCGTCAATAGAAACAGGCTCCTCCAGTTTCTCGTATCTTACGGGAATATGAAGGAGCAGATCTTCTACTGTATTTATTCCTAATTTTTGAAGAAGGGCTGCGGTCTTGTCTCCCACGCCCTTCATAGTTTTGATATTATCTTTCAGATCCATCAGTATTATTCAACCGACAATATGTAATAATAAACATCCTGACCGCCATACTGCAGTTCTATGTCCAGATTTTTATATTTGGAAGCCAATTTCTCCACAAGAGATTCTGCATCTTCCTCATTTACATCTTTACCGTAATAAAGAGTGATGAGCTCGCTGTCATCATTGACCATTTTGGAAACAAGTTCCTTAACGGTCTTTTTAATGTCTTTTGAAACAGCAAGGATCTTATTGTCAGCAATGCCCATGATGTCATTCTTCTTTACTGAGACATCATTCATTACTGTATCCCTGACAGCATATGTCACTTCTCCCGTCTCGACCTTCTTAATGGCCTCAACCATCGAATAAAGATTTGTATTGGGATCATTTTCAGGGTCGAATGCGATAAGACTGCTGAAGCATTCAGGCAGGCTCCTGGTCCTTACAACGAAGATGTTCTTGTTCTCTTCCATCTCCGCAGCCTGAGTAGCTGCCATTATAACATTTCCGTTATTGGGGAAAATGTATATATTATCAGCATTAACAGCCTTTATTGCCTGAATGAAATCGTCCGTTGAGGGATTCATGGTCTGTCCGCCCTTAATTATGAAGTCCACACCGAGATCCTGACATATGGTCGTCATGCCGTCACCGGAAGATACGCTGATAAAGCCGTACTTCTTTGGAGGTTCTTTTTCTTCGGAAGGATCGTTCTCGGCGGATGCATAAGCAGCATCATAAGTCTCTCTGTCGAAAAGAGTCTCCCTGTGTTCTTCCCTCATATTATCTATCTTGAGATTCGTAAGTTCTCCGTACTTAAGTCCCCTTTGAAGCGCAAGGCCCGGGTCGTTAGTATGGACGTGCACTTTTATATAATCGTCATCTGCAACACATACGATCGAATCACCTATTCCTGAAAGAAAATCCTTGAAATCATCAACTTTTTCATCTTCCACAGGTTTTTGCAGCAGAACTATAAATTCCGTACAGTAACCGAATTTTATGTCATCTGTTGATATTTTTTCCTTTGATCTCCCTGCCTTTTTAACAACTGTGCCGGGTGATGCCTGTTTAATGGCAGAATAATCTATTTCTTTACCCATCAGGCAGTCGTAGACGCCCTTAAGCACAACCATAAGGCCCTGTCCGCCTGAATCGACTACACCTGCTTCCTTAAGAACGGGAAGAAGATCCGGAGTCTTTTCCAGGACCTGATCGCCGTACTCTATTATCTGACTTAAAAAGTCTCCTATATCCTTTACGCCTTTAAGCTCAATAGCTTTTTCGCTGACACCGCTGGCAACAGTTAATATGGTTCCCTCTTTAGGCTTCATAACAGCCTTATATGCAGTGGAAACAGCTCTTTTTGATGCAATGATGAGTTCTCTTGTCCTTAATTCGGTCTTGTCCTCTATCTCCTTTGCAAAGCCCCTGATAAGCTGTGAAAGGATGACACCCGAATTTCCTCTTGCTCCTCTTAACGCACCGCTCGAAATGGCTTTTGCTATGGCTGCCATGCTGGGCTCTTCCAGCTTTTGAAGTTCTGATACGGCAGACATTATCGTCATGGTCATATTGCTTCCTGTATCTCCGTCAGGAACAGGAAAGACATTAAGTTCGTTTATCCACTCTTTATTTGCATCCAGATTTGCAGCTCCTGCGATAAAAAGCTTTTTCAGAAGCTCAGCATCTATCTTAAAGATCTCCAAAATAAAATCCTCCGGTCTTTTAATCTATTACTCGTACGCCGTCAACAAAAATATTGATTTCCTTAACGTGCATTCCGGTTAACTCTTCGAGCTTATATGTTACATTTTCAATAAGATTTGCAGCTATGGTCTCAATGCTTATTCCATAAGCCACGATAATATGAAAATCAACGGATATACCGCCTTCGTCGACTCTTACATCTATACCCTTTGAAAGATTTTCTCTTTTAAGAAGTCTGGATATCCCGTCTTTCATGCTCTTTGAAGCCATACCAACTATACCGAAGCATTCAATGGCTGTAAGACCTGCATATTTAGCTATTACATCTGCGTTGATATTTACATTTCCTTCAGAAAGGCTGATACTTTCTTTCATGTTGACCTCCGTTCAAGAAATATTAATTGACAGTAAACAAAAGAAATTATACATCCTTTTTAGTCAAAATAAAATAAAAATAAGGAAATAAAAGATTTTTCTTGATTTCTTTTAAAGTGTCTGATAGAATGTCAATGTTGTCAAATTAAGGGAGGTGCTGAAAATGGCTCGTTGTGCTATTTGTGATAAAGGTGCTCACTTTGGAATAAAAGTATCACACTCACATAGAAGAAGTAACAGAATGTGGAAATCTAACATCAAGAGAGTTAAGGTTAACGTAAACGGCGCTTCTCAGAAGATGTATGTATGCACATCCTGTTTACGTTCAGGAGCAGTTGAGAGAGCATGATTTTACCACCGGTCATCCGGTGGTTTTTTCTTTAAAAAAATATACAAGCATAAAAAAGAGAATGCATATGCATTCTCCTTTTTTTATTATTCTACTGTTATGATCTCTTTTTTATTGTAGGATCCGCACTTCTTGCAGACTCTGTGAGGCATCATAAGCTCTCCGCATTTGCTGCATTTAACAAGATTAACGGAGGCCATTTTCCAATTGGCTCTCCTTGAATTCCTTCTTGCCTTTGAGGATCTGTTTTTAGGGCATATAGACATGGTTCACACCTCCTTATTTTTCAAATATGAATCTATTAAGCTTGCCATCCTTAAGTTCTTATCCTGATCCTTACAACCGCAGTCTCCGGGATTAAGATCTTTTCCGCAGAAAGGGCAAATACCTTTGCAATCCTCTTTACAGAGGACCTTTACGGGATATTCCGTCAAGATCTCTCCCTTGATAAGATCATCCACATCCAGGATATTGTTTTCGATAAATGCTGTATTATCCGGATCCTGTGCTTCTTCCTCTTTATACAGATGCTCTGTCTGTATTTCAAGGGGAATATATACGTCTTTTAAACACCGGTCACATTTATCCAGGATACATATGGAAGCATCTGCTGTTATATATACGCTCCTCTTTCCTCTGTGCTCCAGATGGAGCTTTACTGGGGAAGCCTCGTAAACAGGCTTATTTATGCCTCTTACTTCCATATTATCGAATTCCGGTAGGATCTCTTCATCCAGGATATATTTATTGTTTGACAGTGCATCTTCCAGATCGATCTTCATAATGTCTCCTTTAAACGCACTCATAAATTATACATAGGCAAAAATCCTTTGTCAATCATTGATTGCACTAACTGCTTTCAGAATATATAATCCTTTTTCAGGAGGATTAACATGAAAACTCTTGGTATAATCGCGGAATATGATCCGTTCCATAACGGGCATAAATATAATCTTAATGCGCTCAAGGAAAAGAATAACTGTGACAATGTCGTTGTAATAATGAGCGGCAATTACACTCAGAGAGGTGATATTTCCCTCATTCCAAAAGACATCAGAGCTTTGACTGCAGTTAAGGAAGGTGCTGATCTTGTTTTGGAGCTGCCTATATTCCTTTCCTGCTCCAGTGCCATGGACTTTGCAAGAGGCGGCATTTCTTTTCTGATGCATTCAGGCATCACCGATGTACTGGGCTTTGGCTGTGAAACTGAAGACATGAGCCTCCTGTCCCGTATCTCGGACATCATTTCCGAAGAGCCTGAAGACTATAAGAACACCATTAAGGAATTAACATCCCTGGGATACAGCTTTCCCAAGGCCCGTGCCGAAGCCTTAAAGGAATATGTTGACGAAAATGCAATAAAGCTTATGGAAGAGCCAAATGCAATCCTCGCCATAGAATATCTTCGGGCAATAAAGGATCTTAAATGGGATATGCCTTTTTCCGTTATTAAAAGAAAAGGTGCTGCCCACGATTCAGATCATGCAGAAGAAGGATTCTGCTCTGCATCATACATAAGGGAAAAGCTTCTTTCAGGAGGATCAGATCCATACGATCTTGCCGGATTTATGCCTGATTCAACGGTAATGGCTCTTTCACGGCATATGGCCTACGGAGATGCAGATAATATGTCTCCATTCCTCTTAAGCGAGCTTTACCGCTTAAACTCCTTTGACCATATTTACGATATCTCTTATGATCTTTCAAACAGATTGAGGTTCGCAAAAGACAGATTTACTACATTTTCAGAATTTGCTCTCACTCTCAAAACCAAAGACATAACATTATCAAGGATCAGAAGAGCCCTTATGCACCTGATCAATGATGTTACCAAAGACGATATGGATGTCATAAAAGAGACTGATTATTGTCCGTATATTTCCGTGCTTGCAGCAAATGAAAGCAAAGATCTCCTTAAAAAGCTGTATGCCGCATCAGATGTACCTATACTCTACAGAGATTCTGACGGTGAAAGATATCTCAACGAAAAAATGATGTTGCTTCTTAAAAAATCAAAAAAAGCTGATCAGAGATATATTTATTCTCTAAAAGCTTAAAACTGTAATGGCAGGGCCTGCGCCCTGCCATTTATCATTCTTTCTTTTTACGGAAGCTGTTCTCCGTACCGTTTAGAAGCCTTTTTATATTTGTCCTGTGGCTGAAGAATGTTAGGAGACAGTAGACGATAGTTATACCGAATTCCCACCACTCTCCCCAGTGGAGAATAAGCATGAATACGGGTATCGTAACTGCTACAGTCAGAGAACCCACAGAAACATACTTTGTTGCAAAGAAAACTGCGCAAAATACAACAAGTATGATCAGAAAATACCTGATATCGAATCCGCATATGGCGCCTATCATGGTGGCAACGCCCTTTCCTCCTTTAAATTTAAAGAATACAGGGTAATCATGACCTATAATGGCGCCTAGTCCTGTAACAAGGGCTAAGACTCCTGCCCAGGGATCTCCTTTGAAGATAAGGTATTTAACGATGATCACAGGTATAAAAGCTTTCATGTAATCACCGGCAAATATCAGATATCCGATCTTTTTGCCGAATACACGTATGGAATTTGTGGTACCAACATTTCCGGAGCCATGTTTTCTCAGATCAACATTCTTTATTTTGGATACGATCTCCCCCGTAAGGATATTTCCGAAAAGATAACCTGCAAGAAAACATATTATGATTTTATAAACCATTACTATTCCTTTCTCTCCCTGTAAATGATCCTTATGGGAGTACCGGTAAATCCGAAAGCATCTCTGATACGGTTTTCAATATATCTTGTGTAGGAAAAATGCGTAAGATCTTTATCGTTGATAAAAATAACGAAAGTGGGCGGTTTTACAGAGACCTGTGTTATATAGTAAAGTCTGAGCCTCTTTCCCTTATCTGACGGAGGCTGCTTCATGACCGTGGCATTGACCAAAAGCTCGTTTATCACTCCCGTCTGTATCCTGAGGTTCTGATGCTGTATGATAAGGTCTATCTCTTCAAAAAGCTTAAGGACCCTCTGACCTGTAAGTGCGGATATAAAAACGGTTTCAGCATATGATGCAAAGGAAAGAACATCCTTGATCTCCTGCTTGTACTTGTATATGGTCTTGTCATCCTTCTGGATCGCATCCCATTTATTTACACAAACTATAAGCCCTTTTCCTTTTTCATCTGCAATACCGGCGATCTTTGCATCCTGTTCCGTAAGGCCTTCTTTTGCATCAATAACAAGGACGACGATATCTGATCTTTCTATAGCCGTTACCGCGCGTATTATGGAGTATCTCTCTACGTCCTCTTTTATCCTGCTTTTACGCCTTATGCCGGCTGTGTCGATAAAGATATAATCATTGCCGTTATAAGAGACTTTCGTATCTATCGCATCTCTTGTAGTCCCTGCAATATCAGATACTATAACTCTTTCTTCTCCTGCAAGCTTATTGATAAGTGAGGATTTTCCGGCATTGGGCTTTCCTACAATGGCTATCCTGGGAGTATCATCCTCTTCTGTTTCCTCAAGTATCCTGGGAAAGTTTTTGCATACTTCGTCCAGAAGCTCTCCGAGTCCCAGCCTTCCTGTAGCTGAAATACCGAAGGGTTCTCCCAGTCCCAGATCATAAAACTCGTAGATATTATTTCCGTATTTTCTGAAGTCGTCGATCTTATTTGCCACAAGCACTATGGGCTTATGAGATCTTCTTAAAATATCTGCCACCTGATGATCCGTATCCACAAGGCCCTCTTTGCCGTCTGTAACAAAAATGATGACATCAGCAGTATCGATGGCTATCTGAGCCTGTTCTCTCATGGAAACAAGGAGCATATCCGAGGATTCGGGCTCTATACCGCCTGTGTCTATTAATGTAAAGCTGTAGTCAAGCCAGGTAATATCCGTATATATCCTGTCCCTTGTAACACCCGGAGTGTCCTTTACTATACTTATCTGATCTCCTGCCAGCACATTAAAGAGCGTGGATTTACCAACATTAGGCCTTCCAACTATGGCAACAATCGGTTTATTCATAAAAACTATCCTTAATCTATGCTAAATCAATTATATCAAAGGAAAAAAATTATTCCAACAAGGCCGAAAGAAGTGATGCTCCTGAATTTCTTACGACTGCCACGGTGCAGTCCAAAGCATCTTCCACTTCCTTAAGAGTCGTATCGTCCAGGAATAAGTCTGTATCATACTTAAGCATATCTTCTGTAATAAGCACCTTCATTCCCTGAACCTTGCCCCGTAACTGGTCTATGATATCTTTTCCTGTTAAAAGGCCCGCTACAGTGATCCTTTCTCCGAAAAATCTGTTTATTACGGGATATATAGAAACTTTGGTATTTGGAAATTTTGCCTTAAGCTTATTTAAAAGTGCACCTAAGGGTTTTTCCATCAATATGCCTGTTACTATTACAGAATGTCTTTTATTGTCGTCTCCTTCAGTCTCTGCCAAGGCCGCTTCAAATTCATCCTGCAGCAGAGTTACCATGCCGACACCGTTTTCCAATTGAAGATATCCGTCGTAGCGGTCACCTTCGGGAAATGGGATGTCTCCCAAAATGTACCATTCATCTGAGGCATGAATAAAATGAGACCCCGAGCTTATATAAAATGTCTTTTGGAATCCTTCTACCAGCTCTATTACTTCTATGGCATCATTTTTATCGAAAGGCTCCAAGGGATAAAGACCATCTCTGTATTTTGTGATACCTACCGGAACAACTGAAACACTTTCCATATATGGCATGTATTCCGAAAGGTCTTCTATAGTCTTTTTAAGATGTTCCTTATCGTTTACTCCTTTGCACAGAACTATCTGAGCATTCATGCTTATGCCGCCGTCGTAAAGCTTTTTGAGCTGTTCCTTTATCAAGCCTGCCTTTTTATTTCCAAGCATCTTGATGCGGAGCTCCTCCTCCGTCGTATGAACAGAGATATTTATGGGAGAAAGTCTGTGCCTTATTATCCTGTCAAGAGCAGCCTCATCCATATTCGTCAGAGTGACATAGTTACCCTGCAAAAACGAAAGTCTGGAATCATCATCCTTAAAATAGAGGCTTTTTCTCATGCCGCGGGGCATCTGATCAATAAAGCAAAAGATGCATTTATTGGAGCATGCTCTGTAGGAATCCATAAGTGAAGATCCGAATTCCACTCCCAGATCCTCTTCTTCATCTTTTTCTATCTTAAGAAGGCACTCCTCACCCTGCCGGGTCTTGATCATCACTTCAACATAGACATCGTTCATAAGAAGCTCGTAGTCAAAAACATCAAGTATCTCCTCCCCGTTTACGGAAAGAAGCTCATCACCTGCTTCCAGCCCCAATTCCATGGCTATGCTGCCGTTATTAACTTTTTTTATAACATGGCCTTTATAATTCTGATTCATATATTCTTATTCGA
>CADBUJ010000040.1 GCA_902797845.1 uncultured Eubacteriales bacterium | reverse complement strand
ATCCTGATGAATCCTGACAGAGCCACCGCCGATCTCCGTTCCGTTAAGTACGATATCGTAAGCTCTTGCCCTTACTCTGGCCGGATCTGCCTTAAGATATTCTATATCCTCCTCAAAAGGCATGGTAAAAGGATGATGCATGGCCTTATATCTCTCTTCTTCCTCTGACCATTCAAACTCGGGGAATTCAGTTATCCATACGAACCTGAATTCATTCGTATCATAAAGCTCAAGTTCCCTTCCGAGATGCACCCTTAATGATCCCAGCGCATCACAGACCGTTTTTTCCTTGTCTGCCACAAACAAAAGCAGATCTCCGGGTTCTGCACCCATTGCCTTTATGATATCATCCGTCTCCTGTTCCGTAAGGAACTTGGCAAAGGATGATCTGCATTCACCGTCCTGATGAAGTGCCATCCATGCAAGGCCTTTTGCTCCGTGATCCTTAACAACATCCGTAAGTGCATCTATCTTTTTTCTTGGCATGTCGCCCTGGCCTTTTACATTAAGACCTCTTACTGCACCGCCGTTTGCCACGGCACCGGAAAAGACGCCGAAACCGCAGTCCTTTGCCACATGGCTTATATCTTTTATCTTCATGTCAAATCTGAGATCCGGCTTATCCGAACCGTAATCCCTCATGGCATCACGCCATGTCATCCTTTCCATGGGAAGGGTGAGGTCTATATCAAGTATCTCTTTAAAAAGCCTCTGAAGGAGCCTTTCGTTAACATCTATAACATCATCCTCATTTACAAAGGAGAGCTCCATATCGATCTGGGTAAACTCCGGCTGCCTGTCCGCACGGAGATCTTCGTCCCTGAAGCATCTGGCCAGCTGAAAATATCTGTCATATCCTGATACCATAAGGAGCTGCTTGAATATCTGAGGGCTTTGAGGAAGTGCATAAAAGCTTCCGTTATGTATTCTGCTAGGCACAAGATAATCTCTTGCTCCCTCGGGAGTCGACTTTGTAAGCATAGGAGTCTCTATCTCCAAAAAGCCTTCCTCTGTAAGGAAGTTTCTCGTTATCTGGCTTATCCTGCTCCTTATAATAAGGTTTTTCTGGATATCCTTTCTTCTGAGATCCAGATATCTGTATTTGAGCCTGACTTCTTCCTTTGTCTTGGAATCCTCTTCTATGGGGAAGGGAGGGGTATCGGACTCTGAGAGGATACGTATATCAAGCGCCACCAGTTCTATGGTACCTGTCTTAAGATTCGGATTTGCCTCACCGTTTCTTTTTTCCACCGTGCCTGTAACGGCGACTACATATTCCGCACGAAGCTTTTCCGCTTTAGCGTAGTTTTCCGCTCCTACATTTGATTCCTCGAATATTACCTGAATTATACCGGAACGGTCCCTTACATCTGCGAATATTATGCCTCCCTTATTGCGGCTTTTCTGGACCCAGCCCATAATGGTGAGCTTCTCTCCGATATTCTTTTCTGAAACTTCCGCGCACCTTAAACTCCTTTTAAGGCCCTGCATGGATTCTGCCATTAGTTTTCTCCTTTAATTAGTTCTGATTATATTTTAACTGACTATTATATGCTTTGACGGGACTTTTTCAAGTACACATCCTTTAAAGGATCATTCTTTTTCGTTCTATCATTTCGTCGACTCTTTCTATGTAATCCTTAAGGGATTTTACATTGGGAGCCGTCAATATCATGTCTCCCCTTATGATCTTTGTTGATCCGGAGCAGGAAAGAGCAACAACATCCTGCCTTTCCTCCATCATAAGTATGTTGTAGATGCACTCCTTTCCGGGGCGTGCAAAGCCTGTATTCTCCTGTTCTCCTGCCATATTTTTTTGCCGGTAAAGATAATAAGGCTCCATTCCCATTTCCTTAGAAGCCTTGGTCCCCTCATCCATCATCATAAAGAGCAGTTCCTCATCGGGGCTTTCCTTATATTCCTCTTCCGTATTAAGTCTAGCAGCCCTCTTTACGGCAAGGGAATGGACCGTCAGAGAATCAGGCGACAGCTCCTTTATGATCCTGAATGTATTCTTAACATCCTCTATATCTTCCTCCGGAAGCCCGATTATGGTATCCATGTTTATATTGTCAAAGCCCATATTCCTGGCGAGCCTGAATGCATTTATCACGTCTTCCGGGCTGTGATCTCTTCCTATCCACTTAAGGGTCTTTTCATTCATGGACTGGGGATTTATGGATATCCTGTCAGCTCCCGTATCCTTTATGATGCAAAGCTTCTCTTCGTCTATTGAATCAGCTCTCCCTGCCTCTACGGAGAATTCCACTGCTTTTTCCACATCAAAGTTGTCTGTTATGATCTTTAAAAATTCCTTAAGCTCCGGGGCCTTCAGGGAAACAGGAGTACCTCCGCCTATATAAACAGAAGTTAGCTTTCTTGATGAAAGCATCTTTGATACCTCTTCAGCTTCTTTGATAAAGGCTCTAAGGAACTCCTCCATGTCCTTTTCTCCGGCACTGTAAGCCATAGACGGGAAGGAGCAATAATTACATATGGTCCGGCAAAAAGGAACTCCTGCATAAAGGCTGAAGCCGTTTTTAAGATCAATGTCATTTAAAAGCTCCCGTTCCTTTTTCGCTATGGAAAGGCAGAGCTCTGCCTTTTTCCCGGAAACATAATAATCCTCTTTGTATATCCTGAATACTTCCTCCTCGCTCTTGCCGGAATCCAGCATAGATACCATTCTTTTTACGGGACGTATGCCTGTAAGCGTGCCCCACGGAAGATCCCTACCGCTTTCCTTATTACAGCATTTGTATAACGCTCTTTTCAGGATATCTTTCGCTTCTTTATCTTTCTTTATATCCCAGCTTTCTTCTTTCGAAAAAGACTCTCCGGCCTTTGAAATAGAGATCTTAAGATCATCTTCTGTCATTGTAATATCTACAGAAAGGCGGGGTTCTTCCTCTGATTCCGTCAAAAGAGCTTCATTTTTGTAAAAGGCCCTTATGAGCCATTTTATCTCATTTTCAAAATGCTCTGTCTTTATATCCGTTTTATTTAATATCTTAAGAAGTATCATATTTTCATCTCCGAGATCATCCATAACATAAAAAAGGATCGTTCATAAGACGATCCTTTAAAAGGTGATATTAAAAGTCCGCCTTCTTTTCCAGCATCATCCCGGCACATAGGAAGGCTGCAGTTCCGACTATGATATGCAGGGCTGTGCTTCCGAGAAGATAGTTCAGGGAAAGCATCTGGTCCGGCAGGATAAGACCGCATAAAAGGTATTCCACATAAGAGATCACAAGAAATGCTCCTACACACATGATCTTGTTGAATTTAATGTTCCTGAGATATGTAAAGCAAAGAGCCACTGCCAGATACCCTACACAGAGGGTCGATGCCCATGCTATGAGCATTTCCGTAAAAATCATCACTATCTGAGCAGCCCCTACCTCCGTCCTGAAGACTTCAGCCAGTATCTCTTTAAGAAGCTCGTAGATCGTCCTGTATTCAAGCCTTCCGAATCCTTCAAGATCATCTATTATCACTCTCGTATCAAGAAGCAGGTAAATGACCATGATCCCTGTTATCAAAAGGATGCAAAAAAGGGTGGATATTATTTTGGAGCCCAGTATCTGATAGCTGTTTCTCGATGTAAGATACAGCATATAACTGTTCTTGCTTTTGAGCTCCCGGTAAAAATTAGCCACGCCGGAAAGCCCGAGCACCAGCATGAACATCACGCTTATAAATATGGTAACTCCGTATATGAATCTCATGGGGCCCTTTTGACCCAGGAAATAAAAGATGAGCATCATAAGCTGGAGTCCCGTAGCAAAAGCGATCATCAAAAGAGCCGTTTTTCTTATTTTTATAAGCTCATACTTGATCAGTTTGGCCATGTCATCCCCCTTTCCTCTGATGTCCGAATATAGATCTGTAAACATCGGAAAGAGTCTGTCCCGCTTTGCTGAAGGTCTCTGCCTTCCTGCCCTGCCTTACTATCTGTCCCCTTTTAATAAAAAAGGCATGATCCACTGTATCCTGCAGTTCCTCCACCAAATGTGTGGACATAAGGATACAATTATCATCCCTTATGGTCTCTTTTATAACGGATATGATGTCGTCCCTGGCAATAAGATCCGCTCCGTTAAGAGGCTCATCCAGCATAAATAATCTTGCTTTTCTCGAAATCGCTGCTGCAAATTTTAAAGTCGCCATCTTTCCTGATGACAATTCCGTAACTCTTACGCTGCTCTTTATCTCAAAAAGCTCTAAAAGCTCCTTAAACCGATCACGGTCGAAATCCTTGTAAAAATCATTGAAATACTTACCCACACCCCTGACCGTAAGGAACTCGTAATAATATTGCTCTGTAGGCATATAGGACACCATATCCTTTGTCTTAAGACCCACAGGGATCCCGTCCAAAGTTATAGCGCCGCCGTCGGGAATGGCAAGGCCAGCGATCATCTTCATGGTGGTCGTCTTTCCTGAGCCGTTCGGTCCAAGAAGTGCATAGATATTGCCGCATTCCAGTTCGAAGGAAGTCTCCCTCACTGCCTGCGTATCCCCATAAGCCTTTTTTATACTTTTACATTTAAGCAATATGTCTTTACCCATGGTCCATCACTCTTATTGTCGGAAGATGCGTTAATACTGGGTTATAAAATTAAACTTCTGCTCAAAACCTATGGTCGTGACTCCTTCATGTCCCGGATAAACAAGCGTTTCCTCCGGAAGCTTGAAAAGGATATTTTTAACCGAATCAATCATTGCGGGCGTGCTTCCCGTAGGGAAATCCGTTCTGCCTACGCTGCCTTTAAATAATGTATCCCCTGATACAAGAAACTCATCATCGGGAAAATAAAAGCACCCGGACCCCTGAGTATGACCCGGCGTAAGCATCGCTCTGAATTTAATGCCCTTTATCTCCAGCTCCTCTTTGTCCCTGATCCATTTATCAGCCTTAAGGGAAAGGGGAGAGCCCATATCATATGTGAGATTCTGCATGGGATCGGAAAGAAGGATCTCCTCCTTTTCCATGGCATAGACTTCCAGGCCGTATTTTTCCTTTAATCCCGGCACAGCCATTATGTGGTCAAAATGGCCGTGTGTAAGTATTATAGCGGCAGGGATATATCCCATTCTTAAGATATAAGTCTCAAGATAATCCAGATCTCCGCCCGGGTCAAAGATAAGAGTATCTTTTGTATCCGGATCAAAGACCATAACGCAGTTTGCCTGTAAAGGACCTAAAGAAATATAGTCTACTCTTAATGCCATATAATCTCCTATCCCATCGCTCTTTGGATATCCATTACGCAGTCCACCTGGCGTATCTTTTCCACAAGCCCTGAAAGCTGCTGCCTTCCGCTTACATCAAAGGAAACTTCTATAGTTGCCTTCTCCCCCTTGGTGGCATTCGTTATCATGGATACGATGTTGACATCATTCTCTGTAAATACCCTGGCAACTGATACAAGGGCACCGACCCTGTTATGCACATAGATCTTAAGATCGGCCGTATACATCTCGCTGCCGTCTTCTTTTTCAGGTGCCTCCCATTCAGCCTCTATAAGGCGGGATTTCTCGTCTTCCTGGATATTAATTATATTAATGCAGTCCGTTCTGTGAACGGATATGCCTCTTCCTCTCGTTATGAATCCTACTATCTCATCTCCCGGCACAGGATTGCAGCATCTGGAGAGATGAGTGGCCATATCATTCATGCCTCTTATTACGATACCGTTTTTATGGCTGCCTCCCGCACTGGAATGGCGTATACGGTTCTCGTTCAGAATGTCCTCGTCCGTGGCATTCTTTCTCTGATCTCTTTTAAGAAGGTCTATCATCTTATTGATGACCTGCCCTTCCTTAAGACCTCCGTGACCCACTGCAGCACAGACTGCATCCCAGTCCCTGAAGCCGTATTTCATGCGTACTGTTTCCATGTATTCCGGCGTAAGGATATCCGATGCCGGAATGCCCTTCTGTTTACAGTAATCGTGGAGCATCTCCCGGCCCTTCTCTATGTTCTCCTCCTTATTCTCGGATTTGAACCACTGGTTGATCTTACTTCTTGCCTGGGCACTTTTTACGATATTGAGCCAGTCTCTGCTGGGGCCTCTGGAATTCTGTGACGTGATGATCTCTACTCTGTCACCGTTCTTAAGCTTATAATCCAGCTTTTCCAACCTGCCGTTGACTCTGGCTCCCACCATCTTGTTTCCTACCGCACTGTGGATGGAATAGGCAAAATCTATAGGTGTGGATCCTGCAGGAAGGTTCTTTACATCTCCCGCAGGGGTAAAACAATATACGTTCTCCGAAAAAAGATTAAGATCGTTTCTTATAAGGCTTAGGAATTCGGCATTGTCTGACATGTCTGTCTGCCATTCAAGTATCTGGCGAAGCCATGTGAGCTTTGCCTCTTCCGTATTCTCTATATTCTTTTCTCCGGGGGATTCCTTATACTTCCAGTGAGCCGCTATTCCGTATTCCGCTATCCTGTGCATTTCGTTGGTTCTTATCTGGATCTCGAAGGGCCTGCCCTCCGGTCCCATAAGAGTCGTATGCAGGGATTGATACATATTGTCCTTGGGCATTGCTATATAATCCTTGAACCTTCCGGGCACAGGAGTATATTTCTCATGTATAAGTCCAAGGGCACCATAGCAGTCTTTTATATTGTCAACGACTATCCGAAGTGCAAACAGATCGTATATCTCATTCAGGGTCTTACCCTGATTGACCATCTTCCGGTATATGCTGAAGAAATGCTTTACTCTGCCGCTTATCTCGCATTCGATCCCGCCCTCTATCATGACCTTTTCCACGTCTACCATAAGCTTCCTGACATACTTTTCGCGGTCTGTCTTCGTAGCTGATATCTTCTCTGCAAGATCGAAATAAACTTCCGGCTCAAGATATCTGAGGGAAAGGTCGTCGAGCTCCACCTTAAGACGGGAGATACCCAGCCTTCTCGCAATAGGAGAATATATGTCTATGGTCTCCCTTGCTTTTTCCTTCTGCTTCTGGGGCGTCATATATTTAAGAGTACGCATATTGTGGAGCCGGTCTGCCAGCTTTATAAGGATAACACGTATATCCTTGGCCATGGCCAGGAACATCTTACGCAGATTCTCCGCCTGCATCTCCACTTTATCGGAAATATAATTGACCTGACCCAGCTTTGTTACGCCGTCCACAAGGAGAGCCACCTCTTCTCCGAAGGTGTCTTTTATCTCCTCCATGGTAACTTCCGTATCCTCCACCACATCATGGAGCAGGGCTGAAATAATGGTCTCCTTGTCCATCTCCAGGTCCGCAAGGATGAGCGCAACGCACAGGGGATGGATAATATAAGGCTCTCCTGATTTTCTTGTCTGGTCTTTATGGGCTTTTAATGCCAGCTTATAGGCCTTATCTATTTGGGTAACATCATCGGAGGGATGATATTCCCGGACCTTTTCTATAAGCCTTTCATAGAGATGGGACGGTGATTCGAAGTCGTCTGTTTTAACCAGCTCAAAGGATTCAAGCTGGTCGCCTTCCACATCTATATAATCCGCTTCTTTTTCATTGAATCGTTTCAAATGCCGTCCCTCCTCTCCTGATTATTCTTTATCCTGTATCCCGCAGGATCAGATCCCCTCGTATGCAAGGGCAGACTCAACCTTATAACCCTTAAGAGTATCTCTTCCGTTAAGTCCTTTAAGCTCTATGAGAACTACTACCTTATCAACGATGCCGCCCAGCTTCTCCACAAGCTTGATGTTGGCAAGGCAGGTGCCTCCCGTAGCAAGAAGATCATCGACAATGACCACATGCTCGCCGGGCTGTATGGAATCCTTATGGATCTCCACAGTGGCGGTTCCGTATTCAAGTGTATAAGTCTCCTCAACAGTCTCTCTGGGAAGCTTTCCTTTTTTTCTGATGGGGATAAAGCCCTTTCCCAGATTGTATGCAACAGGCATACCGAAAATAAATCCCCTTGCTTCAGGGCCTACAATTACCTTTGCTTCCGAATCCCTGCAAAGATCTGACATGATCTCGATAGCCATCTTAAGACCCTCGGGATCCTGAACAACTGTTGTAACATCTCTGAACATGATGCCTTTCTCAGGAAAATCCGGTATTGTAGTAATATAATCCCCTAAACTCTTAGCCATTTTTATCCACCTCTTGGAAATCTTGATTGTATGATCGGAAAGATCAAAAAAGTACTCTTCATTATACTAATTATCAGCTGATCCTGCAATAATTGCGGATCTGTATCTGTATGGACGCGGAACCGTTATAATCATTTATTTCAGGAAAATATGCAATAGCGATATCGCTGGAATTTTCCCGGCCCTCATATATCTTTGAAAGCTCCTCCTTTCCGAAGTTCTCCTCCAGAAAGTTATCCATCTCCTTAGGATCCCCGTACATGATGCCGTCCGTTTCGTATCCGTCTTTATTTTTAAGGCGAAGCTTCAGAACATTATTGTTCCTTCCCATCACCTTTGCACTTTTGATGTTAAAATGATTCTCCGCAAAAATCGGTCTGGGATTTCCGTTGCCGAAAGGCTCCATAGAGCTTATTTCTTCTATCAATCCCACTGACAGATACTGGATAGGCATAGGTATATCTATAAGGACCTTTTTTACAAGCTGCTCTTCTTCCAGAGGACAATCTTTATTAAGCTTCAGAGAAAGCTCCTCCACATATTCCCGTTTCATGGTGATGCCGCACGCCTTGGCATGTCCGCCCATCTTGATATAAAGATCACCGTATGAGGAAAGCCCGGCAAACATATCATATCCATCCACAGACCTTCCGGAACCTTTAAAAACTCCCTTTTCCACCTCACAGAAGGCTATTACGGGCCTTGAATATCTCTCCTTTATCCTGCCTGCGATTATTCCTGCAAGGCTCTCGTGTGTCCCGGGCGGGAGTATTATCACAAGTATCTTGTCAGAAAGGATTCCCGGATCATCATCAATACGCTCAAATACAGTCTTTACCGCATCTTCCGTAAGGGCCTTGCGCTGTTCGTTCATCTGCTTCAGCCCTTCGGCTATTTTAACTGCCTCGCCGTGATCACCGCACTCCAAAAGCTGAAGTGCATGATATGCATTATACAGTCTTCCTGCAGCATTGAGGCACGGCCCCAGGATAAAGCCTATATGAAATGCCGAAAGTCTTTCTCTGTTGATACCGCATACATCCATAAGGACGCTTAATCCTGTATTATCCGTATCCTTAAGCCTTTTAAGCCCTTCCTTTACAAGCAGCCTGTTTTCGTCCGTAAGCTCCATCACATCAGTTACGGTGGCAAAGGCCGCATACATGAGAAGAGGCTCTATCAACTCTTCCGCTTTTTTTAAGCTTATATCACCCTTTTCGGAAAAAGCGGCAGTCAAAACCTGTATGAATTTATATGCCACAAAGGCGCCGCATATCCCGTTAAAAGGATATGGGCAAGATTCCTGCTTCGGGTCGATAATGGCATCCGCCTCCGGAAGAAGCTCCCTCCCCTCAGCATCCTTTATGGTCTCATGATGGTCTGTTATAACGACTTTAAGGCCGTATCTTTTCGCCTTCTTAACGGCATCGAAAGATGCAATCCCGTTATCACATGTAAGTATGACTCCATAGCCGCCGGTAACCGCCTCCTCCACCATACGTTCATTCATGCCATAGCCTTCTGCAACTCTGTCAGGTATATTTACATAGGCATAGCCCCCAAGAGCCAGTATAGTCCTTTTAAGTATGTATGCGGAGAATACTCCGTCCACATCATAATCCGCGCAGATCATGATCTTTACGCCCGAAAGAACGGCATCTCTTATGATGCCGCACCCCTCCTGTATGCCTTTCAGCAGATACGGACTGTTCAGATCATCTGCGGAGCCTTTAAGGTATCTCCTTATGGCTTCGGGGTCTGATATGCCTCTGTTTACAAGAAGCCTGGCCAGATAAGGGCTTATGCCCAGTTCCTTGCCCAATCCCACGAAATCCGCCTTTTTAGCGGCGACTACCCATTTTTCCGTTGGTCTATACATAAAATCTTCTCTTTAAACTCCCGGTAAAAATTTCAAAAGGCCCCATAAAGGGGCCTTTCAGATTTAAGAGTTATTCTTCTGCCTTTTTACCCTTCATAAGATGCCACAATGTTCCTGCGATACATACAGAAGAATATGCTCCGCAGATTATACCTGCCATAAGAGGAAGAGTAAATTCCCTTATGCTGGTGACACCCATTATAAAGAGCACAAAGACCATTATAAATGTCGTAAGAGATGTGAATACGGATCTTGAAAGAGTCTGTGTGATGCTGGTATTTACCACAGTCTTAAGGTCCTTGTCTCCCATGCTCTTGAG
Organism: uncultured Eubacteriales bacterium; assembly: GCA_902797845.1. GTDB lineage: Bacteria > Bacillota > Clostridia > Lachnospirales > Lachnospiraceae > RUG14319. Next base: position 17,656 of record CADBUJ010000040.1, on the reverse strand, counting down.
ATTCTCTCTTATCCTGTCGAATATTACTATGGTGGCATTGATGGAATAACCGACAATGGTCAGCATACATGCTATAAATGTATTTCCGACCGAGATCCTGGTAACTGCATATACCATGAGCACCATCAGCACATCATGCACCAGAGGCACGATGGAGCATACGCTCATCCTCCAGTCTCTGAACCTGATAAAGATATATATGAGCATAAGGATAAGTGCAACGACTACAGAAACTACCGCAGCACGGCTCATCTCGCTGGAAATAACTCCGCTTATGGTATCCTGAGACGTCAGATCTTCCTGGATACTGTAGTTATCAGTTATGGCTTCCATAAGAGCCTGTCTTTTCTCTGTGTCAAGTTCCTGTGTCTTGATAACGATCTCGTCTGTTCCTGTAACATTCTGGAGCTGTATGTCTGATGTTCCTATGGCTCCCTCAAGGATGCTCCTAAGCTGCTGTCCTTCCTCGGACGTTACATCGATATGCTCATCAAAAGTGATGTTATATGATGTACCTCCCGTAAAGTCCAGACCGTAATTAAGTGCCTTATTTCCGTTTCCGGAATTAACCAGCATAACAACTGCACCGGCTGCAATCAAAACGCCTGATATAATAAAATACTTAAGTCTGTTCTCCACAAACTTGATGGGTTTTCTTTCCTTTGCTCTTCCGTAATACTTCTCGTCCGTAAGTCCCATGGATATAAATGCTTTAAGGATAGCTCTTGTTACAACAAGGGCTGTCACCATGGAAAGTATGATACCGAGAGCCAAAGTCTGAGCAAAGCCTCTTATGGTTCCTATTCCCATAAAATAAAGGACTACGGCAGCAATAAGAGTTGTAACATTACCGTCAATTATGGCTGACAAAGCCTTTTTGAATCCGGCATCTACAGCCGCTCTTACGCTTGCGCCGTTTCCTATTTCCTCTCTGATCCTTGAGAAGATGATTACATTTCCGTCGACAGCCATACCGATAGCGAGAATAACGCCGGCTATACCGGGAAGTGTAAGCGTGATATCAAGGGCGTTTATGAAAAGGAGCGTTGCAAGAACATAAAGTATAAGAGCAATACCTGCTGCTACGCCCATGATCCTGTAAAGGAAGATCAAAAGCACGATCAGTAAAGCAATACCGATTATACCTGCCTTTAAAGAAGTTCCCACTGCTTCTTCACCAAGCTGGGCTCCTACAACATTTGAACTTATATCCTTAAGCTCAAGATTAAGGGTTCCAAGTCTGATGGAAGTTGCCAGAACGCTGGCCTCCTGGAATGTAAAATCACCCTCTATAAATGCTTCTCCGCCTGTTATGGCCGTTCGTACGGTGGGACTTGAGATAATATTTCCATCATAAATGATGTAAATGGGATTACCTATATTTCTCTCTGTAGCTTCCTTAAATGCCTCTGTTCCTTCCGCATTGAAATTGATCTTAACGGAATATTCCGTCTTACCGAAAGAATCCTGACCGGAATAAACCTGGGCATCTGTTACCTGATCTCCGGTACAAACGATATTGAATGTACTTATCTCTTCTTCACTGTCTTCTTCAGTGGTGCTGCCAATTTCCGCAAACATCAATGATCCCGGGGCTCCAAGGCTTGATAATGCCTCTTCTGCATCATAAAATCCGGGGATCTCCACGGAGATCCTGTCTGAACCCTGCTGATATACCTGAGCTTCCGTTGAATAGGACTGAACTCTCTGCTGAAGCTTATAGACCGTATCTGCCATATCCTCATCTGAAGGGTCTTCTTCCACAGCTTCATATGTGATGGAAACACCGCCGGCAAGATCAAGACCAAGAGTTATGTTCTTGGCAGCACCCTGGTGCTTCTCACCTACACCCATTACAGCCACAAAGCCGCAGGCTATGGTAAATACAATAATAAGGGCGAATATAAATATGTTTCTCCCTTTATGATCTTTCATGACAACTTACCTCCGTCTTCTGCCATTGCCGCCTTAAGCATAATGGCACATTCGATTCTTTTTTTCATGAGAGCACAGCCTATATCATAGGTGTCGTATATATCCTTGTGCTCCATATATGCATTGGCTGCACAGCCTCCGCTGCAATAAAATTTAGCAAAACAGTCTCTGCATTTAGGCTTTTTATAGATATTGCAGTCGGAAAATTCTTTTATTATATCCGGCCTTACTATTCCTTTATAAACATCTCCCAGAAGGAATTCCCTGTTTCCCACGAACTGATGGCAGGGATACAGGTCTCCTGTAGGCGTGACCGCCAGGTACTCATATCCGGACCCGCATCCTGTCAACCTTTTGTAAATACACGGTCCTCCGGACATATCTATCATGAAATGGAAAAAATTGAATCCTTTTCCTTCCCTGTTCCTTTTAAGCATTTCCTTTGCCAGAAGATCATACTGATCGAATATCTCGGGAAGATCCTCTTCTCTTATGGAATAATCCCTGTCCTCTTCGGAGACCACAGGCTCCACCGATATCTGTTTGAAGCCCAGATCAGCCAGATGAAGCACATCCCTGGAAAAGTCTTTGTTCCATCTTGTAAATGTTCCTCTTACATAATAGTTTTCCTGATTCCTTTCCTCTGCCAGCTCCAGAAACTTCGGAAGTATGATGTCGTAACTGCCCATGCCGTTTCTGAAGGGACGGGCATTGTCATTTACTTCCTTTCTGCCGTCTATGGAAAGGACCACATTCGACATTTCCTCATTCAGGAAGCTTGCGATCTCTTTATTTAGCAGGATCCCGTTTGTTGTAAGAGTAAATCTGAATCTCTTATTATTCTTTTTTTCTATCTCTCTGCCGTAAAGAACGATCTCCTTAACGGCATTCCAGTTCATAAGCGGCTCGCCGCCGAAAAAATCCACTTCCAGATTCTTTCTGTCTCCGGAGCTTTCCACCAAAAGGTCCAGTGCCCTTTTACCTACTTCTGCAGGCATAAGCTCCCGCTTTCCGTGGTATTCGCCTTCTTCTGCAAAACAATATTTGCATGCCAGGTTGCAGTCGTGGGCTATATGGAGACACAGTGCCTTTATCACGGGTTTTCTCCGTTCCATAAAGGCTTCCGCCACAGGCATAAAGGTATCTTCCGAGAAAAGGACGCCCTTTTCTTTTAATTCCGAGACCTCCTTAATGCCCTCCTCTATTTCCTCTGCCGGATATTCTGAAGATAGCTCATTCTTTATCTCATCTGTTGTTTTATTTTCGTAAAGGCCGATTATGCGGTATGTCATGTCATCAGGCACGAAGACCTTTCCGCTGTTGACATCCAGAACGATATTCAGACCGTTATTTTTGAATTGATGGACCAATTAAAGCATCTCTCCCATACACACTTTAAACCCCGGAACTTTTGATCCCGGGGTCCAAGACTTATTTGTTAACGATTATTTTACCTGCTCGCAGGTCTGATTTCCAACCGTGCATGATGTTTTACATGCTGACTGGCATGATGTCTGGCATTCGCCGCATCCGCCCTTCTCTGCAGACTTCTTAAGATCCTTTGTTTCAATTTCCTTAATATGCTTCATACTTTCCTCCTAAAAGTCGAGTTTTCCTGAATACCTGCATATTATATCATGGCATAAGGTCAAATCAAAGAAAAATATTTTTCGGTATTGACACAGAATAAGGTATAAGGTACAATGCATTTAGTTAGCAAAAACTAACTTATTTTTTACAGATCTGGTTAGGTCTTGCTAATGTTTATCTAAACGATACTGTTGCCCTGCGGAGCAAAACTTCCTTTTATTGCTATGATTGTACCCGCCATATTCGGGGATTCTGCACTCACAGATATTATCTGTTTTTCCGGATATGGCTCCAATCATAGTAAAAGAAAACCTTCATGTTACCTGGATCCGGCGGTATTTACCGCCGGATCTTATTTGGTTAAGCACACCAAACCTTGAACGTTTATATCATGTTTTCTTTATCGCTCATTGAATAAACATGATTTTCATGATAAAAATACCTTAAAAACTCTTAGGAGATAATATGTATAAACTTATAGCAACTGACGGCATGGCCAAAAGGGCCACCATGGAAACTGTACACGGCAGGATAGAGACGCCGGTATTTATGAATGTCGGCACTGCTGCTGCCATAAAAGGGGCAGTTGATGCATCAGATCTTAAACAGATCGGAACACAGGTAGAATTATCCAACACTTACCACCTTCATTTAAGACCCGGTGACAAGACCGTTAAGGCTCTGGGAGGCATAAGGAGATTTATGAACTGGGACGGCCCTGTCCTTACGGATTCCGGCGGCTTTCAGGTCTTCTCCCTGGCCTCTCTCCGCAACATAAAGGAGGAAGGCGTCACCTTCAGATCTCATATAGACGGGCATAAGATATTTATGGGTCCGGAAGAAAGCATGGAGATCCAGTCCAATCTGGGATCCACCATAGCAATGGCTTTCGATGAATGTGTAAAAAACCCGTCCCCCAGAGAATATGTACAGGCTTCCGTTGACAGGACTACAAGATGGCTTGAAAGATGCATCAAAAAGATAAAAGTGCTTAATTCACTTGAGGATACGGTAAACCCCCATCAGCTTTTATTCGGCATCAATCAGGGTGGAGTTTATAAGGATATCAGGATCGATCATGCCAAAAGGATATCGGAATTCGATCTTCCCGGATATGCCGTAGGCGGACTTGCAGTAGGGGAAAGCGCCGAGGAGATGTATGATGTTTTGGATCATATGGTTCCTCATCTGCCCCGGAATAAACCCGTATATCTTATGGGAGTCGGGACCCCTTCCAATATTCTGGAAGCCGTCGACCGGGGAGTAGACTTTTTTGATTGCGTTTACCCCAGCCGCAACGGAAGACATGGACATGTTTATACCAACCATGGTAAAATGAATCTGTTTAATGCGAAATATGGCTTGGACCAACGGCCTATCGACGAAAAGTGCGGCTGTCCCACATGCAGGAATTATTCACGGGCATACTTGAGACATCTTCTTAAAGCAGGAGAAATGCTCGGCATGAGACTCCTGGTACTCCATAATCTTTGGTTCTACAACCATTTCATGGAAGAAATAAGATGCGCTATCGAAGAGCACCGGTTCAGTGCATATAAAAAGCAAAAATTGGAAGTTTTTAATAACAATAAAGAGGAGGATTCTTTATAATGGAAGGCGGTTCATTAATTCTTATACTCGTTTATGTGGTGATTTTCGGTGCATTCTTCTATTTCGTCCTTTACAGACCTCAGAAGAAGCAGCAGAAAAAAGCTCAGGAGCTTATGGAATCACTGGCAATAGGCGACAGTATCCTTACTACATCAGGCTTTTATGGTGTCGTAATAGATATTATGGACGATGTCGTAATAGTGGAATTCGGTTCAAATAAAAATTGCCGTATCCCCATGCAGAAAGAAGCCATTGTTCAGATAGACAAGGGCGCTGCAGCAAATTAAATAACTGTCTTAAAGGAGCAGGCAGCCTGCTCCTTTTTATTTGCAAAAATCTTTTTTACAGGCCTATCCTCCTTGTGCATAAATGCTCTTTATGATACTATTCATTGATATTCAGGAGGTTTATCATGTCCAAAAGCACCATAGGCAATATCTTTAAAGTTACCACATGGGGCGAGTCCCACGGGCAGGCCATAGGCGCCGTCGTGGAAGGCGTTCCAGCAGGCATCACACTGAATATGGAGACCATTCAGGCGTTTCTGGATAAAAGGAGACCCGGGCAGTGCCAGTTTGCCACAGCAAGGCAGGAATCGGACAAGGTAAATATCATGTCCGGTGTAATGGACGGCATCACTACAGGTACTCCTGTATCCCTTGTGATCATGAACGAAGACCATCATTCCAAAGACTATTCTGATCTGGCAGAAGTTTACAGGCCCGGCCATGCCGACTTTACCTATACAAAAAAATACGGCATAAGGGATCATCGCGGAGGCGGAAGGAGTTCAGGCAGAGAGACTGCTGCCAGAGTTGCAGCGGGAGCCGTTGCAAAGGCCTTTCTCAAAACCCTGGGCATACGCTTTACTACCTTTGTAAAATCTATTGGGTCCGTATCATATCATGACTGTCCGGATCCGGATTTTATATGGCAGAACGATCTCTATATGGCTGACAGAGCCGCTTACGAGGAGGCAAAGCTCCTGCTTACGGGGATCAGGGAAGAAGGAGATTCTTTAGGCGGCATCATCGAATGCCGTATAGAAGGCGTACCTGCAGGCATTGGCGAGCCGGTATTTGACAAGCTTGATGCAAGACTTGCCCAGGCCGTATTTTCCATAGGAGCCGTCAAGGGCTTCGAGGTTGGGGAAGGGTTCGGAGCTGCAATGCTTAAGGGCTCGGAGAATAACGATCCCTTTATAACGAACGGCGGCATTACGGAAAAGGCATCCAATCATGCAGGCGGCATATTGGGAGGCATATCGGACGGATCTCCCATAGTATTCAGGGCAGCCGTAAAGCCCACCCCTTCAATTTCCAAACCGCAAAGCACCGTTACATCATCAGGAGAGGATACGGTCTTAAGGATAAAAGGCCGTCACGATCCTGTCATAGTTCCGAGAGCAGTCCCTGTTGTGGAGGCAATGGCAGCCATAACACTTGCGGATCTTTACCTGGAGGGACTCGGTGCAAATATTTCCAATATAGAAAAGATAAAGGGCCGGTAATACCGGCCCTTATATATTTTAATAGCTGCTTTTAATATTCTCTATAACATCAAAAAGATCCTTTGCGTTATTTACATAATGATCGGGAGCTTCCTCCCATTTCTTATGTTCTTCCTTTGTAAGGCCCACTCCGTCGAAGGTTATGCAGTAGACCTTTTCTCCCAGGATCTGTTCCGCATTTCTGGCAAATGTAACATCGTCCCTGTGATCACCGATATATACATATTCTCCTTTTATATACCTTATGCCCATACGTTCCGTGCACATTATAAATCCGGCAGGGTCCGGCTTTTGTGCATCGAACCCGGCCTCCATGCAGCCTATTATAACATCGAACCTGTCAAGGATACCTCCTGCAGAAAGAGCCCTCTCTATGGTACTTTTGGCATTCTGTGAGCATATTCCCATGGGGATCCCGGAAAGCTTTAAAACAGTTTCTTTCATGTGCGGAAAAAGCTCCGGTATGGTCATATTCCTGGACTGCTCCGGTTCCCAGTAAGATCCTGCCTCTCCTATCCTATCCCATGGTATACCAAATGCGTAATGGTAAAGATCCTGCCAGTTCTTATATTTGTGATTTGCCTTCTGATAATCCTTCAGAGTTCTTATGGCTTCCGGAGGATTCTCCCGGACATCGGGGTAAAAATGCTCCAAAACAGCCAGGATCACTTCCCTGTTGTTCGCCTCAGAATCTACCAGTGTATCGTCAAAATCCCATAATATTCCTTTTATGGCCATTATCCTTTAATTATCCTTCCCTCTGCTATCATATAGCTGCATTCTCCGAGATCTGTCACCTGAACCTTCCCGCCGGAAAGGTCGTTGATCTTTTTTACAAAGCTTTCCGCCATACCTATAGGGCAGAGCAGCTCTGACCTTACTTCTTCCTCATAATCGCTCCTGTATACGGGTATCCCCTCTTCTGATGCCGTATAAAGAAGCTTTCCCATAAATCCGTAGTCGCATTTGATCAGAAGATCTTTGGCCCTTACTCTCTCCACTATTACGGAAGAGCTGACACATTCCTTTGCTGCAGCGGTATATGCTCTTATAAGGCCTCCAGTTCCCAGCAGTATTCCTCCGAAATAACGGGTCACCACAAGACAAACATTCGTAAGTCCTTCCCCTTCCAGCACGGAAAGGATCGGTTTACCTGCCGTTCCGGAAGGTTCCCCGTCATCAGAGGATCTCTTTGTCTCTGCTGTGTCCCCTATGATGTAGGCCCAGCAGTTGTGCCTCGCATCATAATTTGCTTTTTTGATCCCGTTTATATATTCCAGTGCCGCTTCTTCAGTCTCAACATATTTTAAGGTCCCTATAAATCTGGACCTTTTTTCCGTGATCTCTCCGTATCCTTCTTTGTAAATAATCCTGGTTTCCATGATCTCCGTCTCCTGACGGGTCAATTATATCACACAAAATTTGTCAAAACATTGCTATATGTTATAATATAGTGGGTTTTTATTAGCAAAGGAGTACCTATATGATAGATCTGTCGAAGCATGGCATCGAACAAAAAAAGACGGAGATAAATTCCATAGGAAGCAAGGCGGAAAAGAAGCTTAATTTCGCTATATTCCGTGTGATCCTCGTGGCTATCATAGTTGTTATGGTCATGGGTGTTGCCGCAGTTTTCGGAAGCATTCAGGCTATAATAGACGGTGCGCCAAAGATCGAGGCAGACGATGTTCTTCCCTCCCGTTATAAATCCTATGTATACGATTCAGAGGGAAATCTGATCCAGGAAGTTATCGGCGAGCAGAGCAACCGTATTTATGTGACCATCGACGAAATGAACGACACCTTAATATGGGCATTTATAGATCTGGAGGACGAAAGATTTTACGAGCATAACGGTATAGACATACAGTCCATTATAAGAGCTGCCGTTGCAACGATTCAGGGAGAATCCCAGGGCGCTTCCACCATCACCCAGCAGCTTCTGAAGCTGAACATCTTCGAAGGCGGTGAGGAAGAGACCCTTCTTCTTAAATTCAAGAGAAAGTTCCGTGAGCAGTATCTTGCCATGCAGCTGGAAAAAGAAATGTCCAAGGATGAGATCCTTGACGCCTATCTTAACACCATAAACATGGGCAGAGGTAATTACGGCGTGGAGGCTGCTGCAAATTATTACTTTAATAAATCGGTGGATTCCCTTGTTCCCGTGGAGTGCGCCATACTGGCTGCAATTGCCCAAAGTCCCACAAATCTGAATCCTGTGGATAATCCCGAGAGAAACAGAAGCAGAAGGGATATCTGCCTTGATTATATGCTTAAGCAGGGTCATATTTCTCAGGAAGAGCATGACAGCGCCGTTAACGATCTTGCCATATACGATACCATAGCTGCAAATGCTCAGAATAACGAGAATATGATAACCATAAACTCTTATTACACAGAGGAAGCCATAAGGCAGCTTATCAACGATCTCGTAAACAAGCACGGTTACACCAGAGAGGATGCCGTAAAGCTTGTGTACAGCGGCGGTGTCAATATCACACTTGCACAGGATCCGGTGATGCAGGAGATAGTCGACAGACATTATTCCGATAATGCCAACTTTACATCCACGGAGTATTATCCCAACTGGGCCCTTTCCTACAAGGAAGAGGACGGCTCCATAAGCCAGTATTCCACCACCACTCCCGGCCAGATCAGAGACTGGTACGGAAGGGAGCTGCTGTTTGCATCAGAGGATGCATGCTACAGCATAGTCGAGCAATATAAGCAATATATGGGCTTTAAGCCTGAAAACATCATAGCAGAATATTGTTATCCCGTTCCTCAGGTGCAGTCATCATTTGTTATCATCGATCAGCATACGGGATATGTTAAGGCCCTTTCCGGTGGAAGAGGCAGAAAATATACGAACTGGTCCCTTAACAGAGCCACTCAGATGCCAAGGCAGCCCGGTTCCGTTTTCAAGATCGTTTCCGTTTATTCTCCTGCCATCGAGGAAAGAGGAATAACCCTTGCGACCACAAGAAAGGACGAGATATATAAATCTCCCACCGGTCACCAGATAAGAAACGTTGACAATTCCTATGAAGGAAATGTTTCCGTAAGAAGGGCGATCATAGTCTCCAAAAACACCATAGCTTCCAAGATACTTAACGAGGATGTAACAACAGAGCTTTCCCTCAGTTATCTTCTGGACAGATACCATTTCTCAACCATAGATCCCACGCTTGATAACGTGGAAGCTCTCGGTATAGGTGGTATCACATACGGTGTTACATGTCTGGACACCACTGCAGCCTTTGCAGCCATAGCAAACGGCGGAATATATAACGAGCCTTTATTCTATACGAAGGTAACAGACAGGGACGGCAATGTGATAATAGACAATACTGTGGCGGAATCATCACGAGCCATCAGAGAATCCACCGCCTACATACTTACAAGCGCCATGCAGGATGTTGTATATGCATCAGGCGGAACGGCTTATTCCACGGCTATGGGTCTTAATATAGACCAGGCCGGAAAGACAGGTACCACCGACGATTATAAAGAGCTTTGGTTCGTGGGATATACGCCCTACTATACGGCAGGAATATGGTTTGCTTACGACAACTATATTTCCATGAACTACCATATTAGAGACCACTACGGACAGCAAAGGCTATGGAGAAGCATAATGAGAGAAGTCCATGCGGATCTGGGCGAGGCACATTTCGAGATGCCTGATACAGTGGAAAGAAGAAGCTTATGCTCCATTTCAGGAAAGATACCATCCAGCAAATGTCCGACCACTACAGAGCTCTATCCTCTGGACGGGCCACATTCCGGAGAGGTATGTGATGATCACTTCACCGCTCTCGTATGTACCGAGTGCGGAGATCTGGCAACAGAGCATACTCCTCCCGCATGGAAGACATATCGTATCTTTGCAAAGAAGACAGATGTTCCCACAGTTTACTGTACCCATGTGGAAACTGACGATCCGGATTATGTCCCCGAAGACGAAGAAGGCGAAGAGGGCGAAGAGGGCGAAGAAGCCGAAAACGGCGAAGGTACGGAATGATCAAAAAACGAATATAAAAAGCTCCGGATCTATCCGGAGCTTTTTATTGTGTTAAATATCATAATTCTTCTATTGCGGAAATGATCCCCTTAATATCCGGTATTTTTATATCTTCCGCTCTTCCCTCATCGCACATAACAGCCATCTCAGGTTCGATAGGAAGCTCTGCAAAAGAAGGTATCATAAGACTTTCAGCAAGATCCATGATATTTCTCTCGCCGTAGATATATATCTTCTTTCCGCAGTCCGGGCATGACACATAGCTCATATTCTGAACGATGCCTATTACCGGTATATCCATTTCATCCGCCATGTTATAAGCTTTTTTTACGATCATTTCCACCAGACTCTGAGGGGTAGTAACTATGACCACGCCGTCCACAGGCAGAGACTGGAATACAGTAAGGGGCACATCTCCTGTTCCGGGAGGCATATCCACCAAAAGATAATCAAGATCACCCCATATCACTTCAGACCAGAACTGCTTAACGAAATTTCCGATCACAGGGCCTCTCCATATAACGGGAGTCTCCTCCGTCTCCAGAAGGAAATTAATGGAGACTACCTTAATGCCTTCCTTAGTCTCCTTGGGATAGACTCCGTCATCATTTCCGGAAAGGGGACCCTTAAGGCCAAACATCCTTCCTATGGAAGGACCTGTTATGTCCGCATCCATTATTCCGACTTTATATCCCGCTTTTCTTAACTCCATAGCGGTAAGGGCTGTTACCAGAGACTTTCCAACGCCTCCTTTTCCGCTTACTACTCCCACAACATGCTTTACGCTGCATCCGGGAAGCAGATGCGCTTTCATGTCGAAGGCTTCTTTTCTGGATCCGCATTCCTTATTACATGCCGCACAGTTCTCTGTTACATTATCGCAATCGCTCATAATTACACTCCCTTTTATCCTTATGATCTATTTATAATACGCTGACAGAACATTTCTCGCAACGGGTATAGCCACAAGAGAAGAGGATTCCGACGCATCCTCCACCAGAACGCATATGGCGAGCTTCCTGCCTTCCACATTACTGTAGCCTATAAACCAGTCGTTATTTCCCTTGCCTTCCACTTCCGCAGTGCCTGTCTTTCCTGCGACGGGGAAGCCGATATTTATAAGTCCGTATCCCGTCCCGGATTTTACCACCTCTTCCATCAGTCCCTGCATATATGCTGCTTCTTCCGATGAAAGAAGTCTGCCGTAGCTTACAGGCATATTATCGGATACCTTCTTGCCGTCAGCTGATGTGATGCTGTCCACAAGGTAGGGCTCCATCAAAATACCGTCATTGGCAATGGCTGATGCTATAACGAGTCCGTGAAGAGGTGTCATTAAAGTCTCTCCCTGGCCCATGGCCGTGACTCCTGTGGTCCAGTCATCAGCGCTTTCCGAAAGGCTGAAACTGCTTTTTAAATGTGTAAGCTTAGTGGGAAGCGCTTTATTAAAAAGCATGCTCTCGCAGGCATCCTTAAATCTTTTTTTATCCATAAGATTTCCCATGGTGGCATATGCCGTGTTACATGACTTTGAAAATGCCTTAGTCATATCAACAGTGCCGTGGGCCGTACTTCCGTAGCAGGTCAGTATAGAATTGGCAAGGGTCACCTGACCGTTGCAGTTATATGAGAAGTCATTATCCAGGCCGAATTCTCTTACATATGAAACTGTAGTAAATATCTTGAATATGGAACCTGGTGTAAAAAGCCCGTTCACCGCCTGATTTAGGAGGGCCTTACCCTCAGGATCTTCTACCAGTGATGCATAATCATTTACCAGGGTATTCGGATCGTAATCCGGCTTTGATACCATGCATAGTATCTTGCCCGTTTCCGGATCCATTGCCATTACCACACCCTTGGAATCACCCAGCGCATCATATGCAGCCTGCTGCAGAGCCACATTAAGAGTCGTCTTTACATTATTGCCCTTATTCTTTTCACCGTTGAATTCGTTGACGGCTTTATCAAGGGGATCTTCATCACTTTGAAGAAGGTTGTATTCCTCCGATGCTTCAAGACCTGATTTGTTTATCTCGGAGGTCCCCACCACATGGGCAAAGACACGTCCGTATGGATATTCTCTTCTTTCATTTCCGGTATTGTCGGTAACTGTCTCCGCCAGCACCTCTCCGTTGTCAGCCAGGATGCTTCCCTTTATTACCGTTTCGTTGAACTTCTCCACTCTTGCGTTAAGCTCGCTTGATGCTATACTTGCGCCGTCCTTTATCTGGAAATAAACAAGATATCCTATTACAGCTATAAAGAGAGCCACAAAAAAGTATGTTACTCTTAAGATCTCCTTATTCTGCCTCTCGTTCTGCTTCTTAGTCTGGCGATGGAGTACTGATCTCTCTCTCCTGCTCTTTTCTTCCTCGGCTTTTTTTGCCTCGTCTTTTGGAAGGAATTCGTCCCGGAGAGATCTTTCTTCCTGCTCTTTGGAGATCATATCCTTTTTCTTTTTGGATCTTTTCTCTTTAGCACCGTTTTCTTCCGATATGTCGTTGATGTCGCCGTCATAGGAAGAATTCAGAAAGGTGTCGTCTTTAAAGCCTTTGTCTTTCATGGTCATTCCTCCTTGATATTAAGCAGATACAGCCCCTGAATCACATAAAAGATCAGTATGGTGGAAAGGATAGAGCTTCCTCCGTAGCTGATAAGGGGCAATGTGACTCCCGTATGGGGTATCATTTTTATGACTCCCCCAACTGTAAGGAATATCTGGAATCCGTAAGATGCCGTAAGTCCTGTTGACAACAGCTTGTAAAAAGGATCTGAGAGTCTCAGGGAAATACTTATGAACATTATAAGAGAGCTTATATATACAAGGATCAGACATACTGCAAAAAGTATGCCCATCTCCTCCATGATGGCGGAAAGTATAAAATCGCTGACAACTACAGGAATAAGAAAAGGCCAGCCCTTTGTAAGTCCCACGCCGAACCATCCTCCTGTTGTTATGGCAAACATGGACTGGCATATCTGGTATCCCTCTACCTCAAAGTGCTCAAAGGGATGCAGCCATGCCGTTACTCTGACCTTAACATGATCGAATATACGGTATGCCGCAAAGGAAGCGACGCCAAGCCCAAGGACTCCCGCTGCCAGCCAGCGTGCCCTTTTTGTGGCAACATAAAGCATAACTATATAAGTAACATAAAAGATAAGTGATGCGCCAAGGTCCTTCTCCATAATAAGCACGACCACATATACTGCTGCCATAAGAGATACAAGTATCAGATATTTAAGATCCTGTCTTTTATAGATCATGGCGGCTATAAAGAAAACAAAAAGGATCTTTGCCAATTCAGAGGGCTGCAGGCCGATAGGTCCGATAGTGATCCAGTTTGTAGCCCCATACTCGGTCTTTCCGAATACAAAGACGGATGCTATCAGAAGGAATCCCGCAATGCCGAATACGGGCCCCCATTTGCGGAAGAATCCGGCATTCTTTATAATTACGGGAATCACGAATCCTATAACAAGTGAGAACAGGGCGATAAAATACTGCCTTCTGGCAAGGGATACGTCCAGTCTGGTAAGGTACATCAGTCCCACCATCAGAAGGAAGCACATATTATTAAGGAGCAGCTTGCTGCATCTTTTATATACCGTACTGTTAAGTATGATGGTAAACAAAAGGAGCAGGAACTGCATAACGTAGTTTACAAGATACGTCCTGTCGTAGCCGCTCTGAAGAAACATTATAAGAAAGCACATGGCCTGGATCAGAAACATAAAGACGCTTTGAACTACATAAATGGCCCCTCTTTCGTTGGAACGTTTCTGGCTGAAGGCAAGAAAACAATACACAGCGTAAAGAGCGGCAAATATCAGTATAAAGTATCTTGAAAAACTGATTATCGTATTGACCATGGGAATTTATTCAACTCCTCTTAAAAAGTGTCCCCTTGTAAAGTCCTCTCCGAAGTACGGCAGATATTCTCCTTCGAAAAAGGCCTTTGATGCATCCATTATCTTTTTTATGTCATTCCTGCTTTCTGATGTAAATTCCACACGCAGCGACAACGGATCCGCATATGATATATCCTCTGCTTTATCCAGCAGATAAAGGGGTCTTGAATTGTATATGATATTATAGCAATAATCTCTGAAAGCTTCCACTTTGAAGGGCTGTCCCTGCCTGTCTCTTATATAGGTCTCCCTGTCAGATTCTTTATCATCGAAGGCATCACCTGCATTCTGAACCGTAGTCATAAGAGGTATATATCCGTATACCATGAGCTCAAGATCCCGCTCTCCTAGATCTTTTATCTCATGTTTATTAAGCTCCAGCGGAGCAGTTATAAGGTCAATGCCCTGTTCCTTCAGGAAGCTTACGGAATATGTGTTAAAGGCATACATATTATGATCTGATATCTTAATGCATTCTGCATCTCTTAACAGCTCAAGGGATTCCATATTCCTTATGAGGAAACCCTGTATACCGTCTTTCAGACTTTTATCCAAAAGAGCTTTAAGATGAGGTATATGCGCCTTCCTTACCAAATGAGGAAGCGCCATCATCACCTCTTTAAAAGAGCCTTTGATACGTCTGATCTCATCACGCCCTATTTCCATATCCCAGTTTAAAATGACTCTGTCGGCACCGGAGATCAGATCTATATTATCTTTTTGTCTTTTGCTGCCCAGCAAAACTGTCAGGCATCTTTTATCTTTTGCTGTATTCAAGAATCCTGTCCTCTAAACTTTTAAGTGCGTTTCTTCTTAATTCCTTAAGATCACTTAAGGGAACAAATACATCCTCTTCCACATGAGCTTTAAACTCCCGGAAGGTAAAAGGGGAATCACCTGTTTTATCCATCTTATCCGTGACCACATCTGCTGTGACCGCTCTTTTTTCTGCTTTAAGGGCCATCCCCTGAGAAAAAGAAAAGGAAAGACCATGGGGACCCTCTATCTCCATTACGACAGGTTTATTCTTTTCTATGGACACTCTGCATGTTAACGGAATCCTGTCATCATTATCCGTAATTATTTTCAGGATCTTCTCTCTGTATCCTTTGCTGCCGGCCTTTTCGTCCGTATTATATGCAGGACTCGAAAGAGTAAGCATGTCTTTGCCGAGATCATCCTTAAAGTATCCTTGGGAAAAGTCTCCGCGTCCGTAGAAATCCCTCAAAAGGAGCATATCCTTCTCTTCCACCATGTATCCTCCGCGGCCCCTTTCCATGTAAAGGTCCACATATTTCCTGTACATGTATGAAGTGATGGCGGAATAATCCGGGCTCTTCATTCTCCCTTCTATCTTCAGGGAATCTGCTCCCGTTTCAATGATATCCGGCAGTATCTGAAGAGTATTCATATCTTTAAGGCTGAGGGCATATCTTTCACGGGAAAAGTTTATTTTCCTGTTATCCCTCTCCACATCCACAGGCAGTCTGCAGGGTTGGGCACATCTTCCTCTGTTCCCTGACCGGCCTCCCAAGATGCTTGAAAAAAGGCACTGTCCGGAAAAGCAATAACACATGGCTCCCTGAACAAAAACTTCGACCTCCAGGCCGGAATCAGCTTTAAGATCCCTTATTTCATCCAAGGACAATTCTCTTGGTACAACGATCCTTCTTACGGATGTATCTTTAAACACATGAGCCCAAATCCCTGTTGCTGCTCCTGCCTGAGTACTTATATGTACGGGCATAAGGGGAAATTCCTCAGAGATCATCTTTATGACTCCCATGTCCTGCACGATAACACCGCTTAGTCCTTCTTTATAAAGAGGCTCTAAGTATTCTCTGAGATCTTCCAGCTCCCTTTCTTTCACCAGAGTATTAACCGTAAGATAAAGCTTTTTTCCCCTCAGATTGGCATGATCTATGGCATAAAGAAGCTCCTCATCGGTAAAGTTTTTGGCATATGCCCTGGCTCCGTATTTTGTTCCTCCCATATAAACTGCGTCGGCACCTGCCTTGAAAGAGGCCTTTAAGGCTTCCAGGCTTCCTGCCGGAGCAAGTATTTCAGGTTTTTTCATTTATCCTCCGAAACAAAGAAAACGGCGGGTCAAAGCCCGCCAGTAGGGCCCGGGTCCAGGACCTGCCCATGATCTTGATCAAATCTATATGTTCCTCTTATTTATTTCCGTTTTTTACTTCAAGTTTGACTATCTGCTTCTGAAGATCATTTATCTCTTTCTTTAAAGATTCTTTTTCCTTCTCAAGCTTTTCTATGGCAAGTTTATTATCCACAGCCTCCTGCTTCAGCCTGTAGATGGTCTGCTCTTTTTCCCCGGCTTCGTTCTCCAGTTCTTCCACAAACCGCTTTGCCTTGAAATAGTCGTCTGCAATATTGAGATTCAAAAAAAGCCTTTTATATTCGGTATTAAGCCTTTTATAATAGGTATCCTGATTCAGCTCGTCCATTTTTGTATTTAAATACAGGGCTATCCTCTGAAGATATTCCTCGCTCTCATATCCGCTCAAGGAATAGATCTTACCGCCTATTAAAACATCTGTGGCATTTTTAGAAGTCATACCGTCCTCCAAAGAAAAATATACGTTAATTCTACCCTATAAATACACTGTTTACAAATCCCGCCTGTCTCAGGGCTTTTCTATTCCCAGATGGGCATATGCCTGATCCGTTGCCATCCTGCCTCTTGGAGTCCTGTTCAGAAATCCGCATTTCAGAAGATATGGCTCGTATACATCCTCAAGAGTTCCGCTGTCCTCTCCGACCGCTGCAGCTAAAGTCTCCAACCCCACCGGTCCGCCGTTGAACTTAAGGATGATGCTTTCCAGAATGTTTCTGTCGAGACCGTCCAGCCCGTATTTGTCCACATCAAGTATATCAAGAGCCATATTAGCGGTTTTAAGATCTATATCTCCCGTGCCTCTTACCTGGGCAAAATCTCTTACATTCTTTAAAAACCTGTTGGCCAGTCGCGGAGTTCCTCTTGATCTCCTGGCAAGCTCCATGGCACCTGCAGTATCGATCTTAACATGGATTATATCAGCTGAATTTATTAT
>CADBUJ010000039.1 GCA_902797845.1 uncultured Eubacteriales bacterium | reverse complement strand
CCTGTCCGTTTATCTCGCTCAGATCTTCCTCGAAATGTATTTCTTCACCGGGGCATTCATTTGCTTTTTTTCCTTCTTTTTTCCCGTTTATGATGTCCGCACATTCCCTCAGATCTTTTATATATATGATCCTGGGATCCTGAAGGTAAGCACCCTCCTTCACATTTCCCAAAGGCACAAATACCTTGATATCTGCCCCGGGATCAAGCCCCGCCATAAGAGGTATAAAGTTCTTAACAGGGAGAAGGTCTCCGCTTAAAGAGAGTTCCCCCAAAAAAATGCTGTTATTAACGGCAGTCTTGGAAACAATGCCGAGAGATGATAAAATCCCAATAGCTACAGGCAGATCCATGGCCGTTCCGTTTTTTCTGATACCTGCAGGCGAGATGTTTATGACTATTCTTTTCTGAGGTATCTTAAATCCGGAATTCCTGATCGCCGATATCACTCTCTCCCTGGATTCTCTGACTTCGGAAGACAAGTATCCAACCATCGTATAGGAGGGAAAACCGTTTGCTATATCCGCCTGTATCTTAACGGGGACGGACATATTTCCTTTTAATATAATGCTGTTGATGATGCTGAACATAATATCTCCTTTTAAAGTTATTTTTCTACGAAAGGAGCCGCTGTTCAATAATCATCATCCGACAGATTTCGACATCAAACTTCGATAAAGATCTAAAGATCAAAGACATATGAAAGGATATCCATGAGAGCAGTCGTACAAAGAGTAAGCAGCGCAGCTGTAAAGGTAAATGATAATGTTGTATCCGAGATCGATAAAGGCTTTCTCGTTCTTCTGGGAATAGGTGAAGGCGACACTGAAAAAGAAGCCGATATCCTGTCAAGAAAGATCGCAAATCTTCGCGTTTTCGAAGATGAGAATGATAAGATGAATCTTTCTCTTAAAGATGTCGGCGGAGAGATATTAATGGTATCTCAGTTCACGCTTATGGCTGATGTTAAAAAAGGAAACAGGCCGAGTTTCACCAGGGCCATGTCATACGAAGGATCCAGAGTACTGTATGAATATATTATGGATATGATCACAAAAGAAGGTATTACCACAAAAGGAGGAGTATTCGGAGCTCATATGGAAGTATCATTGGTCAACGACGGTCCTGTAACCATCATCTATGATACAGAAGAATTGTAATTAAAAAGTCCCCAGTCGGGGACTTTTTCAATCTTTATAATATCTTTTTTATCTCCTGCAGGAATGTATTGATGTCCTTGAATTCCCTGTATACAGATGCAAATCTAACATATGCCACGGGATCCAGCGCCTGAAGCTTATCCATAACTATCTCGCCTATGACGGATGCCGGGATCTCTCTTTCTTCCTTATTAAAGATCTCTGTTTCTATCTCGTCTATGGTATCTGAGATCTGCTTTGCGGAAATAGGCCGTTTATGGCAGGATTTAAGAATACCGCTCTCGATCTTTGTCCTGTCATAGGGCACACGGCTTTCATCTTTTTTAATGACAATAAGAGGAATGGTCTCCACCTTTTCGTAAGTGGTAAACCTTTTATTGCATTTTTCGCATTGTCTTCTCCGTCTTATGGAATTATTCTCATTAGCCGGTCTGGAATCGATAACTTTTGTATCTTTAGTTCCGCAATAAGGACATTTCATATTTTTACTCTCCGCATACTAAAGCAGTCTCCCATCATAAGGAGACTGCTTTATTTTTATTGTTCTTAATTATTTCTTCTGTAAAAAAGCAGGGATCTCTATGCTTCCGGATTTCTTGGGAGAATTCTCAGTCATCTTGGGCACGGGCTGAGCTGCAGTCTTTCTTGCTGCGGCTGCCTTTGCTGCAGATGCTCCCTTGGATGCATCCTCAAGACCTGTTGCAATAACTGTGATCCTGCAGGAATCAGCTTCTGATTCGTCGTACATCGCACCGAAGATGATATTTGCTTCTATACCTGCAAGCTCCTCTACATAAGTAGCTGCATCATTTGCTTCGATAAGTCCGATATCACCGGAGATATTGATTATGATGTCGGAAGCTCCCTCTATGGTAGTCTCAAGAAGAGGACTTGTTATAGCCTGCTTAACGGCATCAACAGCCTTGTCGTCTCCATGGCCTTCGCCGATTCCGATATGGGCGATTCCCTTGTCCTTCATTACTGTCTGGATATCTGCAAAATCCAGGTTGATAAGACCGGGAACATTTATAAGGTCTGTAATGCCCTGAACGCCCTGCTGAAGAACTGCATCTGCCTTCTTAAGAGCATCAGGCATGGAAGTTCTTCTGTCTACGATCTCAAGGAGTTTATCGTTGGGGATAACAATAAGTGTATCAACCACATCCTTAAGCTTCTCTATTCCGGCGTCAGCATTGATCATTCTCTGCTTTGCTTCAAATCTGAAAGGCTTTGTAACAACGCCTACAGTAAGGATACCCTTTTCTTTCGCTATATTTGCAACGATGGGAGCTGCACCTGTTCCTGTTCCGCCTCCCATACCGCATGTAACGAATACCATATCTGCGCCTTCTACGGTCTGTGAAAGTTCATCCAGGCTCTCCTCTGCTGCCTTAGCGCCGATTTCAGGCTTTGCTCCTGCTCCAAGACCCTTGGTAAGCTTCTCGCCAATCTGTAACAGTTTATCTGCTTTACAAAGCTGTAAAGCCTGTTTATCAGTATTTACTCCTATAAATTCAACACCCATGATGTTTTCGTCTATCATGCGGTTAACTGCATTATTTCCTGCACCGCCAACACCTATAACGAGGATTTTTGCGGCAGAGTCCATTTCATTACTCTTGATCTCAAGCAAGGGTCTTTCCTCCTTCAACGAAATATTTTTCAATTATTAAATATAGTATTATTTTTTTTAACATTTTGCAACACCTTTTACCATATAAAAGGCCTGTTTTTTGTGAATTTTATGCAAATTCTGCTTCTTATTCCTCATCTGTACGGAAGATCGTCGCATCGTCTGCCGAGCTGTAATTTGTCAGATCCAAAGTACCCTTTCTTCCCTCCAAAGCCTTAAGCAGTGAGTTAAGCGCCGATATCCTTTCTTCCAGGTTTGTTCCGTCTCCCACTTCAATTTTTATATCTTCGGAGATCAGGTTCATGCTGCCGTCATCATCAAAAGAAACACTGTCTATATTTGTTTCATATTTGTTAAGCATCAGAGACAGCTGCAGGAGATTTGAATAGATCTTAGGGTCTGCAACAAATATCTTATTGCCCACATCGGGGTTTTCCAGCTGTGCCCCTTCCATCAGGGGTACTTCTTCTTTTTGTGTGTCTGTTACTTCAAGTATCGTTCCCTCAGTGTCAAAGTAATAGAACCTGTCATCCTTCTCTATACACCCCACAAGGGTCTTTTCCACAACATCTATATAGATGGTGTCCGGCATGGAAAAACTTATGTCCACACGCTCAATAAATATAAGCTCCGGTATCTCATGTATATCCCTGTTCTCCAAATAATAAAGAACTGCATTTCTGCTGCCTTCAGCCTTTAAGGCTGCCTTGATCTGTTCATCGGAATATCTCGTATTCCCGTTCACTTCTACCTTGCGCATGGTAAAGATCACAAGAAAAGCAACAGCAAGGATGGCCAGAATGCCCACAAGTATGCCGAATATCTTGAGCCGTCTGATTATTCTGTTTCTTTTATAATCTTCGTTTATCTGTCTTTCCATCTTTGGCTATCTCCTTGATACAGGTCCTTCCTGACTTATTGCCCCACTCCTTTCTCATCAGATTGAGTCAGCCTGATCCTTCTTGATATACCGAGTACCAGTCCAACTTCCACCAAAAGGAAGAAAATAGACGTACCTCCGTAACTTATGAACGGCAGTGTAACACCGGTGTTGGGCATAGTATTCGTTGCCACTGCAATATTTATGATGGCCTGTACGCTTATATGGGTCATCACTCCTACAACTACCAGCTGACTGTACAGATCGGGAGCATTGTTCGCTATAACGATACATCTCCACAAAAGTAATGCAAATAATATAATTATCCCTATGGCTCCGATGATGCCCAACTCCTCTGTGATACAGGAAAAAATCATATCAGTATGAGCCTCAGGAATAAATTCCTTCTGTATACCGTTTCCAAGTCCTTTGCCGAAAGCGCCTCCGGAACCTATGGCATAAAGCGCCTGCCTTATCTGATATGCCTTTTCGTGGGTAGCAACCTGCATCCACGCGTCCACTCTTTCGCTTCTGTAGCCGGTTCCGACTATCATGAATGCCACGCCGGCAACCCCCAGCATGATTATGGGGACATATGTTATAAACTTTCTGCCTGCCACAAAAACTATGGCAAAAACGATGGCTGCTATTATTATTCCTGTAGTAAGGTTTTCCCTTGCAACCATGTATATAACGGGCAGGCATAAAACAAAGAGCCAGAGTATCTTATACCACTTGTTAAGCTGCCTTCCCATATTTGATACTACATATGATGTAAAAAGGATCATAAGTATCTTGGATATTTCAGAAGGCTGAAGGGTAAGGCCGCCTATGCTGAGCCATCTGATGGATCCGTTGGCTGAAGAACCTCCGAAAAGAACTAAGCCCTGCATTACAACAGCCGCTATATAAAAGGCATATGCGACTTTTGAATTAAGGATATTTATTATAAGATCCACCTTCGCTACAAAAAAAGCCACCGCAGCCATTGCCACAAGACCGGCAAAGGCATAGAATGTCTGCCTTTTAACAAAATAAAGGGAATCGTTATAATCGGTAAAGCCTTTATATGAGCTTACGGAGTAAACCATTACAAGGCCGAAAAGCACCATGAATACGATTATAAAAAGCAGCGTATAGTCAAAAAATCTGTCTTCCTTAACTTTTGACACATTATTCTTTTTTCCTGCAGTCAAAATACCGGTTTCCATTATTTAAGACCGTTTACCAGCTCTTTAAAGAGCCTTCCTCTTTCTTCGTAATCCCTGAACATATCCCAGCTGGCACAGGCCGGGGACAAAAGCACGGCATCGCCTGCTTTTGCAGCTTTATATGCTTTATTCACTGCATCTTCCAGATCATCAGCAAATGAAATATCAGTAAAACCATGTGCTTTTGCACAATCGGCTATCTTGTCCCTTGTTTCTCCCATAAGGACCAGATGCCTTACTCTTCCGGGAAACGTCTCGATCCAGTCATCAAATTCGGAATTCTTGTCGTATCCTCCTCCGATGACTACCGAAGGTCTTGTCATTGCCATGACTGCCTTTATGGCTGCATCCGTATTTGTCCCTTTGGAGTCGTTATAAAAATCAATATCATTAAATGTACGGACATATTCTATGCGATGCTCCACCGCTTTGAAGGAGCTTACAGCTTCCCATATAACTTCAGGAGGAACACCTTGCACCTTTGCCATAGCCATTGCTGCCATGGCATTCTCCATATTATGTATTCCGAGGATGTTCATCTCCGATGATGTTATCAGTCTTTCGTTGATGCCTTCCGTATTATCGAAGATCGCACCTTCCCTGTAATAAAAGCCCTTTATCTTCTCTTTTGAGGAGAACCATATCCTGCAAGGCTTTATATCCCCTTTATAATTCCTGATGTTATCATCATCATGATTAAGGATAATGTAATCCTCCGCCGTCTGATTTTTTGCTATGGAGAATTTTGCTTCTATATAATTCTCCATAGTCTTATGCCTGTCCAGATGATCGGGAGTTATATTAAGAATGGCTGTAACGTGAGGATGGAAATCCACAGTCGTTTGCAGCTGAAAGCTTGATATCTCCGCTACCACTCTTGAGTCATCCGTAAGACCTGAAGCGGCTTCCGTATAAGGGTTTCCTATATTTCCGACAACCTTAACATCATTAAAGAATCTGCTCAGGATCTCTCCTGTAAGCGCCGTAGTCGTGGTTTTCCCGTTAGTACCTGTGATCGCTGTAACAGTTCCTTTTCCCTGCCTGAAAGCAAGCTCTATCTCGCCTATAACAGGGATGCCTTTATCTTTAAGATCAGCTGCCAGCTTTGATTCGGGATCTATTCCGGGGCTCAGGACCGCAAGGTCCATCTTTCCTATACTCGAGATATCTCCTGCGTTTATTTCCTTTCCCTCAGGATCTATTCCTGCATCCTGAAGCCTTTTTATAATAACTGCCTCGTCAACATTGTTCCCGTTATCAAATACGGTTATACAGGCATTTTCTTCTGTAAGAAGCTTTATACAGCCTATGCCGCTTTTTCCGGTACCTGCCACAAGGACTTTTTTACCTGCCAGATCCATTTTAACTCCTACATTGCAAGTGCTCCGATACAGCAGAGCACAACTGTTATGATGGTAAATATAGATACGACCTTGGATTCATGCCATCCGGATAATTCAAAATGATGATGTATCGGTGACATTTTGAAAATCCTTTTTCCTCCAGTGCATTTAAAGTATACTACCTGGATCATCACGCTCAGGATCTCTGCAAGATAAACAAAGGCTACTATCGCGATAAATATGGGCATCTGCAGCATATAGGAAGCGGACGCAACAAAGCCGCCGATGGCAAGGGAACCCGTATCTCCCATAAATATCTTTGCCGGATAAGAATTAAATATCAGAAATGCCAGCAAAGCACCGACTATTATGGAAGCATAAGAAGATACCATGCTATCCCTGAATAATCCCGCAAAAATAAGAAATAGTCCTATAACTGCCGATACGGAAGAAAGCAGTCCGTCAAGACCGTCCGTAAAATTGCTTCCGTTTACGGTACCCAAAATGATTATAAACATGCATATTACATAAAACCATCCGGGGACAGTCCACACTGCACCGCCGGTAAACGGTATGACTGTTTCTGTTTTAAGGCCGGAAAACACCATCACATATATGGTAAATATAAGTGTTACAAGTATCTCCCCCGCCATTTTCTGAAGACTGTTCAGTCCCATATTCCTTTTAAATCTTACTTTAAGGAAATCGTCTATAAACCCTATGATGCCAAAGCCCAAAGTAACAAGAAGTACAGGGATCATTTTTGTTACGTTCTCATATCCCTTATCTGAAACCGAATAATATATTAAGAATATCAGGGCTGTTACGGTAGATGTGATAAGAAAGATTATTCCGCCCATGGTGGGAGTCCCGGCCTTTTTCTTATGAGCATCGGGTCCCTCTTCCCTTTCATACTGGCTGAGATGAAGCTTCTTAATAAGCGGTATGCCGAGCTTCATTCCTGCAAACCCAAGGATAAAACTGATAAGCATGGGCCAGAAAACTATGGAATTGAACAAAGAATTAATGGTATCGGAAAACATTTACATCTCCTGTTATCTTAACACTTTACTCCTGTGCAGCTTCTGTATCTGTCTGCTCCACATAAACTTCTGTTTCTGCTTCGGGATAGATCTGCATATACGGCAGCAGCTCTCTGAAAATATCGGATGTTATGCCGCATGCGACAGAGCTGTCTCCGTAATCCTTAAGCTTTGCTTCATCGACCACCACATAAACCACTACTTCAGGATCCATGGCAGGTGCGCATCCTATAAAGGAAAGGAGCTTTTTATTGGCGGATCTGGGAAGCTTTTCGGCAGTACCTGTCTTGCCTCCTATAGAATAGCCTTTTACCCCGGCAGTCTTACCAAGGCCTGATTCCACTGTATATAAAAGAGATTCCTTTATTCTGTTACTGGTCTTCTCTGAGATAACTGTCCTTACAAGCTCTTTATTTACAGACCGTACCACATTTCCCGATTCTGACCGGATCTCTTTTACCACATGGGGCGTATAATAATTACCGCCGTTCACGGCAGCTGAAAATGCCGCTGCAACCTGCACCATGGTCACATTATAATTCTGACCGAATCCGTTGGTGGCCAGATCCACAGGGATCATGGAATCCGGATCATAAAGAAGACCCGCTTCCTCTCCTGGAAGATCTATGCCTGTCCTTGCTCCAAGGCCAAAGGCCTTTTGATATTTTGAAAAATTCGCTGCTCCGACTTTAAATGCGATCTCCATAAAGGCATCGTTGCAGGAATTTCCAACAGCCTGATTGATATCCTGTGCTCCGTGTCCGTATTTATAACTGCAGGCAACATAGTATTCGCCAATCTGAAGACCGCCGTCACAATGGAAGACGCTCTCTTCATCTATATCAGCTTCATCAAGTGCTGCAGCAAGCGTTACCACCTTCATGGTGGATCCGGGTTCGAACAGATCGCTTATACAGAAGTTCTTCCAGAGTGATGCCATGGCATCCACCTGCTGGGCGTCCGACATTTTATCAAGTTCTTCTTCCGTATATATCTTTGAGAGATCTCTGGGATCATTAAGGTCATAATTGGGATAAGAAGCCATGGCAAGGATCTCTCCGTTATTGGGATCCATTACTATAACTGCCGCATTAAGGGCTCCTACCTTCTCATACCATCCGCCCATATGCTTTTCCACTATCCTCTGTATATTAAGATCGATGGTGGAAACAGCCGTGTAACCGTTTATGGGGGATATGGTCCTGTTTTCAACAGTTCCCTGATCGAAATAACTGTATCCCCTGCCGTTGGTCCCGTTAAGCTCTTCGTTATAGTACTCCTCTATGCCGTATGCTCCTACGTTGCCGGCATTTGTAAAGCCTATAAGATCAGACGCCATGGTATTATAGGGATATTTCCTCAGATAATCCTCTTCGAACCAAACACCTCTTATATATTTTGCTTCATCGGAATCCCCATGGGTAAATTCGTAAAAGGGATTGTATTTGTCGTAAGGAAGACGTTTTTTTAGGATTATGTATCTGGATGCCGAGCCGGCTGATGTTTCCTCTTTGGCTATCTCTGCATTTACGCGCTCCCTTATATCCTCTTCCGGTATATCGAAATATTTGCTTAAAGCCTTTATCGTAGGCTCTACGCAGTCATAATCTTCAGATACACGAGAGCTTAACAGCACATATGCATCAAGTATCAGATTATATACCTTCTCGCTTGTAGCAAGTACTGCTCCGTTCCGATCAAGGATGTCGCCCCTTTTAAAGGGGATAACAGTGCTGTTGCTGTCCTGCTGATCCAGTACGGTCCTGGAATAAGTATCTCCATATGCTCTTGTAATGTAGATCAATCTTATGGACAGGGCTGTAAGAAGACAAACTATAACACCAAAAGCAATCAGAAGCTTTTTCCGGTTGAAGGTGGCTACCTGCCGTTTCTGCTTTAGATTGCTTTTTCTTTCATCCCCGCCGCTTACAATTTTTCTCATATCAATCCTTTATAAGTAAGCCTTGGTTTATTATTCTGTAGGTATTTCCTGAAATTGCTTTACGTAATCACCGCTGGAGCCTTCGTAATAAATGATCTGACTCCTGTCTGCATACTTCATGCCCAGCTGCGTGGATGCTACTGTATAAACGCTTCCCAGATCTATAGCGCTGTCGATACGCTCTTTAGCCGCTATGTTGGCATCAGTCAGTTCGGAAAGTGTAACTTCCAGCTCTGCCACCGTCCTGCTCTTCTCCATCAGTCTGGTGGTCCTTGTAAGAAGCAGGGCCGCACAAAAGAAGAGAAGGGCCGTCATTGTAATTAGGAGGAGACAAACACCAATGTCGACCCTAAGGATTCTTTCTTTGTTTCTTCTGGCAACCTCTCGGTTCTTTTTAAGGAGTTCTTCTCTTGTTTCCTGATTTTGTTTCTCAGGAATGTCTATTTCAGGGACAGGAACCGCACTTCCCCTGACATAATATTCAGTTCTTAATGCTCTTTCCTCTTCCCTACTCATAGCTACCTCTTACGCCCCTTTATGTCTTTCAAATATCCGAAGTTTAGCACTGGAGCTTCTTCTGTTCCTCAAAAGTTCTTCTTCTGAAGGCTTTATGACCCTTCTTGTTATTACTCTGCCCCTGGGCTTTTTCCCGCATATACATACGGGAAAATCCGGAGGACATGTGCAAGGATCTTCTGCGTTTTTAAAAATATCCTTAACGATGCGATCTTCCAGGGAGTGGAATGTGATCACGCAAATCCTTCCGTTGTCCTTCAGGAGATCTATCATTTCCGTAAGGCCCTCTTCAAGCACGCCAAGCTCGTTGTTAAGCTCTATACGTATGGCCTGAAATGTCCTCTTTGCAGGATTCCCGTTATCTCTGAATCTTGCCGGTATGGCGGATCTTATGATCTCTGCCAGCTCTCCTGTAGTATTTATGGGAGTTTTCTCTCTGGCTGCCACGATCCTTCTTGCAATGCTCCCCGCAAATCTGTCCTCTCCGTATTCTTTAATGATACGGAAAAGTTTCTTTTCGTCGTATTCGTTTACTATATCTCTGGCGGTCTTTTCCTTCCTCTGATCCATCCTCATATCAAGAGGTGCATCCTTCATGTAGCTGAAGCCTCTTTCCGCATCATCCAGCTGATGAGAGGATACTCCCAGATCCAGAAGGATCCCGTCTACTTCTTCTATATTCTGCTGCCACAGCACATCCTTCATATGGATATAATTACTTCTTACAACTGTGACATTTTCAAATTTCTTTAATCTTTCCCCGGCTGTCTCAACAGCCTCCTGGTCCTGATCTATGCATATAAGCCTGCCTTTTTTGCCAAGCCTGCGTGCGATCTCTAAAGAATGGCCGGCGCCTCCAACTGTACCATCAACATAAACACCATCAGGTTTGATACATAGGCCTTCAACAGTCTCCTGGAGCATGACAGGAATATGCTCAAAATCCATATGTGCTCCTAAAATTCTATGCCTTGTTCTGCCAGTCTCTCGGCGATATCATCCATATCGTCCACATCGATCCTAGTGATGTCTTCCCATTTCTTTCTGTTCCAGATCTCTATTTTCGTTGATGCACCCGTTATAACGATATCCTTTTTAAGAGATGCGTATTCTCTGAGTGACGGCGGCACAAGCACTCTGCCCTGCTTATCTATCTCGCAGTCTCCCGCTCCTGAAAGAAAGAATCTTTTAAGATCTCTAATATCCTTTCGCGTGTCCGGAAGCGCATTGAGCTTGTCCACAAAGATCTCCCACTGCTCCTGAGGGTATAAGGCAAGACATCCGTCCAGTCCTCTTGTCATAAAAAAGGACTCTCCCAGTCCTTCTCTGAACTTCTGGGGGATTATCATTCTGCCCTTGGCGTCTATTGTATGGTTGTATTCGCCTATAAACATCTAAATACCCTCTGAATTGCCGTAGATCACAGTTACCCGGCAGATATGCGATTTCTGAATGCTAACCACTTGAAACCACTTTCCACCACAAATCTCTATTTGCATTCACATTTTATATTAAAAGCCACCACTGTGCAATGGTTTTTTCCATGAAAAATTATTAAATTTTATTTAATTTTCTATTACTTTTTGACAATAAAAAAGGACCCGGCGAACCCTGCCGAATCCCAAAAAAACAAGATATTGTATTTTTACTTATACATTAAATCTGAATACCACTATATCTCCGTCTTTGATCACATAGTCCTTTCCTTCTATACGGATAAGTCCTTTTTCTTTTGCCGCCTTTTCGCTTCCACATTCCATAAGATCACTGTAGCTTATAACCTCGGCTTTTATAAAGCCTCTTTCAAAATCGCTGTGTATCTTTCCGGAGGCCTGGGGAGCTTTCGTTCCTTCCTTTATAGTCCATGCACGGCTTTCCGTAGGACCTGCAGTCAAAAAGCTTATGAGACCCAGCAATTTGTAACTGGCCTTTATAAGCTTATCAAGGCCGGAACCGTCTACTCCCAATTCTTCCAGGAACATAGCCTTTTCTTCATCATCGAGTTCAGACATCTCCTGCTCTATCTGTGCACAGATGACAAATACCTCAGAGCCCTCCGCAACGGCAAGTTCCCTTATTTTTTTAACAAAAGGATTTGATGCTCCATCATCAGGAAGATCATCTTCAGCCACATTGGCTGCATAAATGACCGGTTTACCCGTCAGAAGTCCAAAGGAACGATAAAGCTCCTCATCATCCTCACTTACATCATAATTCCTTGCCGGCATGCCGGATTCAAGACATTCCTTAAGAGCCTTTATCAACTCAGCTTCCCTTGCTGCATCCTTATTGTTCTGTGCAGCCCTTGCAACCTTGGAATACCTTCTTTCGAGGATCTCCAGATCGGAAAAGATAAGCTCAAGATTTATGGTCTCGATATCTCGGATCGGATCCACTGACCCGTCCACATGAATGATATTATCATCCTCGAAGCACCTGACCACATGCACTATGGCATCACATTCCCTTATATTTGCAAGGAACTGATTTCCCAGTCCTTCTCCCTTTGATGCCCCCTTGACAAGTCCCGCTATATCAACAAATTCTATTACCGCAGGAACAGTCTTTTTAGATTGATACATATCAGTTAAGACTTTAAGCCTTTCGTCCGGCACCGCCACAACACCTATATTCGGGTCGATGGTGCAGAACGGATAATTGGCGGATTCAGCCCCTGCTTTGGTTAGGCAATTGAACAATGTACTCTTTCCCACATTGGGAAGGCCGACGATACCTAGTTTCATTTATTATCAAATCTCCTTATAACAATGTTATACTTACAAAAATAACTTTGTAAGTATAACATTCACTCTCTTTTCTCTCAAGAGTTTCATTTTATTTACGCCAAAGCTAAAAGCATATATTGTTTTAGCTTCTTCCGTATAAAAAATAGTATTTCGGTCAATTAACCCTAATGTATTCATTCTCCTGCCTTTCAGATGCTCCAGTCGGCACTTGATGTCTTCAACTGCAGCATGCGGCTGAAAATGCCGTCTTTATTATTGATAAGTTCAGCTGGTCTCCCCTCTTCAGCCACCTTTCCGTCTGACAATACGATTATTTTATCCGCTGCCTCAACCGTACGCATCCTATGTGCGATAACCAGAACCGTCCTGTTGCAAAGCAAACATGACAGCGCCTCCTGTACTCTGGTTTCATTTTCTACGTCAAGAGATGCTGTTGCTTCATCCAGAAGTACGATCCGTGCCTGCCCAGACGTATATTTTCCATTACCGTATCGTCAAACAATACTACATCCTGAAAGACCATTGAATAATCTGAAAGGAGTACTTCCGGGTCTACCGTAGAAATATCCACTCCGCCTACACGTATCGTTCCCCGGTCGATATCCCAGAGTCGGGCTGCATGGCGTGCACATGTGCTGATAGTTGCTCCCTCCGAAGATGAAGCTGTCCAGTTGATTTTTCGTTTTTTCAAATATTTTCTTTAGATCACGGAATCATTATACTACCATTAATTAGTTATTTCTAACTTATTTTATTATATAAGCACATTTCACTTCATATGGATTCAGATTTAAGGATTCAAAAGAATTTCAGGTCTACGATACTTTATTAAATGGTGTGCTGTTCGTGTATCGTATCCTAATACAATAAAACAGCCGGAGGCGGTTGCTGGTTTTTCCGCTCTCCGGCTGTTTATTGTTGTGATAAAAAACTATGGATTATTTGCTTTTCGCTTTCTGCCTCACCTGCTTCTGTCATTGCGTGCACATCTGCTGCTTCTGATCACCTTTAAAAGGATCACCATGGATGCGCACATAAGTATGAACCAAATAGGCATATAGCTGTTGTCTCCGGTACTGGGTATGGTGTTCTTTGAACCTCTCACACCTGCGGAAATCTTTGCAATGGAGCTTATGCTTGCGTTTTTCCCCGCATTTATATTACCGGTTGTGTTGCTACTCTCTGTGCTGTTAGCAACTTTAATTATTGTGCTGACCTTGCCATCATCAAAGTTTACAGAGACTGTGTGGTCGCCTGCAGCGAGTTTTTCCAGAACAGAAGATTTCAGCGTTATCACCGTGCTGCCGGACTTTGCTTCATAGTCCGTTCCCGCCGTCAGAGTCAGGATTAAGAAATCAATACCAGTCATGCTTTTCATTTCTGTCCAGGGAGGCCATGCGTTCCATATCCTCATCATCAAGGGAAAAATCCAGAAGATCAAGATTCTCTTTTATATGATCAGGATTCTCTGATCCCGGTATTACCACTATGCTTCTTTGGAGATCCCATCTCAGGATAACTTGAGCTGCACTTACATTATGCTTTGCCGCTATATCAAGGATCGTTTCATCATTCAGAAGCTCCTTAGTGTAGCCTCTTCCTCCCAAAGGATACCAGCCCTGTACCACTATTCCCTGTTCCTGAATAAAAGGGACCACATCCTGCTCCTGGTAATACGGATGGATCTCGTTTTGTACCAGTGCAGGCAGTATATTTACCTTTGGCAGAAAATCCGTCAGTTCCTCAACATAATAATTTGAAAGTCCCAGAGATCTTATGCTCCCTTCCTTTACATATTCTTCCATCGCTTTGTAGGCTTCGACATCATTATCTCCGGGATGATGTAAGAGCATCATATCAACATAGCCTATATCGAGCTTTTCCAATGCCATTTCTATGGCCTTTTCCGGCTCATCAAACTGAGAGGGATATATCTTCGTAATAACGAATATATCCTCCCTCGGTATCTCATACTCCTCCATAGCCTGACGGACAGCCTCTCCCACAGCCTCTTCATTATGATACATATAGGCAGTATCTATAAGGCGTCCTCCGTTTTTAAGGTGCTCTTTTACGGAGTTGATGCATGTATCATGATCCAGAGAATATGTGCCGATGCCCATGATCGGCATTTCATATCCGCTGTTCAAAAGCACCGTTCCCCTTTCAAGATCAAAGACACCTGTCATGTCTTTGGGCATTTTATCCTTTTCAAGAGAGAACACAGCCTTAACCCCGCCGTCTCCAAGAATCTCCTTAAGCTCTTCTTTGGAGATGTCCTGTACCTTTCCAAGCCTTGTAAAGCTCCATGTGTTCGTATCGTAATAAATGGTTATCTTATCCCCCTGATAAAGGATGATATCTCCCGGTTCTGTGGTTATCTCTTCATCATTTTGCGGAAGAGACCCGGGAAGGGGACCTACTTTTTCAAAATTGCCGTAATCTTCCATCTGAATGGACAGATCCCCCTCTGAAAGAAGCTCCTTAAAAGCTTTTGCGGAGCTGTTTTCTTCCGTTTTAACGGAAAGCACCTTATCGTCTATATGTATATAAAAATGATCTGCCCCATCCTGATCTGATCCGGAAGTTTCTTCTTCCGTAACATTCTGGCTTTCTTCATCAGCTGCTGAAGATATTTCTGACGTTGTTTCACTGTTTTGATCATTTCCGCTGCAGGATGCCAGCAAAAGTATAAAAGGCAAAAAAACTGCTGCTAATTCTTTTTTCATAAATGTCACCGTATAAAAAGGGCCCTTCTGTCTACAGACGGCATCAAAGATTTTCCTTAAAAAAGCTGCATATTTTATCAAAAGGAATAGCGTCCTTTCCGCCACCGTCATAAAGATCCGTATGAACGGCGCCGGGTATTATCAGAAGTTCCTTATTATCCGCATATTTACTGTCTTTAATCATGTCAGCATAGGCATCTTTGCTGAAATAACAGGAATGGGCATCTTCCCCGTGTATAAGAAGAACGGCACTCCTTATCTCGTTGCTGTACATGAGTATGGGCTGATTGATAAATGATTCGCAGCCTGTTACATTCCATCCGCCGTTGGAATTAAGGGACCTGTGATGATATCCTCTTTCTGTCTTGTAATAATCGTAATAATCCTTAACGAAAAACGGAGCATCTTCGGGGAGGGGATCAACAACACCTCCGCCCAGTGCATATTCTCCGGCAGAAATATCTTTAAGCCTTTGTTCGCACATGGCCTTTTTATGCTCGTAGCGTGCCTCCTCGCTGTCTTCCGAATCGAAATAGCCCTTTGCATTTACCCTTGTCATATCATACATGGTGGAGGAGACTGTGGCCTTTACCCTTGTATCGAGAGCTGCCGCATTTATGGCCATGCCGCCCCATCCGCATATGCCTATAATTCCGATATGATCGGGATCTGCTTCGTCATATAATGACAGATAATCAACTGCAGCCATAAAGTCCTCTGTGTTTATATCCGGCGACGCCATATACCGCACATTTCCGCCGCTCTCTCCTGTGAAGGAAGGGTCAAAGGCAAGAGCAACAAATCCCATTTCAGCCATTTTCTGAGCATATAATCCCGAGCACTGCTCCTTGACTGCTCCAAATGGACCGCATACTGCAACTGCAGGTAGCTTCCCTGAAATATTTTTGGGAGTGTAGAGATCTCCTGCCAGGGTAATGCCGTAGCGGTTTACAAATGTCACCTTTTTATGTTCTGTCTTTTCGCTCTTGGGAAATGTTTTGTCCCATTCCTTTGTAAGTATCAAGTCTTCTTTTATGATCATATCTTTCCCCTTAATTATTATTGGATTCAAGTTATACCTGTTATCAATGCATATTGGAATCAATGCTAAATGAAAAGCCTCCCTTTTGAGCAAGGAAGGCTTTTCATGATTCAAGCTTTATATGTTAGCAATTGCACTTCGACATTTTCTCTTTAAATTCTCTGCCCATGGCGTCTGCCGTGATAACAGCGCCGATGATCCTGCCCTCATCCACGCGGAGAGGAAGATTATGCGTGCAGGGATCTCCGTTTGCGATAGTTGCAATAAGATCCAGTTCTTCCTTCTTGATGTCTACGATATCAAGATCCTCCAGAGTTATGGGAAGTCCAACCTTATAGAAGAGTTCAAGAACTGCATCCACGGTTTCCTTGGGCTCCTGAGCCAGAACGAACTGGCCGATAAGTGAGAAGGCAACCTTTTCGCCATGCATATGCTTATGAGTCTGAGGAAGCTCGTTTACTCCGTTATTGATAGGATGAGCAGCACATATACCACCGCTCTCGAAGCCTATACCGGAAAGAATGATATTTGCTTCCACTACATCCTCAAAGTCTCTTGTAATGACATGATTCTTGTTTGCAAGATAAGCATTATATCCTTTTTCGATTATGGTCTTATAGCACTGCTCTGCAATAGCTTTGGCAGCAAGTGTGATCCTGCCTCCCGTAAAATTATCAGCATCCTTGGCATAGCATTCTTTCATTTCGAAATAAGTTGCCATTGCATCACCTATACCTGCTGCCAGGAATCTTGCGGGAGCATTTGCGACAACCTGAAGATCCACAAGCACAAGATCAGGATTTGCTTTAAGCCAAAGGAGCTGATCCAGAGATCCGTCATCATGATATATGATGGAAAGTGCCGAGCAGGGAGCATCTGATGCTGCGATAGTAGGAACCGTAATAATGGCAAGATCGTTGAAATGTGATACAGCCTTTGCAGTATCTATAACCTTTCCTCCGCCTACGCCTGCAATAACATCGATGCCTTTTTCTTTACATACTGCTCCGACTCTGTCGATCTCGGGCATTGTACACTCTCCGGAGAATATAACCACTTCTGTGGAATAATCCTCTCTGGCCTTTAATGCATCAAGCTGAGGACTTAAAATATCGGCAATGCCGGGGTCCACAAGAAGAAGCAGTTTTTTGCCGAGATCAGATATATAATCCGGAAGATCTTTAAGAATATCCGTTCCCTGAATATACTTCGAGGGAGATCTGAAAATCTTTGTTTGTTCGTTGCTCATTTTTTCTTCCTCCACATGCTTTAGACTGATTGTGTTTCATTATAACATATACATTTATCTATGCATATTATATATAGTGATCAAATATTACTGCTGACAAACATACATCTGATGGAATTAAGCACTGCAAGTATCATTACGCCGACATCTGCGAAAATTGCCATCCACATGCCTGTCATACCGAATGCGCTAAGGATAAGGCATATAAGCTTTACACCTATGGCAAATACTATATTCTCCTTAACGATCCTCATGCATTTCTTTGCCACGGCCATAGCCTTTGATATCTTACCCGGATCATCATCCATGATCACAACATCTGCCGCTTCGATGGCTGCGTCAGATCCCATGGCACCCATGGCTATACCTACGTCGGAAAGAGTAAGGACAGGAGCATCATTTATGCCATCGCCTGCGTAAGCCACCTTCTTGTCTGATGAAGAGCTGCTCTTAATAAGCTCTTCCATTACATGAAGTTTTTCATCCGGCATAAGACCCCAGTACACTTTATCTATCCCGAGCACACTTCCTACATCATTTGCGGCATACTCGTTATCTCCCGTAAGAAGAACGATCTTTTTTGCTCCCTTTCTTCTCATGTCTTCTATGGCGCTCTTTGCATTTTCCTTTATGATGTCTGAAATAAGGATATGCCCTGCATATTTACCGTTTACTGCCACATGTACAGTAGTCCCTTTTAAGTGGCATTCCTTATATTCTATGCCGTAAGCATCCATAAGCTTTTCGTTGCCTGCAAGTACATCCATACCATTGATAGAGGCCCTTACGCCTTTACCTGATATTTCCTCCACATCCGTAACACTGCAGCCGTCATTCTCGTTTTCATATGCTCTTTTAAGGGATTCTCCTATAGGATGGCTTGAATACCTTTCACAGTGGGCAGCCAGATGCAGTAATGTATCTTCATCCATATCCGAAGGATGTATTGCAGTAACATCAAATACGCCCTTTGTTAATGTTCCTGTCTTATCAAGTGCTATCGTATCAACCTTGGAAAGTGTCTCCAGATAATTGGAGCCTTTTACAAGTATTCCTGATCTCCCTGCTCCTCCGAGTCCCGCAAAGAAGCTTAAGGGTATGCTTATTACCAGAGCACATGGACAGCTGATTACCAGAAATGTCAATGCTCTGTATATCCAAATGCTCCATTCTGCCCCATTTCCGAATATTATGCTTACCAAAGGAGGTATGATGCCAACAGCAAGGGCTGCCAGAACTACTGCAGGTGTATATATCCTGGCAAATTTCGAGATAAATTTTTCCGACCTTGATTTCCTTGATCCCGCATCTTCTATAAGTTCCAATATCTTTGATGCAGTTGATTCGGAGAAGTCCTTCGTTGTCCTTACTGCGATCAGGCCTTTAAGGTTGATAGAGCCGCTTACGGCCTCGTCTCCCGGCCCTGCAGATACGGGAACAGATTCTCCTGTAAGGGGCGAAAGATCAAATGCTGTTTTTCCTTCTTCTATGATGCCGTCTATGGGCACCCTTTCGCCCGGTTCTATATATATAACTGTTCCTGTCTCTATATCTTCCGGATCTTTTCTGATGAGGCTTCCTTCGGGGCCCATAATATTGGCATGATCTGGACAAATCTCCATCAAGTCGGAAATACTGGCTCTGCTCTTTCCCACTGCGTAGCTTTCAAAAAGCTCTCCTGTCTGATAAAAGATCATAACTGCCACGGCTTCCTCATACCCTTCACCGCTGTACAGCCCCAGGATAAATGCACCTATGGTGGCTACTGCCATTAAAAAGCACTCGTCAAGGGCTTTCAGATTCCTTATACCCTTAAATGCTTTAAAAAGGATATCGTATCCTATGATAAGATACGGAACAAGGTATAGAAGGGCCTTTATGACGCCGTTTACCGGAATAAAATGGATCCCTGCCAGCAAGGCGCATGAGATAAGGATCCTGATAAGCGTTAGTTTTTGCCTGGAGTTCATAAAAACCTCCCGTTAAAAATAGATATTACAGTCAGATTCTACCTTTTTGCAGTTTTTAAGAACTTCTGCCATAACCGCTTCCGCGTCGGCCTCATCTTCAAACTCCACCTTCATCTTAAGCATCATATAATTTACTGATGCGTCCTTTACTCCGGGTGTTTTCTTTGCTGCATCCTCCATTTTGTTGGCGCAGTTGGCGCAGTCTACATCGATCTTATAATTTTTTTTCATCATGACACCCCCGACTGAATACATATACGATTAAACAATCGTTTAATTGTTATCTATATGGTATCCCTGCAGCCATTATATGTCAAGGACAATTAAATAATTATTTAATTGAAATCATTTTAGTTAAAAAGTATAATTATCGTTACGATCCAAAGAGAGGTGCAAAATGGCTGAAAAGAAGATAGTACTGCCCCATCATCACGGTAATAACGAAGATTATATAGCCGGTCTTATACCGGAAAATAATGTCATCTCTGCTGTTTCAGGTGCTCTGAAGCAGCTGGGAGATCCCAGCCGTTTACGCATCTTCTGGTTCCTTAACCATGTTGAAGAATGCGTTATTAACATTTCCGCAGCTGTAGGCATGTCAAGCCCTGCCGTTTCCCATCATCTTAAAGTACTTAAAGAGGCGGGACTTATCGTATCAAGACGCGTTGGAAAAGAAGTGTACTATAAAGCAGCCGACACGGAACTGGTGCACTCTCTTCATAAATCCATCGAAACCGTGGGGAAAATATCTTGTCCATCTGATTTACCGGAAGAATAAAAGCTGTTATAATAACACCATGCGGATATAGTTCATTGGTAGAACACCAGCTTCCCAAGCTGGATAGGCGGGTTCGATTCCCGTTATCCGCTTTTTTGTGCCTTTTTTGTGATGTTGTAAATATAAAACCGTATTATCTATGTATTTAAGAATAAAAAGGAAGCCCGGAATTTCCGGACTTCCTTTTACTTTTTATTGCAGATCAAATAGTACCTTTCTTGAATATAGGTCTTCCCATAAGCTT
This sequence comes from uncultured Eubacteriales bacterium, assembly GCA_902797845.1. Lineage (GTDB taxonomy): Bacteria > Bacillota > Clostridia > Lachnospirales > Lachnospiraceae > RUG14319. The sequence goes on along the minus strand of CADBUJ010000039.1, from coordinate 28,391 downwards.
ATTAAGCCAGAAATCAAATCTGGGATCCTGCCATTTAGCCATGGGTCTTGCGCAGTTGGTGCCGTACCATTCCATGTAATCAAAATCAACATCTGAGAAAAGATACTGCTGCAGCGCCCAATAACTCCACTTGATATCGCCTGTTATCTCCATCAGCTTTGTTCTTGCAAACATCATGTCGTCGAATTCGCCGTGGTTATACACCTTTACCATGTATTCATCCATAGCTTCTGTCAGATAATTGCTGGTGGAAAGTATGGCAAGATCATATGTAGGGTCATTCATTGATGCATATTCGAAATCGATTATCTTTATCTTGCCGTTTTCGTCTGCCATCATATTGTTGGTCCAGTAATCATTATGGCAGGGTTTAAGCACCTTTCCGTAAACATCGAAAGCTTCCTCTGTCTTCTTAACGATGTATTCTGCTCTGTCATGCCAGGGAGGAAGATAATCCCCCTGCTTTGCACGGTCCATCATCTCCCATGTCTGTTCGAACACGGACTGCTCCAGAGGCATGGTCTTTCCGGAATTATTGTATGCTTCGATGGCTGTTATCATATTCTCAAACATTGTCTGGTCATAGATATCACCGAATGTAACCTGACGATATCCGTCAAGCCACTGGAAGATCTCTACTCCCGTATCCTGAAAATAGTAGCATACTTCGGGACCTGCACCTGTTTCCGATGCTATAACGTTTGCTGCATGACAGTTGTCTCTGTCAATAAAATCCGTACCTGCTCCGGGTATCTTCAAGAAGTAGTTGGTACCATCAACAGTAACTTTAAAGTTTGGATTTGTGATCCCTCCTACAATGGGTTCGTAAGAGATCTCTTTTCCCTGCCAATCCTCTACACGAGCGATGGCTTCGTCGATATTTGTTTTTACAAGTGCCATTTAACTCCTCCTTTGTTAAAAAACAATATCTATTGTTACATGGGCTTCGCCCTTAACTTCAGTTGTTGATGATCTCTATAAGTTTTTTCGTGTTGTCCACGCAGTTTCCGCTGTAAACTGCCGTTCCTGCAACTATTAGATCTGCTCCTCTTTTGGCTATTTCTCCTGCATTCTCCATGTTGACTCCGCCGTCAACTTCCAGCATAACAGGAAGGCCTTCTCTGTCCAGTAAATCCCTTAATACTGATATTTTTTCGTAAACTTCCGGAATAAAGCTCTGACCTCCGAATCCCGGCTGAACGCCCATCAGGAGCACCTGATCTATCTCATTCAGATAAGGTCTTACGGTATCAACGGTTGTTCCCGGATTAAGCACAAGGCCTATTTTAATCTGTTTTTCGAAGGACGCCTTTATTTTTTTGAATTCTTCGATAGTCTCTTTTACAGAAGATTCTGCCTCCATATGAAAAGTTACGATATCTGCTCCTGCATCATAAAAAGCTTTAAGGTATTCCATCGGTCTTAGTATCATAAGATGAACATCCAGACACTTATCCGTAGCTTTTCTGGAAGCTTTCAGCTCAGGAATTCCGAATGCAAAATTAGGGACAAATATCCCGTCCATCACATCATAATGGATATATTCCGCCCCTGCCCCAACTACCTTTTCTATTTCTTCCCCCAAAACTCTCAGATCTGCCGATAAGATCGACGGTGCAAGAAATTTCATTATCTTTCCCTTTCGAAAGTTTTTATCTTTTCATATAAAAGTTTATAGCTTCCGTATCTGTTTTTGTTTATTATCCCATTATCAACGGCATCTTTAACTCTGCAGTCAGGCTCGTTTATATGGGCACATCCCGAATAATAGCACCTTCCCAAAAAAGGTATAAATTCCGAAAAGCATCTGTCAAGTTCTTCCGAAGGTATGTCTTCGGGGAAAAAAGATGTAAATCCGGGAGTATCTATTATATATGTGTTTTCAGAGACCATTACAAGTTGAGAATGCCTTGTGGTGTTCTTGCCTCTTTGAAGCTTTCTGCTGAGATCTCCCGTTTCCATATAAGCGTCCGGATAAAGAAGATTTGTTATGGTTGATTTGCCGACTCCTGAAGGGCCCGCAAGAACGGTGACTTTCCCTTCTATGGCATCTCTAATATCATCTATACCTCTGTTTTCTTTAGCACATGTGCAGAACACCCTGCATCCGCTTTCTTTGTATATCTCCTTCAGTTCCTCCGGGAGATCCTCTGCCATATCGGATTTGTTGAAGCAAATGATAACAGGTACATCATGATATTCCATCTCAGCTATAAAGCTGTCCAGAAGATTAAGATTAGGTTCCGGAGATCTTACTGCGAAAACCGTAAGGACCTGATCCACATTTGATACCACAGGTCTTACAAGCTCGTTTTTTCTGGTATGGATATGTGTAACATTTCCTTCTATATCTTCGGAATCCGTTATATCAAAATCGACCAGATCTCCCACCATGGGCTTAATACCCGTTTTGCGGAATATGCCTTTTGCCCGGCATTGATATATGATGCCATCCTGACCGTAAACATAATAGAATCCGGCCACACCCTTTATTATCCGCCCTGTCATGGAGCAGCTGTCTCCTCCGGCTTTTTGTTGATCACAAGGGTTATTACGGAATTTCTGGGAACTCTGGTACCCACAGCAGGCTTAGTCATAATGACCACGCCTTCCGAGAAGCCTTCATTCCAGGAGTATTCCAGCTTGGTGCCAAATCCGAAATCCGAAAGAGTTTCTTCCGCAGTAGCCACATCATAATTTATTACATTGGGAATAGGCGCTGTAGGATCCTCTGTTTCAGTTTCCGTAGGAGGCTCTGTTTCCTTAGGCCCCGCGCTTATTACTATGGTAGCGCTGGTCCCTTTGTCGAACTTGGTTCCGCTCTCTGCCACCTCTCCGTTTACATATACAGTTATAACTCCTCCCTCTGGGACCTCATCACTGTTGTCCTGAGTCGTTACTACATTAAACCCAAGTGATGTAAGAGAAGCAGAAAGAGCAGTGGCCGACTGACCGACCTGATATGTAAGAGTTATCTGCTCAGCACCGGTGGATACATACAAGGTTACAGTATCTCCTTCTCTGCATTCCGTACCGGCCCTGGGATTGGTCCTCATAACTGTGCCTTTATCGTATTCCTCGGAGGATTTTTCAACCACATCGACCTTAAATCCTGCTTCCTCCAGCATGGTCCTTGCAGCCTCCTCGGTCCGTCCGGAAACATCAGGAACTTCCTTTGTAGGCTGGGTCTCTTCGCCTTCGCTAACAACTATCTTTATGGTCGAATCAGGCTCAAGCTTTTCACCCTCTTTAATATCCTGACTTATTATATGATCCTTCTCCACATCTGCTGATGTTTCATATGTGACATCGAGGATGATATCGTTCTCATCTGCCCATTTTCTGGCTTCGTTGAGGGTCATTCCTTCTAACCTTGGAACTTCTATCTCAATCATCGATTCCTCACTGGCAAGAGTTTCCCTGTCTCCTCCGCCGATGATGCCCATGGCATTGGCTATGATCACACCGATTACGGCAAGAAGTACCACCGAGCCTATTATAGCCAGTATGGCCATGGTCCTTTCCAGTTTCCTGTGGGATCCTATTCCTGTATCAGTATCCGTATCTGTATCGTCATCATCATCTTCCGGATCTATATATGTATGGACCATGTCATCTCTTGCTGTTTCGGTTGATGATGCACGTCCTTCCTTCTTTCGGCTGAGCTCATTTATATCATCTTCGGACATTACGACAGTAGCTCCGGATTCCACGGCCTGAGCCCCCATCACCACATACTTGCCGTCCGGATTCGTAAGCACCTTCCTGAGATCCGCAATAAGATCCTTGGCGGACTGATACCTGTAGTCCGGCTTTTTCTCCGTACATTTTACGATTATACGGTTAAAGCTTTCCGGCAGATCAGGCACAAGAGCCTTTGGAGGATCCATCTTGTTATGGATATGAGCAAGAGCAACGGCCACATTTGTGTCTCCCGTAAAAGGCACCTTTCCCGTTACCATTTCATACATGGTTATACCAAGGGAATAAATATCGGACCTTGCATCGGAGAAGCCTCCTCTGGCCTGTTCGGGAGAAATATAATGCACCGATCCTGCGTTGCTTGTATCAACCGTTCCGGAGTCGGCTCTTTTTGCGATACCGAAATCCGTGATCTTTGCCTTTCCGTCCTTGGAGATGATAACGTTCTGGGGCTTTATGTCCCTGTGTGTTATCTTGTTTTCATGGGCTGCTCCCATTCCCATGGCTATCTGTATTGCCAGATTAAGGGCTTCTTTTGTTCCAATCTTTCCTTTAAGAGCTATGTACTTCTTAAGGGTTATGCCTTCCACAAGCTCCATTACTATGTAATTTATTCCGCCCTCATCTCCGACATCATAAACACTGACGATATTGGGATTTGTAAGACCTGCCGCAGATCTTGCCTCAGCCTTGAATTTTCTGACGAATATCTCGTCGCTGGCAAAATCAGCCTTAAGTATCTTTACCGCTACAAAACGACCCAGCTTGTCATCCTTGGCTTTATATACATCAGCCATTCCGCCGGATCCTATTTTTTCTATTATTTCGTATCTTTTAGCCAGATATGTTCCGGGTGTAAGCATTACTTATCCTCCTTAAACCAGGGATCTATTATCATAACAGTGATGTTGTCGCTTCCGCCTGAATCGTTGGCGTACTTGATAAGAGTATTTACCGCATCTTCCATATCCATGGAATCCACCGTATCCCTGATGATGTTGTCAGGCACCATATTATAAAGTCCGTCGGAGCAAAGCAGGATTTTTTCTCCTTCCTCCAGTCTTCCTTCAAAGATATCTGCCTTTACCACGTCCGAAGTACCTACAGCTCTCGTTATCACATGCCGGTCGGGATGGATAAGAGCCTCTTCAGGAGTAATTGCTCCGAGTCTTACCATTTCGGCAACAAAAGAATGATCCTTTGTGATCTGATATATCTCGCTTCCTACAGCATATGCTCTGGAATCACCCACGTTCAGTATCAGAAAATCGGATCCTTCCACGGTACAGAGCACCACCGTCGTTCCCATGCCTTCGTAATCCTCGTGGCTGATGGCCTTCTCGTATACCAGATGGTTTACATACTGCAGCCCGTCCTCCATGGCCTGCCTGGGGGAAACTGATACAGCGTTTCGTGCAAATTCCACGTAATTTTCTACTGTCATCTTGCTGGCCAGATCTCCGGCTTTATGACCGCCCATGCCGTCCGCAAGTATAAAGAAATCGGCAAAAACTCCTACCGGATCCGTGGAGCAAAACATATAATCCTGATTACAGGACCTTCTCTGCCCTGTGTCGCTTATTCCGTAAGCCTTCATAAAAATCCTTTCATTCGGACGATCTCCCGTCCAAATAGCTTTTTCTCAGCTGTCCGCATGCGGCATCGATATCTCTGCCCACACTAGCTCTTATAGTAACATGAATGCCGTTTTTTTCAAGTTTGTTTTTGAATTCCAGGACCCTGGAAGCCTTGCCGGGACGCCATTTTCTCTCCTTTACGGGGTTCATGGAAATAAGATTGACATGACAGTTTTTTCCCCTTAAAAGACCCGAAAGTTTCATGCAGCATTCGTCGCTGTCGTTTACACCGTCCACCAGGCTGTATTCGTATGTTACCCTGCGTCCTGTTTTTTCAAAATATCTGTCTGCGGCTGAAACTATATCCCTTACATGGTATTTCTTTGTCAAGGGCACAAGCCTCTCTCTTGTAATATCGTCCGGCCCGTGAAGAGAGACCGCCAGGGTAACAGGCAGGCCCTCCTTACCTAGTTCATCCATTCCCGGTACCACGCCGCATGTGGATAAAGTAATGTTCCGTGCGCTTATATCCTGTCCTTCCTTATGGGTAAGCAGCCTAATGAATCTGATAACATTGTCATAATTATCCATAGGCTCTCCGCTGCCCATTATTACCACATGGGAGACTCTTTCCTTTGTATCCCTTATTATGCCGTATACCTGGGAAAGGATCTCATAAGGGCTGAGATTACGGACGAGGCCGTCTATGGTAGAAGCGCAAAAGCTGCATCCCATCCTGCATCCCACCTGTGATGATACGCATACGGAATTCCCGTAATCATACCTCATAAGCACCGATTCGATCACATTGCCGTCTTCGAATCTGAACAGATATTTGACAGCCTTTTTGTCATTGGATTCCAGTTTCTTAATGATCGATACTTCAGGAATACTGCTTCCTTCCTTCAGCTTGTCTCTTAAAGAAAGAGGTATATTATCCATTTCGGAAAAATCCGATGCAAGCCTTTTATGTATCCACTGGAATATCTGCTGACCCCTGAAGGGCTTTTCTCCCATTTCTTCTGACAGATATGTCTTCAGCTCCGATAGTTCCATGGAACAGATATCCCGGGACTTATATTCATTTTTTTCTGAAAACACAAATGTAGAATCCGTCACAATCATCTACTCCCTGAAGCAACTGTTTTTCATATATGATCTCAAAATCGTCGTTATCCCTTAAAAAGGCTTCTGTATTTCCCTTATTCTCCTCCCGTGCAACGGTACATGTGCTGTAACACAGACGGCCCCCGGGCCTGACATATGCACCGGCATTCTGCAGTATCCTTTTCTGAATAGGAACAAGTTCTTCTATATCATTTTCCGTCACATTGTATTTGATATCAGGTTTCCTTCCTATAACTCCCAGTCCGGAACAGGGCACATCGGCCAGAACAACATCAAAGGCTGAATTCAGATCATCTCTTTTAATAAGGGCATCATTTACTCCGTAACTGATGATATGCTCCATGCCCATCCTCTCAATATTTTCCTTTATCCGCTCCATCTTCTGGCTGTCCTTGTCAAAGCAAAGGACTTTTCCCGTGTTCCCGCAAAGGGTTGCCGCATGAATGCTCTTTCCTCCCGGTGCTCCGCAAAGATCAAGCACCTTGTCGCCTCCCCTTATTCCGGCATGTTCGCAAACAAACATGGATGATGCATCCTGAATGAAGAATCCTCCTCTCTCAAAAGAGCTCATATCCTTTATTCTGTTTACTCCCTTTACTCTTAATTCCCTGTCAAAAAAGCTTCCCTTCTCTACAGTAAGGCCTTCCTTCAAAAGCTCTGCCATCAGACTGTCAGGATCCGTTCTAAGAGTATTGACATTAAGGGAAAGTCCCTTTTCCGTACCGCGGTATTCGGCCATTTTAATGGCATTTTCCGCTCCGTATTCCTTTATAAACATCTCCCCCATCCATAAGGGCAGTGAGCAGCAGATATTTATATAAGATAAAGGGTCCTCTTTTCCGGGAAATATAACATCTCCTTTGCCTCTTGCGGCACTTCTCAATACTCCGTTAACAAATCCTGAAAGCTGCTTAAAGCCGTTTTTCTTAGCCAGTTTTACTGCTTCATTTACTGCCGCGCTTTCAGGTACGGAATCCATTTCATAAAGTTGATAAACGCTCATACGCAGCAGATTGCGTATGAGCGGTCTCATTTTTTTAACGGGTGTTTTGGAAAAGAAGCTAAGGATATGATCAAGCTTTATCCTGTCTTCGATTGTTCCTTTAAGAAGCCTTCCTATAAAGGCTCTTTCCGATCTGTCCAGATATGCGTACTTTGTCAAAAGGGCCGTATTTACGGCTCCCATATCCTTGCCCTCGTCTATTTCCATAAGGGCATTAAGTGATATTTGTCTAAGATCCGCCATATTATCGTCTTCTTGATATCAGGATGATCCTCAAAAGCTGCAGTATGGCTGCTGCCGCACCGGCAACATAAGTAAGTGCTGCTGCTCTCAGGACCTTTTTTGCATGTTTGTTCTCTTCGCCTGTCAGGATATAGGATGACTCCAGAGCTTTAAGGGCTCTTCTTGATGCGTCAAATTCCACCGGAAGGGTAACTATCTGGAAGAGCACAACTGCCGAAAAAAGAATGATGCCTGCAGTAAGGAATATATTTCCGCCTGCTCCCATCACAAGGCCTAATATTATAAGGGGCCAGCTTATATATGAGCCGATATTTGCCACCGGCACTATAGCCGTCCTTATCTTTAAGGGTGCATAATTCTGAGCGTGCTGTATGGCATGGCCGCATTCGTGAGCAGCTACGCTGACAGCAGCTATGGAGCTTTGGCCATATACGCTTTCAGACAGATTTACAACATTGGTCCTGGGATCAAAATGATCCGTCAGCTGTCCTGCAGCTGCTGATATCTTTACATTAGTTATGCCGTTGCTCTGAAGTATGTGATCAGCCACCTGGGCACCGGTCATTCCCCTTTGTGATGCCACCTGTGCATATTTTCTGAATGCGGAATTTACATTAAATGATGCCCATAGAGAAATGGCCACACCTATAAGTACAAGGATTATGGTCCAATCAAATCTGTAAGCATATCTGTTTCCGTAATCCCCGTAATATGTTCCTGCATAAGTGGTCATAAGTCCCAGACCGGCAATCATATTATTAAAGATCATATTTTATCCTCCTGTTGAAAAATATCTCCGGCTTCTATCATATTTCCCGCAAGGAATGCCGCTGTATCCATCACTTTTTTGCCTTCAGGCTGAACCTTGTCGATAGCGATCATCCCTCTTTTACATTTAACGATTATCTTCTTTTTAGTAACATATGCTACCGTTCCCGGCGCAATGTCTTTATCTTCCGACTCTTCCACATGGGATCCTGCAAGCCTTATCATCTTCCCCTTAAGGAAAGTATAAGCACAGGGCCAGGAATAGAGACCTCTTATCTTTCTTTCTATGGCTTCTGCATCATCATTAAAATCTATAAAGCCATCTTCTTTTTTAAGCATGGCGGCATACATGCCCGGGTCTCCCTTCTGAGGAGTCCCTTTCAGCCTGCCGTTCTCTAAAAGCTTAATGGTATCAATGAGCACCTTTCCTCCCAGGATCGAAAGCTTTTCCGAGAGACTGTCGCCTGTGTCTTCTTTCCCGATGGGGATACTCTCCTTTAAAAGGATATCTCCCGTATCCAGACCTGCATCCATCTGCATGGTCGTTATGCCCGTTTCCTTATCCCCCATGATTATGGACCATTGGATGGGCGCAGCTCCTCTGTACTTCGGCAAAAGTGATGCATGAACATTTATACAGCCGTATTTGGGGATATTCAGCAGTCTTTCCTTTAATATCTTTCCGTAAGCAGTTACTATTATCAGGTCCGGAGCTTCATCCTCAAGCCTTTTTAAAAAGCTTTCATCCGAGGCCTTTTCCGGCTGAAGGACTTCTATGCCTGCTTCCAGCGCTACTTCCTTTACCGGAGGGTATGCCATTTTTTTATTGCGCCCCTTTGGCTTATCAGGCTGAGTTACTACCAGTGAAACATTATAACCTGCCTTTAAAAGCTCCTTAAGGCCGGGGACTGCAAAATCAGGTGTCCCCATATATATTATCTTGTTTATTTTATTATCTGTCATTCTTCCTCTTCTTCATCCTCGTAAGGAATATCTCTTACTCCGCCTTCTGCCTTGCTGGAATACAGGATTCCCTGAAGATGATCATATTCGTGGCAGATCGCTCTCGCAAAAAAGTCTTCCGCCTCTGTTTCAAAAGGCTCCATGTTTATATCAAATGCCTTGATCTTTATCTTTTGGGGTCTCTTTACCGTCCCGACTTTTCCGGGAAGGGAAAGACAGCCCTCATCACCGGTCTGCTCGCCTTCCGTCTCTTCCATTACGGGATTTATAAATACCTTAAGACCTTCTCCGATATCCACAAGAAATAACTGCCTTAATACCCCTACCTGGGGTGCTGCGATCCCTACACCCTGATTTTCATACATGGTATCAGCCATGTCCTCTATCAGTTCCAGTATCCTGGGTGTGATCTCCTTTACTTCTTTTGTTGTTTTATTGAGGATAGGATCACCTTCTATCCTCAGTGTCCTTATTGCCATTATTTATCCTTTCAGTCATTACTGTTCGTATATATTATAGATCATTATATAAGAAAAATATGTAGTTTTTATGTATTAATAGGATGTAACAGGGTCTGTGTCAAATGATATGTGGATGTCCCTGAAAGGTCCTTTGGAAGAGCTCGATATCACATCGTCCATCAGCGATTCCAGGATCTCTTCTTCCGAAGATTTTACATATATGGTCCTTCTGTATACGTCCTTCCCTCTGGAAAGATTTGCAGGCGACGGACCGATAGCCGCAACATTCGGCATCTTTTTTGATGCTATGGATGAAAAGATCATCTTTGCAGCTTCTTCAGCCTTTTCTTCTGCAGCCGATTCCACAAGTATGAGCAGCATATGTCCTGCAGGAGGGTATTTAAGAGCCTTTCTGAAGGATATCTCCTTCTGAAAAAAGCTTTCATAATCCTGTTCCGCCGCTGTTACCACCGCATAATTGGAAGGGTCGTATGTCTGGATTATGACCCTTCCTTTGGAATCCTTTCTCCCGGCTCTGCCGGCCACCTGAGTCAGAAGCTGAAAGGTCCTTTCCTCTGCCATATAGTCGTTACTGTACAGGGAAAGATCCGCAGCAAGTATGCCCACAAGGCTTACATTGGGAAAATCGTGTCCGTTGGCTATCATCTGTGTGCCGATGAGGATGTCTCCCCTGCCGTCCCTGAAGGCCGCTATGGTCTCATCAAGAGAATTTTTTCTGCCGGTTGTATCTTTATCAAGTCTTAAGACCTTAGCACCCGGGAATTCCTTTTTTATAAGATATTCCACCTTCTGAGTGCCAGTTCCGAAGGTACCTATATATTTGGAGCCGCATTTGGGGCATTTTGCCGGCAGTCTTTCCTCATATCCGCAATAGTGGCACTTTATGGTCCCGTCATTATGGGCCGTAAGTGATATATCGCAGTGAGGACACTTGATAACATGTCCGCAGCTTCTGCAGGATATGCAGCCGGAAAAGCCTCTTCTGTTTAAAAAGAGCATTACCTGTGAGCCCTTTTTCAGGCTTTTTTCTATTTCTTCGGAAAGTCTTCTGCTGAAGATCTTTTTGTTTCCCGTTCTTAATTCTTCCCTTAGGTCTACTATCTCCACATCGGGAAGGCTTGAGCCCATCACTGCTCTCTCTTTAAGGGAATGGAGCATATATTCGCCGGTAATGCATTTATAATAGCTTTCCACTGACGGAGTGGCCGAGCCCAGCACAACGGTCGCTCCTTCCTCTTCTTTTCTGAAAAGGGCAGCCATATGTGCATCATATCTCGGTACATTCTCGCTTTTATATGAAGGAGAATGCTCCTCATCCATAATGATAAGTCCCAGATCTTCAAAAGGCATAAAAAGCGCGGTCCTCGGGCCTATGACTATATCCGCCTCTTTATTCTTTATCTTCAGATACTGATCGTATCTTTCCCCCTCTGACATTCGGGAGTTTATAACCGTGATCCTGCCTCTGAAAACAGCATAAAGCCTGGAATATATCTGGGTTATCAGCGCTATCTCAGGCACCAGCATTATAACCTGACGCTCCTCTTTTATCACTTCCTTGATGAGCGCTATGTATATCTCTGTTTTACCAGATCCCGTAACGCCGTGAATAAGATGTACCCTGTCTCTGTTATCAAGGATCTTTTTTGCGATACTTTTCTGAAGAGGTGTAAGGTCCTCCACCGGATCCTTTTTTTCAAGACTGAAGACGGGATCCCTTGATGTCTTTTCCGTAACTTCTTTTATAAGTCCGTCATTTAAAAGGGCTTTTATGCTGGATATACCCACCCCGTAAATATCGCCAAGCATCTTCCTGTCGATACCGGGATTCTCCGCAATGGCTTTAAGCGCCCTTAGCTTTACGTTCGACCTTTTATCTCTTGCAAGCTTTGTCATCATAAGTGATGCCTCATAATCACTTATGCCGAGTATGTAGGAATGTCTTTCCTTTTCCTTGACCTTCCTACTGACAGGTATCACCGTCTTCATGGCAAGAGCCATGGAGCATCCGTACTTTTTGTTTATCCTTTCGGCAAGCCTTATCAAGGTTCCCGTGACCCCCGTATCTTTATCTGCCATTGACAAAACATATTTGATCTTCTCTTTAGGTATATCTGTTTCTTCTGAAACAGCAGTCACATATCCCTTTACGGTACGGCCGCCTTTGCCGAAAGGCACTAAAACACAGGAGCCTATAGAGATCATCTCCAAAAGCTCCTCTGTAACGGCATATGTAAATGTATTCCTGTCCCTTTCCAGGGAAATATCCACTATTACAGAAACAAACATCAGAATTTTATCAAAAGGGCCCTATCCACAGCATGTGTATAGGGCCCCATCTCTCCTTATTCCAATTCCTCGTCAGGATCCGAAAGATCCTCCTCGTCTTCCTCATCTTCAGAATAATCGGAGGACTCGCCTTCATCGTCAAGATCGATACCCATGATATCCTGTCCGCTCCTGCTGATATCGAAGACTACATCATCGTCAACATCATCTATGGCAAGGACTTTGACCTTTCCCTGATATATCTCTTCAACTGCTGCTGACAGGGGCTTAAGCTGATCCCCGCCTTCTACCATAGGGGCATCTCCGTTTATTATCTGCCTTGCTCTTTTGGCACATGCAATAACAATGGAATATCTGCTGGATACAAGAGGTTCGTCTCCTGTCCCCTTATCACTGTTTACTTCTTTCATAAGCTCGTTATACGAGGGATGCATCATCATGATTCCCTTACCTCCTGTCTTGATCTATTTCCTTTGTGTATGCTTTAAGATCTTCTGTTATCCTGTATATGATCTGCTTGTTGCGTCCGGTCTTCAGTTTTTCAGAAGAAATGATATTGTGGACCATCTCCAGAGACTTTTCCGTATCTTCGTTCAGGATGATGTAATCATATTCCTTCATGTAGTCAGCTTCTTCTGCCGCTCTTCGAAGTCTGTTCTTTATTGCATCTTCCGTTTCCGTCCCTCTTTTTTTGAGCCGTCTTTCCAGCTCCATGGCCTCTCCCGGTGTTATAAAGAGAAGAATACAGTCCGGTATCTTTTCTCTTATTTTTAACGCCCCCTGTATCTCTATCTCCAGGATGACATTTTTGCCGTCAGCCATTTTCTCCAGAACATACTCTTTCGGTGTACCGTAATAATTGTCAACATATCTGGCATATTCCAAAAGACGTTCTTCTCTTATGTTCTCTAGGAATTCCTCTTCCTCAAGAAAGAAATAATCCACTCCGTGGACTTCCCCTTCTCTTTTAGCCCTGGTCGTGGCGGATATTGACAGGCAATAATCATTGGGATACTTATCCATAAGGGCCTTAATAAGCGTACCCTTTCCTGCGCCGGAAAATCCGGACAGTACCACAAGAAGTCCCTGATCACTCATCTTCTTCTCCTTTATCTTCAGCAACGGATAAAGCTCCCTTATTGCATCTTGCCGTTATGGTATCGGCCAAAAGGGCCGACAGAAAAATCCTGCCGTCAGACATGATCAAAATGCTTTTCGTCTTTCGTCCCTGAGTGCCGTCTATACATCTGCCTTCATCCTTGGCCTTCTGTACCAGCCGCTTGGCAGGTGCAGAATCCGGACTTATTATCCCTGTGAGTTTTTCGGAATTAACTGAGTTTTTAAACCCTATATTTATAAAGGCCATCTGTACCTCTCTATTCTATGTTCTGGATCTGTTCTCTGAGCTTCTCGATCTCTGTCTTAAGCTCTATGCCAAGATCCACCAGCACCAGATCGTCGGATTTTGAAAGGGTGGTGTTGGCTTCTCTGTTCATTTCCTGTGCGATAAAATCCAGCTTCCTTCCGATACTGCCTTCCTTGGAAAGCTCTTCCTCCATCTTGCGGATATGGCTTTTCAGTCTTACCATTTCCTCGTCCACGCATATTTTATCCGCATAAATGGCAACTTCCGTAAGTATCCTGGATTCGTCTATAGTCGTGTCTGATAAAAGGGTCTTTACCTTTTCCGTAAGTTTTGCCTGATAATCACTTATGATGGAAGGCTCAAGGACAGATATCTTCTCCACAGTAGCAAGAAGATTCTCAAGTTTACTAAGAAGATCTGCTTTAAGATCCTCCCCTTCTCTTTCCCTTGATACTATAAATGCATCAACTGCTTTCCCTGACGCTTCCTCCACTACGGACCATACCCTGTCTTCATCCAGAGCATTATCCGTAAGAGTTATTACCTCGGGAAATCTGGAAATAGCGAGAGCATCCACATTTCCGCTTACGCCGAATCTTTCGGCTATCCTGCCGATTGTTTCCACATAAGCCTTGGCGATGTTTTCGTGGTAGTTGATCTCTGCCTCGCTGTCGTCGAATATCTCGTAGGAAAGAACAACATCCACCTTTCCCCTTAATATCCTTTCCTTTAAAGAATTTCTAAGCCTTCCTTCAAGAAAGGAAAGCTTGCGGGGAATACGAATATTAAATTCGTTATACTTATGATTAACGGCCTTTATCTCCACCGTAATCTTTATATATTCGTTACCGGCCTCTCCGAAGCCGTAACCTGTCATACTTCTGATCAATTTACTCGGTCTCCCGTGTTCCCATAATTATACAGAGTGAATTATAATGCAACCCACTATTTCCGTCAACACTTTACCCACCCTCTGAACACATGCTATAATTCCCTGGAAGCCTTTATTTAAAAGACTTTTAGACATCACAGGAGGAGCATATGGCTTTTGACGGCATCACTGTAAGAAAGCTCGTAACGGAGCTTGATGATACGCTTTCTGAAGCAAGGCTGCAGAAGATATACCAGCCCGAGGATCTGCAGCTTCTTTTAGCGTTCAAAACAAAGGATGGCATCAAGAATCTCCTTCTTTCGGCAAATCCGTCACTTCCCATGGTATATCTTACGGAAGAAAAAGGAGAAAATCCCCCTTCTGCCCCTAATTTCTGTATGCTTTTAAGAAAGCATCTTGCAGGAGGAAAGGTATTATCCGTTACCCAGCCGGGTCTTGAAAGGATAATCATCTTTAATATCCAGCACCTTAACGAACTGGGTGATCCCTGCACAAAAAAGCTTTACCTGGAGCTTATGGGAAGACACAGCAATATAATACTCACTGACGAAAACAACGTGATTACAGATTCCATAAAACGTATTCCGGAGACTGTCAGTTCCGTAAGGACCGTTCTGCCCGGAAGAAAATACTTTATCCCCAATACCCTTTCAAAAAAAGATCCCCTGTCATCAGATGAAAAAGCCTTTGCTGATATGCTCCTTTCATCAGCACAGCCTTTGGCAAAAGCCATATATACATCTTTTACGGGTATCAGCCCTCTTATAGCTCAGGAGATAGTATTCAATTCGGGAGTGGATGAAAGAAAAAATGCCGCAAGCCTTACGGATCAGGAATCTTCCGCTTTGTACCGGTCATTTTCTTCCCTGATGGATGATGTAAAAAGCGACCGTATGACTGCCCTCATATATTACGACAACGGCATGCCCAGGGAGTATTCGGCCATTCCTCTTAAGAGTTATGATGCATACATCAAAAAAGAATTCAGAGAGATGTCCTCTCTCCTTTACAGCTTCTATCATGAAAAAGCAGATTATATAAATATAAGAGACAGATCTCAGGACTTAAGGGCCATTATAAGATCAAATCTTGAAAGAGTTTCCAAAAAGCTGGATCTTCAGCTTATGCAGCTTAAAGACAGCGAAGAAAGAGAAAGATTCCGCATTTACGGTGATCTCCTTACCACTTACGGTTATGCCGTATCTCCGGGATCTCTCCAGCTTACCTGCGAAAATTATTATGATGACAACAAAGAGATAACTATTCCTTTAAATAAAGACTTAAGCCCCATAGAAAACGCAAAGAGATATTACGAAAAATACAATAAGCTCAAACGTACTTATACGAGTATCACCGAGCAGCTGGAAAAGACACGTGAGGAAAAGGAGCTTCTGGAATCCATCCTTGTTTCCGTTGACCTTTCAACGGGAGGATCGGATCTTCTTACGATCAGAAAAGAGCTTTCCGACAACGGATTTATCAAAAAGCAGGGTAAAGGTCCGGGAAAGACAAGAGCACAGGAAAAGTCAGCTCCTTTGCATTATGTTTCTCAGACAGGATATGATATTTATGTGGGTAAGAATAATTACCAGAATGAGGAAGTTACATTCCGTATCGCATCCTCTTCTGACTGGTGGTTCCATGTAAAGGCTCTTCACGGATCCCATGTTATCGTAAGATCCAACGGAGAAATGCCGGATGACACCACCTTCGAGGAGGCCGCAAGGCTCGCAGCATACTACAGCGAAGGAAGAAACAGCGGAAAGACTGACGTGGACTACACACAGCGAAAGAATCTGAAAAAGCCTCCTTCCAATATGCCGGGTTTTGTGATCTATCATACGAATTATTCAATGACCATAGAGCCGGATATCTCCGGAATAAGACAAATAAAATAGCAGGCTGCTTGTCAGCCTGCTTTTCTATTCTGCCTTATCCTGCTCCAGTCTTACCTTATCGGAAATGAGAGCGATTACCTGGCTGTTTGTGGGCCGTATCCTTTTTTCGTCCGGATAAAACCTGAAAAAGGACACGAAACCCGTCTGATCGTACTTCTTAAAAGCTGTCTCTATAGCCGTCCTTATGCCCCTTTCCACTTTTATCCCCGTGGTATTGTTTTTCTTTGCCACGGCTGGATACAGAACCTTAGTAACAGCATTCAGATGATCCCGGTCTATGACGGATAGGACAATGGCATCTCTTAAATAGCCGTAGCCGTTCAGGTGAGGAGGGATGCCCATTCTGTCCAATATAGCGGTAACTATCTTTTCTATCGTTCTTTCCTTATTATGGCCTTTTTCCGCCGCCGGGTAAAAAACAGCTGCCGACTCCATTAAAGGCAGTTTTCCTGTCCCGTCTCCCTCGCATTCAGCCTTAAGCACAAGAAATCGTTCCTCTCCTGTTGCCTCATCGAAACCTGCGGAGATCCTTATGGACAAAGGTTGTCTGTTTTTTAGTATATCCACCAGTTCCTTATAATAACCGAAAGAAGAATTCCTATTTGCTTTCTTACCCTCCTTTTATTGTTTTTATCCCTCACCGGAACGGTTTATTGCCAATATTCTACAAAGGATATAAACTTCAGGCAACAAAAATCCATCGACAATTTTCGACGTACATCGCATTTTTTGTCGATGGATACTGCGTTCCTAATATGGTCATCTCATTTGGCTCTTAAGCTTATCGGCCAATTCCTTCATTTCCTTTGCATTATGGGAAACTCCCTCTGTTATTTCCGCTCCGCCTGACATCCTGGCCAGCTCTTTTATCTCTCCTTCTCTGTCAAGCCTCTGTACGGTAGTTACAGTTTTATCCGAAAGAGCCGCTTTTTCGATCAGGAACTGCGTATCAGCCATGGCTGCTATCTGAGGAAGGTGTGTGATGCATATTACCTGATGGTCTTTTCCTATTCCGAAAAGCTTCTCCGCTACCTTCTGGGCCGTCCTGCCGCTGATGCCTGTATCTATTTCATCAAATATAAGAGTTTTTACGGAATCGGCCTGGGCCAGCACCGATTTAAGGGCAAGCATTATCCTGGACAATTCCCCGCCTGAGGCAACATCTGAAAGGGGTTTCAGATCTTCTCCCGGGTTTAAGGATATTAGGAAAGTGATATCATCGATGCCCTTTGAAGTAGGTTCTTTTTCCCCGAAAAGGATCTTCATGTCAACTGTAAGGAAATTAAGATCTTCCATGGCACGGATCATTCTTTTTTCCAGGTCTTCCGCCGTCTTCTTTCTTATTTTTGACAGCTTATGGGCCATCTCGCCGTATTGCGCTTTAAGATCTTCTATTCTTCTTTTAATGCTTTCTATCTCTTCCTGATATCCGGAAAGCTTCTCCAGTTCTTTCTCCTTTTCGTCTCTGTAAAGAAAGATCTTCTCCAAAGTCTGTCCGTACTTTGTTTTGATGCGGTTTATAACATTAAGCCTGTCTTCTGTTTCCGAAAAGCTTTCCGCCTCATTATCCATTTTATCAAGGTATGATCCCACATCCCTTGAAATATCCGTAAGGATATTATCTGCATCAAGAAGAGCATCTCTTATTGCTTCCACATCCTTATCCAGCTCCGCAACAACTGTGATGCCCGAAAGAGCTTTGCCGGTCATGGCTGCTGCCCCGCTGTCATTTCCCAAAAGGTATGCTGCTTCCGAAAGAGCCTCCCTGATCTTTTCGCTGTTTTCCAGTCTTTTAAAGCGTTCCTCCAGAAGTTCGTCCTCTCCGGGCTTTAAGGCCGCTTCATCTATCTCCTCTATCTCGAACCTTAAAAGATCGGCTTCTCTCGCTCTTTCTTCCGGGGAAGAATCCATTGATAAAAGTGTCTTTTCAAGAGAAGAGAGCTCCTTGTAGATCTCGGAAAGCCTTACGGGGATATTGCCCTGCTCTTCTTTTCCGAATCTGTCCACCATCTCAAGCTGTTTTTCTTTTTTCAAAAGAGATTGATGTTCATGCTGCCCGTGGATATCTATAAGGCCTGCAGTCACTTCAGAAAGGATCTTCAGGGACACGCTCTCCCCGTTTATCCTTGAAACAGACCTGTTTTTGCCTATCCTTCTTGATATAAGTATCTCATCTCCGCTTTCGGGTATATCCTCTTCCCTGAGCAATGCTTTTACATCATCAGGTATGTCGGAGAAGACAAGCTCTACAAGGGCATGATCCTCTCCCTTTCGTATTATGTCCTTTGGGGCATTTTTCCCAAGGGCTGTGGTCACCGCATCTATGATCACAGATTTTCCCGCCCCTGTCTCTCCCGTAAATACATTTAGAGCATGCTCAGGTTCAAGCACCAGTTCGTCTATTAAAGCAAAATTTTCAACACGAATACTCTGAAGCATATACGCCCTCTCTAATCATTTGCATTTCTTGCTTCTGAAACGATCTTCCTCAGATACGTAAGAGCCTTTTCCCCGTCGTCTCTGTCGGATATGGCGCACATGATGGTGTCATCACCGCCAATGCATCCTACAACGCCGGGAATGCTCATATGATCTATGGCTGCCGCCACTGCCATTGCCATTCCGGAAACAGTATGGATAACAAGAATAGTAGTTGCAAGTGCAGAGGAGATATATCCGTCCTGAAGGACTCTGGAGTATTTCTCCACCATGGCAAAATCTTTTCCTTCCATCGTCGAATACTTCCTTTTGCCGTCACCTGTATCGACCTTTGAAAGCTTGAGTTCCTTTATATCTCTGGAGACAGTGGTCTGTGTAACGTTATAGCCTCTTTCATTCAGTCTCTGCACCATGTCTTCCTGTGTCTCGATATCATATCTCCCTATCAGATCTATGATCTCTGCATGTCTTTTTGATTTCATATCTAGTCCTCCCCGTTACCGATCTTTTTTCTCATAGAATCATAAAAGCTGTAATCAGAAAGCCTTACCAATTCTATATAATGCCGGGATCTTTCTATTTCCACATAATCATGGGAATTAAGATGATCCGCCGTTGTTCCGTCGTATACCACCTCTGCTTCTTCATTGTCGGCACTGCTTCTCCTTTTTCCTATCTCGACTCTGATCTTGTCAAAAGGAGAAGTTATAACTGCCCTGGAATTGAGAGAATGAGGGCAAAGAGGCATTATTATCATTACCCTGCTTTCCGGGAATACTATGGGGCCTCCGGCAGAAAGGTTGTAGGCAGTGGATCCTGTTGGCGTGGAAATGAGTATTCCGTCAGCCTGATAGACCTCAGCCAGATGATCGTTTATAAAAAGCTTAAGCTCCACCATACGCGAAAATCCGGCTCTCGAAACCATTATCTCGTTTAATGCAGGAAGCTCCCGGCTTTGTACCCCGCCGATCGTTGACCTTCCTTTTATCATCATCCTCTTTTCAAGAGTAAAATCGCCCTTGATGATATCTTCTATTCCCTTTTCAACATCTTCCCGCTCAACGGAGGCCAGAAAACCCATGGTCCCCAGGTTTACGCCGAAGATAGGTATATGCTTATGCGCAAGATTTCTTGCTATCTTTATAAGGGTTCCGTCGCCCCCCAGCACAACTATATAATCCGTATCCTTTTCGAGATACTTTGCTGTTATGTTTGTGGGCCTTACATAATCGTCCGGTCCCCTGCCTCCCACCAGATAGCAGCTGTGGCCGTTCTTTTCTATGACTTTTATTATGCGGTCTGTTATCTTGTAGTCCTTGTCTTTGTTCCTGTTTGTAATGATGCAGAATTTGATCATTAAAAATCTCCTTACAGCGTATTTAAAGCATCTTCCGTTACTTTTATTATATCAACTGCATTTCCTTGGCCATCGTCTTTTCTGAGATATAACAGATATTCTATATTGCCTTCCGGCCCCTTAATAGGTGAATATGACAACCCGGCAACGAGAAAACCTGTTTCTTCCGCTTTATTTATTACATCCTTTATAACTCTTCTGTGGACCTCTATATCTCTTACTACGCCTTTCTTTCCGACTTCCTGTCTTCCCGCCTCAAACTGAGGCTTTATAAGGCATACCATCTCGCCTTTGTCCTTAAGGATCCCATAGGCAGGGCCCAGGATCTTATCCAGAGAGATAAATGAAACATCACATGAGCAAAAGTCCGCCGGTTCACCTATATCATCAGGCACAACATATCTGAAGTTTGTCTTCTCCATAGAGACGACTCTTTCATCAGAGCGGAGCTTCCAATCCAGCTGACCGTATCCCACATCGATGGCATAGACTTTTTTCGCTCCGTTCTGGAGCATGCAGTCCGTAAAGCCGCCTGTTGATGCTCCTATATCCACACATACATCCCCTTTTACGGAGATAGGAAATACATCAAAGGCCTTTTCAAGCTTAAGCCCGCCTCTGCTTACAAAGGGCAGTTTATTACCTTTGATCTCTATGGCAAGGTCTTCATCATCATTAAAAAAACTGCCTGCCTTATCCTCTCTCTCCCCGTTTACAAATACCAGGCCTTCCATTATAAGAGCCCTGGCCTTTTCCCTTGAGGGCACAAGGCCTCTGTTTAAAAGGATGATATCAAGTCTTTCTTTCATAATCTTTCCATGATCTTATGTGTTATCAGTACAGGGTCCAGGCCAAGATGCTTTTTAAGTGTCTCTCTATCACCCTGTTTTATAAATGCATCAGGAAGGCCTATGTTAAGTACATCCGTACTTATTCCTTCTTTCAGGTAAAACGCATCAACTGCCTCACCCATACCTCCCGAAATAACATTCTCTTCAAGAGTGACTATAAGCTTATGTTCCTTCGAAAGATCTTTAAGCATCTCCTCATCCAGAGGCTTTGCAAATCGCATATTTACCAGTGTAGGCTCTGTCCCGTTTTTAATGAGCATCTCTCTTACTTTAAGAGCATCTTCGTTCATTGCACCGAGAGCCAAAAGGGCAACTGTTTCACCCTTGAATATCAATTCACTTTTCCCATGCTTTATGATGTCTCTTTTTTCTTTCAGGATCTCCGATGCTTCCCCTCTCGGATATCTGATGGCACATGGCCCTTCATAATCCTTCATGAACTTGAGCATATCATAAAGCTCATATTTGTTTTTAGGCGCCATAACTGTCATGTTGGGACATGACAGAAGAAATGAGATATCAAAGATGCCCTGGTGCGTTTCTCCGTCCTTCCCCACTATTCCTGCTCTGTCCACCAGGAATTTAACGTTAAGATCCTCCATACATACATCGTGTATGATCTGATCATATGCTCTCTGAAGGAAGGTGGAATAAATGGCAACAAAGGGCTTAAGTCCGCCGGATGCCATTCCTGCAGCCATGGTAACGGCATGCTCCTCCGCTATTCCCACATCAAAAAACCTGTCAGGATAAGCCCTTTTAAAGCCCACAAGGCCTGTCCCCTCCGCCATGGCAGCACATACTGCGGTTATCTTTTCATCATCAGCGGCCATCCTTTTAAGGGTCGCACCTGCTATATCCGTATACGTTCTTTTCCTTTGCCCTTTTGCTTCCCCGGTCTCTTTCGTAAAAGGATCCACACCGTGGAATCTGCTGGGGCTTTTCTCTGCAGGTCCGTATCCTTTTCCCTTCTGGGTTATGGCATGGATAAGAACAGTTCTGTCATATCTTTTTGCCGCATTTATTGCAGACACCAGCTCACTTATATTGTGACCGTCTATGGGCCCGATATAATTTATGCCTATATCCTCAAAAAAGTCTCCCTTTGTCAGAAAATGCCTGATGCCGTCCTTCTGCTTTTTGATCTCCCGAACAAGCCTCGGTCCGATACCGGGTATCCTGCTGAGCTTTTCTTCCACGTCGTCCTTCAGATCCCCGTATCCTTTTCTTGTCCTTATCTTGTTAAGATAGCCGGAAAGCCCTCCTACATTTTCGGATATGGACATTTTATTATCATTAAGTATTATGACAAGATTGCTCTTTAAGGTACTTGCATCATTTAAAGCTTCATATGCCATACCACCCGTAAGGGCACCGTCTCCGATAACAGAAACGATCGTTTCTTTTCCGCCTGAAAGATCTCTTGCACGGCACAGTCCCAGTGCCGCTGATATGGATGTTGATGCATGTCCGGTGGCAAAGGGATCCGCTTCGCTTTCCGATGGTTTGGGAAATCCGCTGATACCGTCGTATTCCCTTAAGCCCGCAAAATCTTTCCGTCTTCCCGTAAGTATCTTATGTGTATATGCCTGATGGCCCACATCCCAGATTATCCTGTCTTCAGGGATGGATAAAGCCCTGTGCAATGCGATAGTGATCTCAACAGAGCCGAGACTTGAGGCAAGATGTCCGCCGTTTTTACTTACCACATCCAGCATATATTCCCTGATCTCTGCTGCCAGTGCATCAAGCTGATCTTCAGGTATTCTTTTTATATCCCCTGTTTTATTGATCTTTTCCAGTAAGCTCATATCTTTTATTTCTTTCTTTTTGTTAAATATGAAATAAGATCTTTTAAAAAGCTTTTATCACCGTGTAATTCCATGCTGTCAAAAAGTTTTTCCGCTTCTTCGGAAAGCCTTTCCACCTGCTCTGCGGCTCTCTCTGATCCGTAAAGCCTTACATAAGTATATTTATCATTGTCCTTATCGGAATTGATCGGTTTACCAAGTTCCTCACTGGTAGACGTCACATCAAGGATGTCGTCTCTTATCTGGAATGCCAGTCCTATCTTGGTCCCGATCCGCATAAATGTATCGACCTCTTCTTCGGATGCTCCTCCCAGAACAGCGCCGGCCATAAATGCTCCCTCCAGAAGAGCCGAAGTTTTATTCTTGTATATATAATCCAGCATCTCCCGGCTTATTTCTTTCCCTGTCATTTCCACATCAAGGGACTGTCCGCCTACCATACCGTTATAACCTGCCCTTTGGGATATGATGGAAAGGGCTTTGACTCTTCTTTCCCTTTCCGAGGGATCCTCCGCTTCTTCGCATGCAGAAAGACCTGTTTCGTAAGCCAGGTTCAAAAGCCCGTCCCCTGCCAGTATGGCCATGCCTTCGCCGTATACCTTATGGTTTGACGGTTTCCCTCGTCTCATATCATCATCATCCATTGCAGGAAGATCATCATGTATAAGGGAATATGTATGTATCATCTCAAGAGCTGCAGCCATTGCCCTGGCGCCCCTTATATCAGGCTTTTCAAACAGCTGGCATACCTTTAAAAGTATGAGCGGTCTTATCCTTTTCCCGCCGGATAAAAAGCTGTATCCCATAGCCGATACCAGGGTATTGTTAAGCTCTGTTCCCTTTGGGAGATATGTTTCTATTATCCCGTTAATTTTCAGGGCTTCCTCATCAATATCCCTTAAAAGATCACTCATCTTCAACAGGCTCCTGTTCTCTGAGGATCACCAGCTTTTTTTCTGCTCTGTCAAGTGCATCATTGCAGAATTTCAAAAGCTTTGTTCCCTCATCGTAATATTTAAGAGAATCTTCCAGCGATATATCCTGGTCCTCCATTTTATCTATCAGTTCCTGTATCCTGAGAAACGCGTCCTCTACCGAAATATCTTTTTTTGCTGCCATTATTCCTCTATCTCCAATACTTCTGCTTTTATCTTTCCCTTTTTGAACCTAAGACCGATCACATCTTTTTCTTTCAGCATCATGGGATCCTTAACTGCTTTTCCCTTGGGATCCGTAACATACGCATAACCTCCGGAAAGCTTGTTTAAAGGTGAAAGCCCCTTCATTCTTTCTATATAAAGATAAAGACTGTGTTTCTTTGCCTCTATTATCCTGTCCATAAGGTTCGCAAGACTTGATTCAAGATTTATTGCCTTGATCCTTCCGTCCTTTATAACATTCTCCGGACTCAGCCTTTCAAGAGACAGTCTGTAAAATTCCTGATCTCTCCTGTATCTGGAAATGATATCCGAAAGGCCGTATACCAATTGCTCCCTGTATTCGTTTAAAGCATGATCTATGCCCCTCAGATCCGGAATAGCCAGCTCCGCCGCAGCCGACGGTGTAGGAGCCCTGAGATCAGCTGCAAAATCAGCTATGGAATAATCCGTTTCATGGCCCACCGCAGAGATCACGGGAACGCGTGAATTCCTGATGGCCCTTGCAACTGCCTCTTCATTAAAGGCCCACAGATCCTCTATGGAGCCGCCGCCTCTTCCTATGATGATAACTTCCGCATCAGTCTTATTTAAAGCCTCAATGCCTCTGCAAACCGTTTTATATGCATCTTCTCCCTGTACCTTTGCAGGATATAGGATAAGCTGTATACATGGATTTCTTCTTGATGCAACATTTATTATATCCTGGATCGCTGCTCCGGTTTCCGAAGTGACGATGCCCACGGTTTTCGGAATAAGGGGAAGGGGTCTTTTAAGCTCCTGCCTGAAAAGACCTTCCTTTTCAAGCCGTTCCTTAAGCTGCTGGAACTTTATAAAAAGATCTCCCTGCCCGTCTGAAACTATCTCCCTTGCATAAATCTGATATTTCCCGTCTCTTTCGTATACGGAAATACTGCCGGTCACTATGACCTTGTCGCCGTTTTCCATCCTGTATCTTAATCCCTGACGGTTCCCGGCAAACATCACTGCCGAAATAGCGGCCTTTTCGTCTTTAAGGGTAAAGTAGATATGTCCCGAAGAATGGTACTTAAGGTTGCTTACCTCGCCCTTAATACTCAGCCTTTTAAGGAGAGGATCATTATCGAAGGAATCCTTTATGTAATTATTTATCTGGGATACTGTATATGCAACGTTACTCATTTTGGCCTTCTGCCTTAAGTATTTTTCCGAGCACTCCGTTTACAAAGGAGGAGGATTCTTCACCGCCGTATTTCTTGGCAAGCTCCACAGCTTCGTTGATGGCAACCCCATTGGGAACATCCTTATCCATGAGCACTTCGTAAACTCCGAGGCGGAGTATGGCAAATTCGACCCTTCCGAGACGTTTCAGCGGCCACCCGGATATATTCTTTTCAAGCTTTTCGTCTATGATATCAAGGACATCTATTACAGAAAGAGATCTTTCGGTCAAAGCATCTCTTACCTCTGATATATCGTCGTCATGGTCCTCTATATAAGAATCGATCACATCCTTCGGATCCATGTCCTTATTAAATTCGTACTGAAAAAGTATCCTGAAGACATTTTCTCTGAGCTTGCTCTTTGTCATATTTACTCCTCGTAAAAAAGCTGCCTTATCCTAACCTGAATAAGACAGCATAGATTTAAAAGGGATGGGTCGTCCCACCGCCCCTCAGTCTTCAACAATAACATCCTTGACCTTTATATGTACCGAGGAAACTCTCAGCCCTGTCATATTTCCAACTGCAGATGCTACTTTTTCCTTTACGGCATCACAGGTCTCCGGTATTGAGAAACCGTATTTGATAAGAATAGACAGATATATTACTGCATCCCTGTCGGTGCATATGATCTTTACGCATTTTTTTAAGGCTTTGGCACTTAGCTTATTCCTGTTGGAATATGTAATGCCTCCGTTAAGTCCGTAAACTCCCTTTGTTTCCATGGCTGATATGGCCGCTATGGCCGATACCACTTCGTCTGCTATCTTGACACCTGAAAGAGCACATGCCGAATAGCCTTCCCCTTCCGTAGGTCTGCTTTTTTCTCCGCTCATTTCTTCCTCCTGATATAAAGAATCCGATGGAATAAAGTATACACTATTTTCTGCATATTTTCAAACTCATTGCATAAAAATACAAGGCCCCTTTCGGAGCCTTGCAAAGCTTTTTATTACATCATTCCGCCCATACCGGGTGCGGGACCGGGTTCCTTGGGTTCAGGTTCCTTGATGTCCGCTACTACTGATTCTGTGGTAAGGAATGTGGATGCAACTGAAGTCGCATTCTGAAGCGCTGATCTTGATACCTTGGCGGGATCGATGATACCTGCCTTGATCATATCAACATATTCTTCTGTAAGGGCATTGAATCCTACACCTGTCTTGGACTCTTTAACTGTATTTACTACAACAGAGCCTTCGATTCCGGCGTTTTCGGCGATGCATCTGATGGGTGCTTCAAGTGCCTTAAGAACTACAAGTGCGCCTGTCTTCTCGTCGCCTTCAAGATCCTTTGTTGCCTCCTGGATCTTCTTTGCTGCATGAACATATGCACATCCGCCGCCGGCGATTATGCCTTCTTCCACTGCAGCTCTTGTAGCTGAGAGAGCATCCTCCATACGAAGCTTCTTTTCTTTCATTTCGGTCTCTGTTGCTGCACCTACATGGATAACTGCAACACCGCCTGAAAGCTTGGCTGCTCTTTCCTCAAGCTTCTCCTGATCATATTGTGATGTTGTCACATATGCTTCCTGCTTGAGTGCATCTATTCTGTCCTTGATGGCCTTCTTGTCACCGGCACCGTCGATGATAACCGTAAGATCCTTATTAACCTTAACTGTCTTTGCGCGTCCGCACATATCGAGAGTAGCATCCTTAAGCTCAAGGCCCAGATCCTCTGAGATAACTCTTCCGCCTGTAAGGATAGCGATATCCTCAAGTGTAGCCTTTCTTCTGTCGCCGTAAGCCGGAGCTTTGATGGCAACGACCTGGAATGTTCCGCGAAGCTTATTAACTACAAGTGTTGCAAGGGGTTCGGGTTCTATATCATCCGCAACTATAAGGAGCTTTCCGCCTGTCTGAACACAGGATTCAAGGATAGGAATGATCTCCTGTATATTTGTTATTTTTCTGTCTGTAAGAAGGATATAAGGATTATCGAGGATAGCCTCCATCCTTTCTGTATCCGTTACCATGTAAGCTGACAGGTATCCTCTTTCAAGCTGCATACCTTCCACCAGTTCCAGCTCTGTATTCATGGTCC
This sequence comes from uncultured Eubacteriales bacterium, assembly GCA_902797845.1. Classification (GTDB taxonomy): domain Bacteria; phylum Bacillota; class Clostridia; order Lachnospirales; family Lachnospiraceae; genus RUG14319. The sequence continues at coordinate 1,220 of CADBUJ010000039.1, read as the reverse complement.
TGGATTCTTCTACTGTGATAACACCGTCTGATGAAACCTTATCCATAGCCTCGGCTACCATTTCTCCTACGGTCTCATCGCTTGCAGATATGGATGCAACGTTTGCGATCTGATCTCTTGAGCTTACCTTCTTGCTCATATCCTTGATGGCTTCAACTGCTGCCTCTGTAGCCTTCTGCATACCCCTTCTCATAAGCATGGGATTTGCACCGGCTTCAAGATTCCTGATACCTTCATGGATCATAGCCTGAGCAAGTACTGTTGCCGTAGTTGTTCCGTCGCCGGCAACATCATTTGTCCTTGTGGATGCTTCCTTTACTATCTGAGCGCCTATATTTTCGAAGGGATCCTTAAGGAAGATCTCTTTTGCAATTGTAACACCGTCATTTGTTACGAGAGGCGTAACGAAAGGTCTGTCTACTACAACGTTTCTTCCCTTGGGGCCAAGGGTAACCTTTACTGTATCCGCCAGTTTGTTAACACCGATCTCCAAGGCCTTTCTGGCCTCTGAACCGTTCTTCAATTCCTTTGCCATTTCATGTTCCTCCTGAAACTACTGTTTATTTTACAATGGCAAGCACATCAGCCTGCCTTATGATGATGTATTCCTCACCTTCGAATTTGACTTCGGTTCCCGAATACTTCGCATACATAACTTTATCCTTGGGTTTAACGAGCATCTTAACTTCATGCCCCTCTACAAGGCCGCCGGGACCTACTGCCACAACAGTAGCATATGAGGGCTTTTCCTTGGCACTGCCTGTAAGGATGATGCCGGATTCTGTCTTTTCTTCAGCCACTTCTTCTTTAAGGATTATTCTGTCTCCTAAAGGTACTAACTTCATTACTGCTCCTCCTAGTCTTCTTCATGTATTAGCACTCGACAAATTCGAGTGCTAACTATGGTGTAATAATAAGTTTTTATATGAAATAATGCAACATTATCTTTTTTCAGTAATATGCATTATTCTCATCACAACTCGTATTATCTCTTGTTTTCTCTTATTTTCTCCGTTTTTGTTTAGGCCATTCCGGAAGGTCAAACTACTCCTTCATGTTCCTTCCGTAATCGAAAAGGTATTGCTGGGCATAGCCTCCCAGATCCCCGAACTTTTCTTCTGCAAACTGCTGGATCACATTTATCTTCGTATCCTTTCCTTCAAAGAAAAGCTCCTCCATTATACGCTTTATCCACACGTCCACCGGAAATGCGCTCCTGT